>JAYTRM010000136.1:0-11290 GCA_043746165.1 Bdellovibrionales bacterium | reverse complement strand
TTACCAGACCCGCGACGATCACGCGGCGATCGGGCTCTTGGCTATTTAAGCCCTCAATCAGGCAGGTCGTCCAAATCCGCACAACCTTGGAGAGTCCTGACATCGGATGATCGCTGAGATAAAACCCCAAAACTTCTTTTTCGTACTGAAGTTTTGCGGCTCGCGGCCAAACTTCGCAATCTTCAAGGCGCACGTTTTCGACCTTGGTTTCCTCTTCCGACATGAGATCAAAGAGCGACGCCTGACCAACGTCGCGGTCTTTGCGCAGAGATTCGGCGCGATCGAGAAACTTTTCATAGCCCTTCATCAATTGCGCCTGGTGCGTGCCCATGTCGGCAAACGCATCGGCCTTGATTAAGCACTCTATCGTTTTTTTATTCACTTTGCGAAGATCAATGCTGCTAAAGAATTGCTCAAGGTCGGCAAATTTTTCATTTGGCTGCTGTTTGCGCGCAGTCAAGATCGCCTCAACCGCAGCTTCACCCACACCCTTTATGGCGCCCAGGGCAAAGAACATGGTCTCTCCCTTAACGGTGAATTTCCAGTCGGAGTGGTTGACGTGCGGAGCGAGAACTTCAATTCCTCGTCCTTTAGCATCTTTGACGTATTTGACGATGTTGTCGGTGTTCGACATTTCTGTCGAAAGAAGTGCCGCGAAGAATTCGATCGGATATTCATGCTTGAGCCACGCAGTTTGCGCGGTGACCACGCAATATGCCGCCGCGTGCGACTTATTGAATCCGTAGTTCGCAAATTCCTTCATGAGCTCAAAGAGTTCACCGGCCTTCTTCTGGTCAAACCCTAGCGTCTCAGCGCCCTGCATAAAGCGCGTTTTTTGCTTCTCCATTTCATCTGCGATTTTTTTACCCATGGCCCTACGGAGCATGTCGGCTTCGCCGAGACTGTAGCCGGCGATTTCCGAAGCGATAGCCATGACCTGCTCTTGGTAGACAATAATGCCGTAGGTTTCCTTGAGGATCGGCTCAAGTTGCGGAAAGAGATACTCCACTTCCTTTTCACCATGCATTCGCGCGGTGTACTCGGGAATCATATCCATCGGGCCCGGTCGATAGAGTGCGTTGATAGCGGTGATATCTTCAAAGGTGCGCGGACGAATCTTTTGCACAGCATCGGTGATGCCATCACCTTCGAACTGAAACACCCCTGCGGTATCGCCCGACGACATAAGGTCGTAGATCTTTGGATCTGAAATCGGAATTTCCTGCGGCTGCAAAGTAATTCCGCGATTTTCTTTAACCAAGTTGAGAGCATTTTGAATGTGCGTGAGCGTCTTTAGACCGAGGAAATCGAATTTGATCAGACCAATCTTTTCGGCCCATTTCATATCGAACTGGACCACCTGCTCACCCTCGGCGCCGCGGTAAAGCGGCGCCAAAGTCACGAGAGGCTGACTCGCGATGACGACACCGGCCGCGTGGATGCCAGCGTTGCGCAGCAGACCTTCAACCCTACGCGCAAGATCGATCAGAGTCGCAATTTGCGGATTGAGATCCATCTGCTCTTTGATCCGCGGTTCGAGCTCAAGCGCTCCCTCCAGGGTCAGCCCGAGTTTTTCTGGCATGAGCTTTGAGATCACGTCGACTTCCGCATAGGTCATACCAAGAACACGTCCGACATCGCGAATCGCTGCGCGCGCCTGTAGTTTTCCGTAAGTGATGATTTGCGAAACGTTTTCCTGGCCGTATTTTTTGGTTACGTAATGGATCACCTCTTGCCGGCGATCTTGGCAAAAGTCGATATCGAAGTCTGGCATCGAGATCCGCTCAGGGTTCAAAAATCGCTCAAAGAGAAGATTGTAAGGCACTGGATCGAGATCAGTAATTCGCAAACTGTAGGCAACGAGACTGCCCGCGCCTGAACCTCGGCCGGGCCCAACGGGGATGCCGTTGTCCTTTGCCCAATTGATAAAGTCTTGGACTATCAAAAAATACGACGTGAAACCCATCTTGTCGATGATGCCGAGTTCGTAACCGAGGCGTTTGAAGTAGCCCGGCTTTTTTTCTTCCGCGACGGCCTCGCCGCGTGCCTGGGCTTCCGCAAAGCGGACTTCAAGACCGCTGAGCGCCCGCTCTCGAATATAGCCCGTGAGATCAAATCCTTCGGGAGTTGGAAATTTTGGCAGGTGATAAATCGATTTTCCGGCCTCGTCTTTGAGCTTGAATTTGACGTCGCAAAGCTCGCTGATTTTCAAAGTGTTATCGCAGGCCTCGGGAATATCATGAAACAAAGCTCTCATCTGATCTGCGGACTTAAAATAGAACTGGTCAGACCCTAAACGAAAGCGCGATTCATCTTGCAGGGTTTTGTTGGAGCCAATGCAGATCAAAACTTCTTGGGCAAGCTGATCGTCTTGCTCGACATAATGAACGTTGTTGGTCGCAACCAGCGGAATTCCGGTTTCACGCGAAGCTTCAATCAAAAACGGATTGATCTTTTCCCACTCAGGAGTTCCGGTACGGTTGAGCTCGAGATAAAACGAATCGGGAAAAATCTCAGCGAGCTCCTTGATCTTAACGATCGCAGCCTCTCGCCCGAACCGCTCTAAAGTCTGGGCGATCTCGCCGCGCGAATTGCCACTGAGACAGATCAGGTCTGAGCTGTAAGTCTTTAAAACATCGTAATCAATTCGCGGTTTGTAGTAAAAGCCCTCTTGATAGCCGATTGAGGATAGGCGGCAAAGATTTTGATAGCCGTGATAGTTTTTTGCCAAAAGCACGAGTCGCTTATTGGGCATCTGTGCAGCTTCACGGTCCTCACCCTTAGCGAGTCGTGATTTCGGAGCGAGATAAACATCCATCCCCAAAATCGCCTTGATGCCTGCGTCTTTACACGCAAAGTAAAACTCCACTGCGCCGAACATGTTGCCATTATCGGTGATCGCCACGGCCGGCATTTCGCTCGCTAAGGCTTTTTTGACAAGCCTATCGGCTCGGCAGGTCGCCTCTAACAGCGAATACTGCGTATGAACATGAAGATGCACGAAGCCTGGCTTGGTCGACATGTGCTGGACTTTACCCCTTATGTTACAGAAAATCTAGGCTGTCAGTTTTCTGGACTCCGGCCCGCGGACTCGGCTGTCCCGACTTTAGAAGAACTCGCTACCGAGCGTCATTCCCATTCGATCGTGCCAGGCGGTTTTGAAGTCACATCGTAAACAACCCTGTTAACACCTTTGACCTCATTGGTGATTCGGTTTGAAACTTGGCGCAGGAATTCAAATTCAAAAGGATACCAATCAGCCGTCATTCCGTCCGAAGAGGTGACGGCGCGAAGAGACAAGACTTTTTCATAGGTCCGTCCGTCACCCTGAACACCCACCGTCTTCACCGGCAAAAGAACGCAGAAAGCTTGCCAAATTTTATCGTAGAGCCCTTTTGCGCGAAGCTCTGACGTGAAAATATAATCGCAGTCGCGCAGAGTTTCGAGGTCAGGACGAGTGATTGCGCCCATGATCCGGATCGCGAGGCCCGGCCCAGGAAAGGGATGGCGCCACAACACATCACGCGGAAGTCCGAGCTCCGCTCCGATCATGCGGACTTCGTCTTTGAAGAGTTCACGTAGCGGTTCAACAAGCTTCATCTTCATTTTCTCAGGTAACCCACCGACATTGTGGTGAGATTTAATGGTCACCGAAGCTCCGCGCGGCGAAACACTTTCGATCACGTCGGGGTAAAGCGTTCCTTGAGCGAGAAATCCGCAGGTGCGACCGGTATCGCGGGCCACCTTGTCTGCCGCCCTTTGAAACACATCGATAAAAACCCGGCCAATGGTCTTGCGTTTTTTTTCCGGATCAGAAACACCCTCGAGGGCGTTTAAGAATTCATCTTGGGCATCGACCGCGAGAAGATTGAGGCCGACACGTTTATATTGAGCGAGGACATCGCTATACTCGTTTTTTCGAAGCACGCCGTTATCGACAAAAACGCAATGCACCCGCTCTGCCCCCAGCGCGCGCGTGAGCAAAAGTGCCGCAACCGAGGAGTCCACGCCTCCAGAGAGTCCACACAAAACGTGCTCACCAGCGGGAACCGAATCACGAAGCTCAGCCAATAAGTGCGAAGTGATATGGGGCGGATCCCAATTGGCGGTGGCTCCGCAAAGGTCAAACGCGAAGGCTCGCAGGAGCTCAATACCTTTTTCGGTATGAGCGACTTCGGGATGAAACTGAATCGCCCAAATACGTTCGCTGGCAATCGCAGCGAGGTGTCCAGACTCACTCACTCCGCAGACACGAAATCCGGCCGGAGGGGTCTTGACGACATCTCCGTGACTCATCCAAACGCGGCTACCGCTCCCTAAGGCTTTAGCCAAAGCACTTGTTTGAGAAGACGTTAAGTGTCCGCGCCAGGTGACTTGATTGAAACCGTATTCGCGGGTCGGACTCGTTTCGACAGTTCCACCAAGGTCGTGGGCGATCAGCTGCATGCCGTAGCAGATTCCGAGGATGGGCGCGATTTCGGAAAGACTGCGAACCGAGAGCGTCGGCGCACCTTCGTCGTAAACCGAACTTGGTCCGCCGCTGAGAATAATGCCCTTTGGCTTCAGGGCACGAATTCGCGCAATGTCGGCGTCATAGGGCAAAAGCTCTGAGTAAACATTGAGCTCGCGCAGGCGCCGAGCAATGAGCTGGGTGAGTTGCGAACCAAAGTCGAGAACGACGAATCCACCAGTTTCCGGTTTCATTTTCCCCTTTCGACGAGCCATCTACTCGAGGCGATAGTTCGGCGCCTCTTTCGTGATGCTGACATCGTGCACGTGTGATTCGCGAAGTCCTTGAGCGCTGATCCGGACGAACTTCGCTTTTTTCTGAAGCTCGGCGACGCTCGCCGCACCCATGTAACCCATGCCCGAGCGAACACCGCCCAAGAGCTGGTGCAAAATCGCCGACGCTGAGCCTTTGTAAGGCACCTTGCCTTCAATTCCTTCCGGAACCAATTTATCAAAATCCGTGACATCACCCTGGAAGTAACGATCCTTTGATCCTTGCTCCATGGCGCCGAGAGATCCCATGCCGCGATAAACTTTGTAAGTGCGTCCTTGGTACAGAATTGTTTCGCCAGGACTTTCGTCGGCGCCTGCGAGCAGGCCGCCGATCATGACTGAGCCCGCTCCGAGTGCCAAAGCTTTGGTGATGTCACCCGAGTACTTTATGCCGCCGTCGGCGATGATTGTTTTGCCGCGCTTTTTTGCGGCTTGCGAGCATTCGATCACCGCAGAAATTTGCGGCATGCCAACACCCGCCACGATCCGTGTCGTGCAAATCGATCCTGGGCCGACGCCCACTTTGACAACGTCAACTCCTTGATCCATCAAGGCCTCGGTTGCTTCGGCGGTGACGACATTGCCGGCCACGATCATCACATCTTTATAATTTTGCGCCACCCAGGCGGCCATCGCGAGGACGTTCTTCGAATGCCCATGGGCCGTATCAATCACCACGACATCGACGCCTGCAGCCGACAACGCGGCGACCCGGTCGCGAGATGTCTGGTCGATTCCCACCGCTGCCGCGACCATCAGGCGACCGTGGCTATCTTTTGTAGCATGAGGGTAGGCCTTGGCTTTCTCGATATCTTTAATGGTAATCAATCCTTTGAGACGCCCCTCGCGGTCAACGACCGGAAGTTTTTCGATCCGGTGGCGTTGTAAGATTTGTTTTGCCTGCTCGAGTGTCGTCCCGACTTCTGCGGTGACCAGCTTGTCTTTGGTCATAATATTTTCGATCGGCTGATCGAGATTCGTTTCGAAACGTAAATCTCGATTGGTGAGAATTCCGACGAGCACGCCACCTACGGTCACCGGCACACCGCTAATCGAATACTTGCGCATCAGGTCCAGCGCCGCACTCACCTTACGCGTCGGTTCAAGGGTGATGGGCTCGCGAATCATGCCGCTTTCATATTTTTTAACCTTCTCAACTTGAAAGGCCTGCGCCTCGACACTCATGTTTTTATGGATCACTCCGAGGCCACCTTGCTGGGCCATGACTCTTGCCATTCTGTTATCGGTGACTGTGTCCATCGCCGCCGATAAGATCGGGCTGTGTAAAATCATGCCGCGGGCAAATTCGGATCTCGGTGAAATCTCTGTCGGAACTATTTCGGAGTACTGAGGCACCAGCAAGATATCATCGAAAGTCAGCGCGTATTTGATATCTTCAATTTGCGACGACGGTTGAGCCATCATGTGCCTCCGCGATTGGGTTTCTGGTACCAGGTCTTGTAATTGAGGTAATTTTTTGCCGACTGAGAAAGAAACTGAATCTCTTCAGGCTTCAGACGTCTCACGGCCTTGGCTGGCCGGCCGAGAATCAACCAGCCGCTCTCTAGGAATTTTGCATCTTCGGTGACGAGCGAACCGGCACCGACAATGTTGCCGGGCCCGATGTGGGCATTGTCCATAATGATCGAACCCATACCGATCAGGCAGAGATCATCAATACGACAGCCGTGCATAATCACCGAATGCCCAACCGTCACGCGATTGCCAATCGTGGCAAAGGCCTTCTTGAATGTGCCGTGAATGACGCTGCCGTCTTGGATATTGGATTCGTCGCCGACGATAATCGGACCCACATCTCCGCGAAGCACCGTGCTGAACCAAATGGAGGAGTCTTTGCCAATCGTAACGTCGCCAATGATCTGGCAACAGCTTTCGCCGTTCGGACCCTCGGCAAGGTAAGTTCCTTCGCCGATACGCGGATGGTGGCCGAGAAGAGGCATAATCATGGACAGGTTAGATCACATAGGGATTCTTCTTGGAACTATTTTCGATCTCAGTTTTAAGATCGTTCAATTGGCCCTGCACCAAATTGTTTTCAAAAGTAGAAAGATCGACATCGAGCGATCTACACTGCGCCATGTAAGCCTTCGTGCCGAAAAACCGTGCACGCGCTTGCAAGCAAAAAGACATCGCCTCGTCGGCACGAACGCGGGTCAGGCAAAAGCCAGGCTTTGAAGCTTCCGCGGTCTCGAAAGTCAGATCAACAAATTGATGGTGGCCAACGATTTCAGTAAAAACACACTTTTCAAGCTTCACATTCAACTGAGCCAAAAGACGCCGCGTGACAGAGTGAGGCGTCACACCTGTGCTTTGCGAAAGTTCAGCAAGAGCGACGCCGGCATCGAGTGGATTCATCCAGACTGGCAAGACATCGACAGTCGTCTTGTCTTTGAGAATCAAAACAGGTCTCCCCAGCGCCGTCGAAACTGAAATACCGTGTGGGAAAAGCTCGATACCCTCTGACGATCGCGTTACTTCCGTCACCTTAACGTGTGAAATTCCGTTTCCATTTTTGATTCTTGGCTTCGCAACGGGCCTGGAAGTGGCCGCGATCACTGGAGGCTTGTCGTCGCCTTGGACTTTTTTGGTTGTTAGCTTACGAGGCAATTGAGTTCGGGTCTTTGCTGTCTTCATTTTCATTGCAAAATCAGCTCCCCACGCAGGACGGTTGGAAAGGCTCGGTTCACTTTTATGGGAACGGTCTGTCCGATTAACCGTTCGCCAGCGGAAGCATCTGGATTTTGTTCGTGTCCAGGTATTGAGAAAAAAACATTTTTATTTTGCGTCGTTCGACCTTGAAATTGACCGGCCACTTCTGCCCTTGCTTCAACTAAAACGTCAACCATGGTACCCTGATAAGCTTTGGCGAGATCAAAGCAGATTTCACGCTGCCGGTCGAGCAGAAGCTGGAGGCGTCTTTGTGCCTCAAGATCGGAAATTTGATCGGTGTACTTCGCGGCTTTCGTGAAAGGTCTGGGGCTGTATTTGAAGGCGTAAATATTATCGTAGCGCACAGCTTCAATCAGCGACATGGTGTCGTCAAATTGCTGCCTGGTCTCACCGGGAAAGCCGACGATGATGTCGGTTGACAGCACAACGCCGGGAATACCTTCGCGAATCATAGCCACTTTTTCCAGATACTGTTCGCGGGTGTAACCACGGTTCATGCGCGCTAACACTTCGCTATTGCCGCTCTGCGCCGGCAGATGGATATAGTCGCAAATCTTGGAACGATACTTTTGGCTGATATCCACAAGTTCCTGATTGAAATCCTTGGGATGGCTAGTCGTATAACGAATCCGCTCAAGATCTGTATCCTCAGCCAAGACCCGCAAAAGGTCCGCAAAATTCGCGCCGCAGTCAGACCCGTAGCTATTCACATTTTGACCGAGTAGCGTAACTTCTTTTACTCCTCGCACCGTCAAGGCTCGGATATCGCTCAAAAGCTCTTTTAAGCCCCGACTACGCTCACGGCCCCGTGTGAACGGCACCACACAGAACGTGCAAAAATTATCGCAGCCCTTCATGATGTTGACAAAAGCTGCCACGCCCGGATTGCGAATGAGGGTCTCAACGGTATAAGGATTCTCATGGTCAAATTTTGCGGAAACCACCTTCTCTTTGGAGCTGTAGCTCCTCGCGATGATCTCCGGCAGCTGGTCGATGGAGTCAGTTCCAAAAACAAAATCGAGCAGCGGAATGTCTTTGAGAAGCTTCTGCTTTTCTTGCTGGGCCACGCACCCGCCGACACCGAGCCTGACGCGGGGATTGGATTCCTTCATCTCACGGTAGTGGCCAAGCTCCGAATGCACTTTGTGCACGGGCTTTTCGCGAACTGAACAAGAATTAATAATGATGAGCGAAGCTTTACGAGGCTCGGAAACCGGAACAAAGCCAATCATTTCAAGAAGCGCGAGCATCCGCTCGGTGTCGTTGACGTTCATTTGGCAGCCGTAGGTGGAGATGAAGACGCCTTCTCCACGACCGATATCTTGATTTATCACGAGAAATCTCCGAACGGCATTGTGCATTAAATCCTGGAATACATTTGAGCTTCGAGGTATAGACAGCCGCCAAGACCTTGTCAAATCCCGCAGGCCAACTACCGGTTGTCGGCACCTCCAAAGGAGGAAAAATGAGCCAAGAAAATACCAAGAACCAAGGTGGCAGCCCCGCCCCGCATCTCGCGACCAAGGGCAGCTTCACGCCCCGGCACACTGAGGCGCATCAATGGACCGATTTGCCAGCTGATTTCCTAGCCAAACTCAAGGAAATCTTCGTCCGCCAGTTCGATTTTGAAGCCCAAGAAGGCGAATTCATTGCGGAAGGACGCATTTATCCAAAAGAAGCCATGATTCGCATCGGCTATCTGCAAAAGGGCCGTTTGAAACAGATCAATTTTGAGGCTTCCATCGATTTGAACGAACCTACGGCTGGAGCGGGCATTTCAGATGAGGACGGCATAGCCGCGCGGAAAAGTGAGGTCATGGATCAGATCTACACGTGCATCGACTCACTCGGAAGCCTCATGGAAGAATATTTCCAGCTCGGCGATGACGAAGACTTTAAGCTCCCATTTCATTGGACGGCGCTCGAATTTGAGGGAGAAACTCTCTACGTCCAACAGTCTAGCATCAACAGTCGACTCGAAGATGAAGCCGACCGACTTCTTGGACTGACAGACGACGCCCTTTTGCATCAACTTCCGGAAAACGAGGATGCTCTCACGAAAGCTGAAATTGATGCTGAGCTGGCCTTTGATGTCCAAGAAGAGCTCAGAAAACGCGCGGAGAGTGAGCAGCAGATCCAGTAGCCGTAAAAGCCGCGGCAGTTGCGGTTCAACTCACCCTGCTGCTACCGCTGCCGCGACCGATAAGCCGACCGCAGCCAACCCGCCCGGCCCTAGAAATCTTCTTCGCGTTCGCTTGTTGGCTCGCTCGACATTCCTCGAACTTCATCGAGGTAAGACTGCGCCTCGTCTTCAAATTCATTGTCGTTACCCGAATCATCGATTTCAAGTTCTTGAATGGCTGAGTTGAAATCTTTCTCGCTGCGCAAATCTTTGCGTAACAATTCGAGAAATTTATCTGGATAGCGAGAAGTCAGTTCTTCGACGTATCGTTCGAGCTTGCCTTCGGAAAGAATCTTTTTGCGGTTCTGGATGTTTTTCCAAAACAAGAGGTAATGAAAACGACAGTAACCGTCGACGGTCGATAACTGGTCACACTCCTTGACTCGGCAATAGCGACGTCCGTCCGCATCAGTGAGAATGATTTCATCGGCGTTTGCAGTGTCGACCGGGGCGGCGACCTTTGAGCTTTCACGATTGTCGACCGCGGAAGCCTCATCGCGCGATTCTATGACGATACCCTTGGCGATACCCGTCGCCTCCTCTTCAGCAGGAGACTCGATTTTTGCCTTCTTGACCTTCAATGCGACAGACGGCGAAGCTTCAACGGACTTTTCATGCGGTTTTTCAGATTTTTTATCGGTTTTTTTATCGGTTTTTTTATCGGTTTTTTTATCGGTTGTTTTTAAACCGTGGCCTGAAACTCCCTTGTCGGCCTTCATTTGGGGCGCAGCGACAATCGACCTGGACTCCTGCGCCGCATTGATGACGATGCTGCGGGCCGTGGAGCTGGACCGGATCTGGCTTCTCGATTGAATGGTCCACATGCCGTTGCAAGGTTTGCCTAGCCCTACCTGGGGAAAGGTGCCGTTATGGCTTGGCAATTCTCGTCGGAGCACGCCGAGCGTGCTCTTGGCGTTCGGGACGAATTTATAGCGGCGCTCGAGCGCTTAGATGCGCAGGTGGATACGTTCGTGATCAAGCTGATTTTCACCGAAGTCGTCGCGAACGTCGTTCGTCACGCGCCCGGACCGATCGAGCTCTTCCTCGATGCAGATGGCGATGATTTCTGGCTCAGCGTCTTCGATCGCGGACCGCAGTTCGAATGGAATGCGCGATTGCCCGAAGACCCGTACGTCGAAGGTGGGCGCGGGCTTTTTCTTATCGACCGTTACGCGCGGAAGATCGTTGTCGAGCGCCGCCCGCTCGGTGGTAACGTCGTTCGCATTCAACTATGATTCGGGTCAATCGATCGAGGGTGCGCGTCGCGCGCTGATCGCTCGATCTAAGTCGTCAACTTTACGAAGACGATAGACCAGCACGGATATTGCCCAGCATGCGATAAAGATTCCGATGATATAGAAGCCCATGTTCTCAAGCGGAAAGCTTTGGACCGCATGCCAAAATCCACTGGTAGCGGAGGTCTCGTCGCCAATGACCTGAAGCAATTCGACGCCGCCGATCAGCAGCGCAATCAGAATGGAGACCGAAGTCACCGAAATGTTGTAGAAGAGCTTTCGCACGGGCTTCAGAAACGCCCATCCGTACGCTCCCAGCATCGCAACCCCGTCGGTCGTATCAACCAGCGACATTCCCGCAGCAAACAGGACCGGCAAAAGCAGCACGTAGGCTATAGGC
>JAYTRM010000135.1:0-2776 GCA_043746165.1 Bdellovibrionales bacterium | reverse complement strand
GGTTTCCGTCAAACCGCGCTTAAGTTCGGTGATCAGCTTTTCATTAGCCTCGATTTGAACCTTGTACTTTGCGTGCAGACGAGTTTCGAGAGTAACGTCACGAAGAATGAGAAAAAACAACTGGCTGTCTGCGAGCCAAGGAACCTTAATTTTTCCGGTGTACACTTGGGTCCGGCCAAAGCCACCACTCTTTGTGATGTAGCCGACCTCGCGATAACCGCTCGCACTCTCGTCATTTTCGGAAGGCGAAGTTGCAGCATTGAGAGAAGTCCAACACTCTTCAGGGAGCTCAATAAATTTTGTCACTTGCTCATGGTTGCTCACGGCTCGAGCAGCGACGTTGCAAAGATGCTGGAAACTTTCATTGGCGTAATAAAGCCGCCGTTCGCGATCGACGATCACCACGGCATCCAGGAGTTGGTCGAATATTTTCCATTGGTCTTTTGAGCTGACCGCACCAAAATCCTGCATCCGGGCTCCTTCGATTCAAGCGCCAAACTCTCTAGAATACTCTATAAGTTTAACTTTCACGAAGGAGGTCAGCAAGGGCTTGGCTCGAGAAGCTAGACCCCGAAAACCGGTTAAAGACAACTAAGATTTGTCGTTTCAGTCCAGGTCAATACTTTCAGTTGAGTTCAGGAACAACCTGCGTTTGTCCCAAAACTCTGCGCTCGTCCTACTTTTTTTTCTGCCCGGCCTTTGGAGTGTCATTTTGCGCCGAAAAGAGAGTCTTAAACTGATCACCCAAGGTCCCGAGGTTAGCATTTGGCTCGACCTTAGACGAATAGCCACGCCAGACTTCTGCGTTGGGGTCAAGTGGCACAGAAAGAGAAATGCGCCGGTCTTGCTCGCGAATTTCCGCGACCTCAACTGTCACCTCATCACCGACTTTATATTTATCGTAAGAGAAATCAGAACTTTCAGCGGCTTTTGATTTCGGCAGCAAACCGACGACGCCTTCATCGAGTTTAACGAAAAGCCCGTACGGCTCCCGCCGCTCTACCCGCCCGCGCACAATCGTACCTATTTTAAGTTTCTCGCCGACATTGGACCAGGAATCTCCGCCAGAATCTTTGAACGACAACAACAAGCGCCGCTCATCCCCGCGAATTTCTTTGATCAACACTGTGATTCGATCACCCTCTTTAAAAAGTTCGTCCGAGCGTAAGACCCGCTTCGTATGACTCATTTCAGAAAGTGGAACAAGGCCTTCGATGCCCGGTGCGACTTCGACAAAGGCACCGAAATTCAAACACTTGGTTACTTTGCCCTCGACTGTCGCGCCTTCGACTATAGCTGCAGGCATGGCCTCCCAAGGTTGTTGGGTTGCTTGTTTAATCGAGAGCGAAATCTTGGTGCGACCGCCCTCCGCTTCCATCTTCAAAATTTTTGCGGAGACCGACTGGCCCAGCGATAGGGCTTCGTGGGGATCGCCGAGTCTCGACCAAGAAATTTCTGAGATGTGAACGAGGCCTTCGACTCCTGAGGTCAGCTCGACAAACGCACCGAATTTTTCCATGCGGGTGACTACGCCTTGAACCAGGTCGCCGAGTTTATGATCCTCAAGAAACGCAGCTTGCGAAGACTCCTGCTGCTCTTCGAGCAGGCGCCGTCTCGAGACAACGACATTGCGGCCGCGCTCCGAAAATTGCGTGACGATAAACTCAAACTTCTTACCGATGTAAAGGCTCGAATCATCGACCCGGCGCAAGTCGATCTGGCTGATCGGGCAGAAAGCCATTTTGCCCATGACTGAAACTCGAAAACCGCCGTTGCAAACTTCAGTCACCTTGCCCTCGATCGGCAACATCATATCAAAAGCATCCTCGAGATCATCTGCCAAATTCTTGGCCGTCGGACTTGGCGAGAGGTAGTATTGACCGTCTTTGATTTGAGTGACAAACAAGGTCATCACGTCGCCAACTTTTGGATCTGGCTGATCTTTTTTGAGCTCCGTCTTTAAGACGATGCCATCGTCCGTCGTGCCGGTCGAAACAAAGATCTCTTCACGCCCAACCGCGAGCACTTCACCTTGTATCTTATCGCCAACATTGAGCTTTTTTTCGACTCCACCGAGCGAGGCCTCAAACATTTTGGCAAAGTCGGATGATTTCTTGTCGTCTTGGAAGTCGTCATCAAAAAGATCGGCCGTCATGGAAATCCTTAGGGCGAAAAGTAAATTGATTCTTCAAAAAAAAAGGTGAGCCAGGATGCTAACCTGATTTTGCGACGGCGTAAATCACGTCCTCATCTGTGCCGCGCCGGGGTAATTACGAATCGCCAGGGAGTACGTGCTGGGGAATATCAGTAAAACTGACTCCCGAGCCCCCGTCGAAGCGCAGGACCCAAACGCGATCAAACACCTCGCTCGGCCACTTTTGGGGAATGTTTCGTGCGCCAAAGTCCCGCGCCATGTCTGGGATGGTGCCATGATGCCAACAAATAATGACCGTTTTTCCATCGTAGGCCGGGTTGCTCAGCACATCTCTGACGAGCAAAGAATACTCATCATCGGCAAACTGGCTGTTGAGCGCGACTCCCAAGGCATCAGCCGTCGGCTGGATAGTTTCAACCGGCCGATGAGATGTTCTGTCATTGGCCGCAGTGGCATAGATTGCGACCGGTTTACCATACTGGTTAACCGTGGCGTTGGTTTGAAAAAAACCGACCAGTGCTTGCGCTCGGGCTCGGCCTTGCTCGCTCAGGTCTTCACCCTCTTCAGGCTTTTCAGCATGCCGTAAAATTAAAACTTGCGCAGGCTTCGCCAGTGCAGAGT
>JAYTRM010000134.1:0-1667 GCA_043746165.1 Bdellovibrionales bacterium | reverse complement strand
AGGCCATCGGCGAAATTTCCAACCACGCCTTTGAGTCCAAGATTTTGCTGAAAAGTGAAGCGAGAACGACCGTCTAAGCCAGGGGTTAAAATATCCTGCGCCATCTTTTGGATGGCCTCGCGATATGAATCTGCAGAGTTATCATCATTGATGATCACAAACCAGTTTGGATCCGTCTGCGCTCGAATGGACTCAAGCTGCTCACGAAAAAACCGAAGCGGTGGTTGATAAGTCGCAAGCACAATGCCCACGCGCGATTGAACCGCCAAGAGTGGTCGGTCGAGACCAGGGACATCGGCTTCGGTTCCGCGAAATTTAAGACCGTGAAACAAGCCTCGCGCGATGCTAATAAACTTGCGCAGCTTTTCATCTTCGATGAAACCGACTTTAAAAAGATCTGATATGAAGGTGCGAAGATCGCTGAGAATCCAAGCTGGTTCAATTAACATGAAGCGCCGGTAGATCACCAAACGGTTGCGAGCACGATAATAATGGCGAATCGGGCTGTGGTGAGTTGCCGAAAAACTCAGGCCCGCAGCGCCGTGCAGACGTTGCTCACCCACGTGGTCGAGGCATTTTGCCCGGGTCGACTCGATCACTCGATGCCCGTGGCTCATAAGCCTCAGCGCAAATTCGTGATCGATATAGCTGTAAATAAAGCGCTCCTCAAAGAGCCCCACTTCGTGCACGGCCGAGAGTTTAATCATCGCGCCCGAGGTGACCGTCGTGCGTCCCTCAGCCCAAGGCGAATTGGTTACTTGCTTGCGCTCAGTCGGGCGAGGTGTAATCAAAGCGACACGGTCTGGCTCCGGGTGGGATAAATAGCTGTCGATTAAACAATCGATATAACCCGGTTCAACACGGCTTTCTTGACGAAACGTCACGACCCACTCTGCGCCGCGCGAAGCCGCCATCTGAATTCCAGTATTGAAAGCCGCCGCGAAACCCACGTTTACGTTATTGCGAATTAAAATCAGCTTCTCATTTGCCAGATCCTCGATGAGGTCATTGACTTCACTCGCTGAACCGTTGTCGACCACGACCACCATCTCAACTTGATCGAGGTAGGAGCGAATATTTTTAAGTACGTCCCGAGTCGGATTAAAGATAGACACCACAGCCCAGACTCGGGTGCGCGGCTTCTCGCCACCGACATCCGGCGTGAGAGAGTGATGATCCACGGGCGAGAGCCGGTAATGGCTTTTGCGCTTAGCCTCGAGACGGATCTGCCGCAATACCATGAGGCGATCCTCGAGGCGCAAAACGATCATCCAGAACACAAACGCAAAGGTGAATAAAATTGCCGTAGCAAGAATTAGCCTAAGGGAAAGTGTCAGCGTAAAGAATGGCGGAATAAAGAAAAGCAAAAGCATGACCAGCGGCCAAAAAAGCCTGAGCAGCTCGCGAGTGATATTGGGAACAACCCAACAGACTGCACCGAACAGTAAGAACATATCGATCCCGACCCGAACGGTGAAAGCAATCGCCGCGCCCAAAAGGCCGAAGTGATTGGCCATGAGCCAAACCGCCGGGAGGTAAAACGGAAACTCAAGCAAGTGAATCTTGGCGCCAAGATCTGGCCGCTCGGCACTCTGCAAAAGGGTCGACGGAATAAAAGCGATGCCGTTTAAGAGAATACCGATCGAGAGAACCTGCAAAACCCGATA
>JAYTRM010000133.1:0-14764 GCA_043746165.1 Bdellovibrionales bacterium | reverse complement strand
ACCCGACTACCGTTGCTTCCTTTCGGACCTAGCGGAATTCATCAGACTTCATTGTACGGGACCCGGTCATAAGGTTCGCATACTATCCTCGGAGCCCCTTCACCAGCAAGGCAGGGCGCGCCGCGGCGTAAGTGAATGTTTCAGCTCAGAGCGCCTCGGCAATGGCCTCAAGTCGACCCAGTTCATCCAACCAATAGCTGTAGGTCTCATAGGTCGGAAAAATTCTTTTAAAAAACGGATCATCCCAGCGCTGCGCAATCCAGCCAGCATAATGGATGATTCGCAGGCCTCGCAAAGGTTCAAACAAATCCCACTCGTCGGGAATTTCGCGAAGCTCTTCGTATCCTTTGCAGATGTCGTCTTGCTCTTCGCGGGCGATCTCGTCGTCGATTGATCCGCTGAGCAGCATCCAGAAATCTTGCACGACCGGGCCGTTACAAAAATCATCGAAGTCGACGAAGAAAAATTCCGAACCGTTGTGGAGCAGATTTCCCTTATGACAATCGCCATGCAGTCGGATGAAGGAGCGTGGCTCGAGCCGGTCTTCGAGATGGTCGAGAATCGTGATCGCAGTAGCCTCGTAACGCGGCCACAATTCGCGATCGACAAAAGCTGCGAGCCGCTCGAGTGCAGGCCAGCCGTAATCCCGAGGGCCAAGGGTGGGGCGATAGCGAGCCTTGCTTCTGGCTCCGATGTTATGAATGCGCGCCAAGGTTCGTCCCACTTGCGCGAGGTCGCCCTTCAAAAATTCGTCTGGCATGCGCCCCGCCACCCGCGGAAACAGCGCCATTTCGTAACCCTCTCGATGGATCAGACTGCGACCATTGCTGAGGATTAAAGGTGCGACTGCGGATATTCCTTCACTCTGCAAATCAAACAGAAACTGATGTTCATCTGCGATCGCCTCGGCGCTCCAGCGATGCGGCCGGTAGAATTTCGCTATCACTCGCTCGCAAGGATCGGGAGCGCCCGCGTATTCTTCGAGGCGAATATCGAAGACCCGATTTTCGTAGGAATTGAGCTGAGTGTATTCACCGGTCGTACGAAATCCCGCTGCCTCTATGGCATCGAGAATCAACTGCGGTTCGAGCCGATCAAAATCACGACTCATGACGCCTCCGTTTTTTTGCTCTGTAGCGCACGACGATAATTTCCGCGCCCATGTATATGACCAAGATCACCGGCGCGCCAACGGCTTTGAGCGTAGCCCAGGCTGCCGTGCTCCAAGCGTAGGCGGCGTAAACGGATAAGGCTCCAATGCCGACCAGGCAAAATCCGACCCGCAAATTCATTCGGGCAAGGTGCTGGCGCACGACTTCAGGTGCATCGGGCATTTGCTTGCGCGACATTTCAACCAGAAACGGCTTGCCGATGATCGACGAGCCAATAAGAAGCCCCGCAAAGACGAAGATCAAAATTGCCGGTTGAAGCTTGAAAAAAACCGGATTGTCTTCGAGGAGCGAAAGACCACCAAGCACAATCACCAAAGCATTGCCTACAATCGTTATCCACTGCACTTTGCGAAAACGAATAAGCTCGTAGCTCAATTCTCCGACGCCGAAAGCGATACCGGCGATAAGACCTCCGAGAGTTCCGTAGAAATTTTCAACAAGCGCGAAAGCGATGATCGGCAGCAGTCCACCGAAGATGATCGACTTGATACCTGCGCCTTTAGGCTTTGGTGCGACAGGTTGGATGGATGAATTTGGGCTGGTTGAGCTCATCACCGTGTTTTAGCACACCGGTCACCCCTAAGCACGGCACTTCGTCTAAAGGTTCAACACCTCATCCTAAGCCAATTCCAAGGTAAGAGCGCTCACGACCTTAGAAAGTGGCCTTGGCTTTGCTCCTGTTATTCGATGGACCCACATTAGAATTTTTAACAGGGAGTTTGGAGATGGTCTCCATCCATCGCAAGTCGTTTGAATCTCGTTTGGTTGTCACCCTTGCTTTAACTGGAGCGATGCTTGCGGCATGTTCGAAAAACGACAGCGGAAACAACGGCCCCCCCGTGCCGGCTCCGGCGCCGACGGCGACTGCCGTCCCCACTGTGACGACGAATACACCTTCGGGAGTTCCGAGCGGGCAACAGCTCGGCGATGCACCTCCAGGAGCAAATTCTGGAACTGGTGCGAACGGGGCATCTGGTGCGAACGGGTCATCGGGTGCGAACGCTGGTAGCGGCGGGAACGCAACTGGCCATGGTAACGTGAACCACCAGCCCCCGCCCACCGTCGGAAGCAACAACAATGGCAATGGCGGCGGCGGGCAAAATGCATTGCCTCCTCCTCCTAGCGTCGCAATTCCGGGCACCAATCAAAACAGTCCGCCGGCCGACGGCTCTACTCAAGGCCCAGTGCCAGGAGAAATTGTTCTCGATCCCACAGGTCTAAAGCCCGACCAGATCTATCAATCTTCGGCGCAATTGGGTGAACCGGCAGTTGGAAGCCAGGCTGCTTTTAACACACCTTCACCTGTATTTTACACAGGCGCGGGAGTCGATGACCTTCGTGATCAACTGACTGCGATCGCTCTCCAAGAGACGAACTCCAGGCAGCTCGCGCTCAATAAAAAATTTGCCAAAGAGATCGGCATGGCGACAGTCGAAGTCGACTGGAACGTGCGTTCGATGAAATTTTCCGTCGACCTCGGTCTGCAGGGGCAACGCGCCAACTTGAACTTCACCGGCCAGCTCGACAATCGCCTGCACGTGAGCGGCGGTAGCCTAGGCGACAAGGGCGTCACATTTGAAGCGATGTGCATGGATCAAAATGGTGGATGTCATAACGTGCACGTTCGCCTGAAACGGAAAGTTGCCGGCGGCACGGCCGTTGCCCACGTGATTACGCGCTTAAGCAATGCCTACCTTTATATTGAAGGAAACGCAGCGGGCGTCTCTCACAACCATGAATACGACAATTTCATGAACTTGCTACTCAACACGGTCAGTAATCGCGGCGGCCCCGATAGTGTTCAAGCGCTAGCGTTCTACACTTCAGAAGTTATCTTCGGTGAATCTGATTTTGCGATTCTTATGCGTCTTGGGGTGCAGGAGCCCGCGAGTCCGGTTGGTAACCCGCAAATGATGGGACTGATAGGACCTCTGGTGAAGCCTGAGGGCGCGATCGATGAAAACCTGATCATTGCTAATCCGCCGACAGAAATCACGCGAATTGGACGACATAATTTCTTGTTGTCTAACGAGATTGCCAACACCATTCGCGAAATTCATCTGGTCCGCGACGACGGCCGTGGCAATTTGCAATTCGACATCACAGTGCGAAAGGCTTCAGCAAATGCAAGCGAGGACACGATTCGCTTGACAGTTGCGCGCTGGCAAACACTGACGCGAGATCCGATTCTCGGCGCCAAATAATACGGCACGAGGCGAAACTCTTTGCCAATCTCGGCAGGGAGTGAAAGCATCACTCGGGTGGGCCCGTGCGCCCGAGGAGTGAAGACTCAATGTCCGTTGTCAACTCGCCGTCCCCAAACAGTTCGCTCGAAATCAAGCCTAGCGCTCGCAATTCAGTTGCCGTCGCAACGGGGCCAGGAACGGGACCAGTGCAGTCGCCTGCACTGGGTGAATACACTGACTTTAGAGCTTACCTGCGCGACGTCTTCGATTACCGCCGGTCCACAGAGGCTACTGGCGTGCGCCCTTACTCCTATTCTCATTTCTCCGCTGCGGCCGATATTAAATCTCCCAATTACCTCAAGCTCATCATCGAGGGCCGCCGCAATCTGTCTGAAGACATGATCTCACGCTTTGCCAGAGCGTTGCGCCTGAGCCGAGCCGACACTGAGGAGTTCCGCTCGCTTGTGCACTACGGCCAAGCCTCGCAGCCATTAGAGCGCAATAGCGCACTCAAAGAGCTCGCCGATTTGCGAGCCCAAAGAGCCTTCGCCGCCGGCCATATCACCCAGCGCAATTGGGAAAAAGTCCCTGACTGGATCGGTTGGGTTCTTTACGCCATGACCGAGCAGGCCAACGTCAACTTTGACCCGGACGTCTTGCAAAAACTCTTTCGCGCCAAGACGTCGGCCGATGACATCCGAACATCACTTGGCAAGTTAATCGACTCGGGAGAGCTGGTTCGCCAGGGTAACGAAGTGGTCAAAGCCCGCGACTTGATTGAGTCGCCACAAGATCTTCCAGTCGCCCTCATCCGCAAGCTTCAGGCAGAATTGATTTACCTCGGTATCGAAGCGCTTTTTCGGGACTCTCCCAAAGATCGCGAATTCGGTGCCCTGACAGTGGCATTGACTGATGAAGAATTTCAGCAAGTGCGCTTTGAGCTTCGGCAAATGCGCAAGCGCCTCCAGACCGATATTTTGGTGAAGCGCAAATCCACCAAGGGCGACCGGGTTTATCAATTCAATGTTCAATTGTTCCCGGTGTCTGAGAAGGCTTAAAACAAGCTCATCTAGATCAGTCGTCGTCTCCTTCAGGATTTTTCTCGACCGCCACACGGACGGTGCCAACGTCTTGACTGGTGTAAGCGTTAAACGGGTTTCCTTCGAGATCATTTGAATTTAATTTCTTGATCCAAACAACGTAGCCATCTGGCAAATTCCATTCAACAAAATCAGCAGTGTGTTTGCTCGGCTCGCCAAGATTGGCAAAAGATTGAAGGACAGCTGAGCGTGCGACCCCTACGGCATCACTGCCGGCACGAATCTCAAATGACATGTGCTGAACAATCGGCTCATGCGAACCGTCAGACTCGTACTGGGCGTGAAAATAGCGAGTTCCCGGAAGGGGGCTGTTGGTTCTTACGATGTTGAGAGTTCCGACGTAGGGGCTCTCGGATTTCGCGATGTAGGGATCTTGACGCGAAGATTTTAACGCCACCAACAGATCTTTGAGCTTTCGATCGGGACGGGCAAAGTCGGCAAGAATTTGCGACATCGAAGCAATCGACGCGAGCTCTTTCAAAGGCCGCGTCGGTTTTAAAGCACTTTCACCTGGGAAACCTCGCGCCGCGGACTGAGGCCCCGTCGCCGCATCCGATTTCGAAAATTCAGCGGGGTCGCTGTTTGGCTCGCTTGGATTTTCCAGAACGGCTTGCCCATGAACCGAAGCAGAGCGAGAATTTCGGTGCCGGGTCACGCCCCAGAGAGCTATGAACGCCGCGGCAATGATGACTAAGGTCATGATCGTTGGACCAAACCGCCGCTTCATTTTCACTCCAACTTAGTAATGCTGTCCGAAAGTCATTTGTTCCCATTTTGTCAGATAATCCGTCGGATTCAATAGGTCTGAGCGGCGCTCGAAGCCGGGGCTGCTAAAGACGGTGAGCGGCCCAGAACCTTTTCCGCTATACAACTCAAAGTGCAACATCGGATGAGGTGATGTCGTTTGACCGACGAGGCCGACGACTTGACCTTGCTTAATCGTAGCACCGAGCCCAACGCCTTTCGGGCCGCGTCCTAAGACTTCACCATATCGAACGATGAATCCTCCTGGGCCGCGGACTTCAAGCTCGTAAGTCGACTCATAGAAGTAACTTAATCCGCGAACGACTGTTCCGGGAGAAACCGCGACGATTTCCTCGCCGAGCGGGCGATAGATATCGCAAGCGGCATGAATTCGTTCGCCACCGGCGCGGGGGTAGCCGTATTGCCGCATGCCTTCTTTGTAGCTCACTTGGGCTCGTTTGGTCGTTGGAAACTCGCAGCAGTTTGCATCATTTAGGCTTTTGGCGAGGCCGCTTTTAGAAGCAGCCGGCACTGCAGCTTTCGCGGCCGGGCAGCTTGATGGCGGTTGGATAGCGCTTTTCGCAATCCAACCGATGCTGTTGCCTTTTTCATCTGGGAATTGAACTTCGATCTGATCGCTTCCTCGATCGCGTTCATCGAACCTCTGAACCGGTTTAGCGGAATCAAGATTTTTGACCGTAAAAAGAGTTTTTTTATGCTTTTTGTCGGTAACTTTAATTGATTTAGCCGACGTACAAACGATGAACTCAAGAGCTCCTTTGATCACAGGAACCGTGGCGTCAGCTTGCTTTTCTCCCTGGACTTTCTTGCCTTCATTGGGAGCGCCCGCTTCCGGCGTCTTTCCGGCTGCACTGGGCGAGCTGGCTTGAGGCTTTGCGCCGTTGGCCTTTGCCTCTGCCGAGGGAGACGCTTCAATGTCTGCTGCGCCGGCCATCGCTTGGTTCACAATTTCTCCCAACTTTACGGGCGCTTTTTCCTGCCGTTTCTCTTGCAAGTGCTGCGAGGATAAAGAGACCGGTTTGCTACTGGTGAAGCGATTCATCTGTGACTTAGCTGGCGAATTAGCTTGTGCATTGATTGCCGTCTCGGCTTCATCAGCAGAAAGAGATGTGGCTGACTGAAAAATTCCTTGGTCTTGCTTGCTCACACCGACCTGGGCGATCGGATCGTTGCTGCCGGCCGCGAACACGTCAAAGACGTAATAAGTGCGGTGCTGTTCATCGTCTCCGCAAGAATAAGTGTAGTAGCCCTGCGAGTCGGACTCTTGATGCCAGTAAGAACCCATTACGGTTACGCCCGATTCGCCAACCATGTGGTTGAAGGCACCTGATTTAATTTGCAGCACTCGCCCGGCAAGGTTGAAATCGTCTGAATTTTGGACAACGACGTCGCAGCCGTCAGCAGTCTCAAAGCCATTGGTTGAATCCCAGATATAGCTTTGGGTATCAGCAAAAGCCGGAAGTGTTAGGGCCGAAGTCAGGGTGAGAAAAACAAGTTGCTGTAGGCTGATCATGCGTCCTCGCTTGTTGCCAGTCTTGTTGGTTACTCCAACGCTTTGCCCAATCAATACAAGCCTTGTACCAGCCCGCCCGAAGCCATCACGGGCAACTGAAACGGACTTGGATGAGTGACCGTGGCAAAAAATTCATTGTTGAACTCATTGTAGGCGACCAGCTGGCGTGTGGTGACGATTCTCGGCCCGGGGCAGTTTTTGATTCCCCTCTCCAGGATGGCTGCGCACCGCACTCTGGAGCGTGCGGTCTTTTATTTTGCTTTGGATCTTCTATACCCTTTAGCCCGTGAGGTCGATTCACGCTAAAGAAAACGCGCCGCCTTTGGCCAGGGTTTGCAGAGCAAGAAGGTCCGTGTTCCCTGATTTTCCCTTTAAATACGCATCAACGTGACAGGTTTGCCCGTTGTTGATAGCCCTTATGAGCCGCAAAAGAGAACCGCCGCGTGCCCCTTCTGCCAAAGCGCCGGCAAAGCTAAAGTAGCTCTTTTCGCTTCCTTGCTGCCACAAAACAAGAGCGCCAGGACTGCGCAAGCGGATACGTGACTTCATCGACAGCTTAAATTCCTCGCTCGGGATGTTCTTAAAACCCTGCAAGGAAATGTGCTGCATCCAAAATTTCAAAAAGGTTTCATGCAGCTCTTGGGCGTTTAAGCTTTGCAAAAGTTCAATCGAATGAGAAAACGCTTGCGGCAGCTCGGTCACTTCGCCCGTAACCCCATGCAGACATTCAAACTCTGTAGCCACAGCCTCACTCGCCGGGCCGATCTTTTTTGCCAGCACGCTTTTTAAGGGTGCCATGAGTAAATCGACGTGAGGACGATCCACCCAGATCCCTAAGCTCCAGGTCGCGCTGAATGAGCCATCCGACTCGGCGATGTGCCAAGCCGACGACGGCCAGTAAGTCATATCGCCCGCCTCTGCATCGATGACTTGCGACCGTTTTTTAAATTTTTCGTATTTGGAGGCACGATCGAGCGCCGGGTTTTTAGCCGCGAACTCCGGCGACCAGAGGCGAAAGCGCTTTTTGCCCAGCACCGGAAAACTAAAGACTCCGCACGAATCGACGTGAACTCCAAACGGTGTCTTGCGGTAGTTACCTAGGTAGAGCCCGATCTCGGCAAAGCGATTGGGAAAGCCCACGTGCCGATAGAGTTGATCAGTAAAATCAGTCAGCAAGTGCAGACTTTTCAGATTCACTTTTAAAAGTTCATCGCACACTAAGCAATAGTCCGAGAAGTGCTTCTCCATTCGCTCGTGGTAGCCCGTGAGCGACTTGTCTTTTTTGCCGGGTAGAAGCTGCAAAGTCGTGTCAGCATCGGCCCGGAAGCTATCGATGTAGAGCTTAAAGCCTTCTGGATCTTTCAGTTTGCGGCAGCGATTTGCAAATAGGACGAGGAGCTCGAAGATCTCGGCGGCAGTCACCTCGCGCAGGCCCGACTGCACATTCTTGACCGCCAGGGGCTTTTTCTCCCAAAAGTTCTGGGCAAAGCCTGACCAAAATTTTGCGTCCAAATGGATAGGGGTCAAGAAATCTCCTCGGGTACCCGTGTTCTAGAGGGCATCTTCAAAGCGTGTCAATTTATCAGTCAATTTACCGGTCAATTTATTCAGTGGCCGTCGACATTTTTACAAGGACTTGAGACTTAGGCAGATTTGGCATAAGAAACTCCATCCGGAGACGCTCATGAGCCTGGCCCCGATCAACTTTACCGAACCTATTGCGACCGCGGAACTCAAGCGCGACGTGGTCAAGCATCTCAAGCAGGGCCATCGCTGGATCTTCGCCAGCTGTTTTGACGAAAATCCAACGACTAAATCTGGCGTGCGCCTTTTGACCTACAAGCGCGAGCCGATCGCCCTCGGCATCTGGCAGGGCGACACCCAGCTGCGCTTTCGGGTGCTGGTCTTGACCGAAGAGCCGATCTTTAGGCGCAATAACATGGCGCGGACCTTTGAGCTTTACTTTGAAAACCAATGGCGAAAGGCGACGGAAATTCGCAAAGTTTTCGATCTCAAAGTGACCAACTCATTTCGTCTGGTCAACGGCGAAGGCGATGGCTTTCCGGGCCTCGTCATCGATATCTACGACGATACAGCCGTGATCAAGCATGATCACCCGGTCATGGAAAAGATTTGGAATGCCAAGGCCATTGCCGTAAAAATTCAGGATTCTTGCCCGCAGGTCAAATGCGTCTACCTTAAGCGCCGCAACGATGCCGACGAAAAAGGAACGAACATTGTCGGCGAGCTTGCTCCCGAAGTCGTGTTTTTAGAAAACGGCGTGAAGTTCGCCTCGAATATTCGCGATGCCGCCAAGACTGGATTCTTTCTGGACCAACGGGACAACCGCAAGATCATTCAACATTTCGCGACCGGCAAGACGGTTTTGAATTTGTTTAGCTATACGGGGGGATTTTCGATCTTTGCCGCCAAGGGTGGGGCTCGAGAGGTTACGAGCGTCGACATCGCGAAAGTCGCCATCCAAGCCGTCGATCATAATTTCAAGATCAACGAGCTCAAAACGTCCCACCACGACATCGCGACGGATGCATTTGCATACCTCGAGAAGTTGAACACCGAAAAGAAAAAGTTCGACCTCGTCATTACCGATCCCCCGAGCTTCGCGCCGAATGAAAAGTCGGTCGAGCAGGCCAAAGCCGCCTACACCAAAATCTTTTCTAACTCCGTCAAGCTTGTGAACCCAGATGGGCTGTTTGCAGCAAGTTCCTGCTCAAGCCATATTTCCGAGAGAGACTTTATGGAGATCTGCCAAGAAGCTTTTTCCCGCGCACGAGCTAAGGCGACGCTGGTTTATCTCGGGGGACAACCTGTAGACCATCCTTATCCGCTCGCGATGGAAGAGCTGCGCTACTTGAAGTTTGCACTCTTCAGGCTCGATTGAAGGATTCAAATATGAACACAATTGCCAGCCTTCGCCATGAAATCGATGAGGTTCACAAGGAGCTTCACGCTCTACTTTTACGCCGCCGCGATCTGACCATGGCCATTTGGAAAATCAAAAAAGCAGAAGGGCTGCCATTTCTGAGCCCAGAGCGCGAGGCGCAGATTCTCAAAGATTTTGCTCGCGACGGAGGAGATCCTCAGATGGACGAGCTGCTGACCGGAATTATGCGATCGGTGCTTCGTGAGTACGAAAAGTATCTGCGGGCGAATTTTCCCTGAGCTTGCGACTTTGGTATTCCTTTTCCCTTTTGAACTGCTTTTCGGAAATTCCGTAACTCTCAACGTCGCCTAGGTCTCGCATCAAAGAGTTTACGTCTTTTGCACCTTTGATAAAATCGAGGTGCGCGCGAATTTTACCAACGAGTTGGCTGCCGCGCTCCTTGAGCGCCTCGTAGCGGATTGACGCTAGGCCAAGGGACTCCCATTCTTTGACGTAACGGGCTGCCGACTGCGAGGTCCCGTTATACATGGTGTTGCGGCACTCTTGATCGGCCTTGAGTTGATGCCAGTTGCCAAACTGATCTTTCAGTTTCACGTCATGTTTTTCGCAGGGCTTGCCGCAGTCGCGGAAGCTCGAACCTTGACTGAGAAACGCCGCAAACACGCAATGCTCCATGTGAAAGCTTGGCATGTATTGATAAGCGGTCACTTCAAACCGATCAGCTTGTCCTGAGCGAATGAGCTCGCTCACTTGAAGATGGTTGAGATCATAGCCGAGGCAAAGGCTCGAGATGCCTTTATCAAGCAAGTATTTCGCGGTCAGGTGATTGGTGACGTTCAAACTGAAATCGCCCAGAATCTGTCCCTGGTAAGAGTTTGCTTGCAGAAACTCAACGGCGCCTAAGTTTCTAGCGAGAATCCCATCGGGGTTGAGACCCAGCAGGTGTTTGATGTTGCGATGCTCGTGCGGTTTCAAAACTCGGGTCGTAGCCAACGCGACTTTCAAGCCGCGCTCTTTCAGAAGCTTCAAACTCGGTTCAAAATCCAGACCGAATTCAAAATCGAGGATAGCAAAGCCGAGGATAGTAAAGCCGAGGTCCGCGGTTGGCAACTCCCCACTGCCGATGGCGTTTGCGATATCCTCAACTTGGTCCTTGTCGCGCAAAAGCAGATTAAGTTTCAAATGGGTCTTCGCGTGAGCTGTCACCTTTTGGCTTTCGGCCCAACTCTGAATTTCGGCTTGCGAACGCAGCTCGCGGGCAGGTCCATTCTGAATCCGCAGGCTCGCTAGCTCTGAAACGAGCCGTTGGCGAAGCTCTTTGATTTGCCGATTGGGCAGAAACAGGGGCGCCCGAGGGTCGAGTTCGCAAGAGAAATCCTCACCGCGGAAGGGACTTCCCGTCAGGGCAAAGAGTTCATCGCACAAGTTGAGCGAATTGAGACCAGCATTTCTCGCAGCCTCGCAGAAACTTTCTGAAATCGCGGAGACGGTCAAGGAACCATCGCTATATTCCACCCTTAACGGCTGCCCCAGTGAGGCTGTGGCGCGCACCGAGACCGGAATTCGTTTCCTGCAGTTTTTATCTTCCACGCTAAGGCTGACATCTTTTTTGAGATCTTTATCGTGATTGTAAAATACCCGCGCGCCGGAGTAGATGGCGTCCATCGCGATGTCGCGTGAAAACTCAAGATCAAAGCAGTGCTGCGAAAGTTTCTTAACCGCGAAGACAAAGCCACCTTTTTCAACGCTTTCGCCTTTGCGATCTTTGTAGACCCAAAGGATGCCATCACCAGGCTTAATGAAGTCGGCTTTCAGCCCTTGCTTGACGGCCTCTTCGCTCAACTCGACTTCGAGAGACCGCAAGTTCACGCGTAGAATCTTTCCAAACTCAAAACCGCGATTAGAACTAAATGTGCCTTCGACGAGTTGTTGGTGATCTACACCATGAAGCCAACCACTGAAAAAGCCGCGAGAAAAGGCCGTCGCCATTTGTTTTTTCAAGGCCACGGAGCTCGGTAGAGGTTGGCTCGCCTGCGCAAACCGTATGGCCTCAGCGAAGCTGCGCGCCGCTGTTGCCACATACTCTGGAGTCTTCAAGCGACCCTCGACTTTGAAGCTGTCGACGCCAGCCTCTAATAGGCTCGGAACTTCGTCGATCCCACAAAGGTCTTGCGGAGAAACCAGAAACGATTTTCCCTGCAGGTCCTTCTTTTCGCCGTCGACGTGCATTTCGTAACCGAACCGACAGCTCTGCGCGCACTGTCCGCGATTTGCAGAGCGCCCACCAATTCCCTCTGAAGTAAAACACTGGCCTGAGTAGCTCACGCACAGGGC
This sequence comes from Bdellovibrionales bacterium, assembly GCA_043746165.1. GTDB lineage: Bacteria > Bdellovibrionota > Bdellovibrionia > Bdellovibrionales > JAMPXM01 > JAYTRM01. The sequence goes on along the minus strand of JAYTRM010000133.1, from coordinate 2,789 downwards.
GCCATGCACGAAGACTTCGATTTCTTTATCCGTGTTTTGTTTGATTGCCTGAATTTCTTTGATTGAGTTTTCCCGTGCGAGTACGAAGCGTTGAATACCAAGATCATCGAGCCACCGAATGGCTTCGGCATTGCTGATACTCATCTGTGTCGAGCCATGAACCCGCTGCTGCGGCGCCATCTCGCGAATCATCCTGACTAATCCGAGATCCTGAACAATGAACGCATCTGGTTTGAGCGGCAGAATCTTTTCGAGAACCTCGGCTGCGGCCTGAAGCTCATTTTCAAAAATCAGAATATTGAACGCGAGATTTACTTTCACCCCGTAGAGGTGACAGGTGTCGATGATCTCTTTGACTTCTTCAATTTGAAAATCATAACTGCGCCCACGGGCGTTGAAGCCTGGCACTCCCATGAAAATAGCGTCAGCGCCATTGTGGATCGCCGCCATGGCCATGTCTTTGGTGCCAACGGGGAGCAGGAGTTCAGGACGCTTGGAAGCTTCGCTTTTCATGGTGTATGGCTTATCAGACCTCACGACTTCTGTCGCCTGGGCGGTGAAATTCGCTTCGTCGGGAAACTCTTTCAAAATCAGCCTCGAGCTGTTTGCCGCACCTAAGCGATCGATATTGCTGACGAATTCTTGTCAACTGTTGGCTCGCTGTGACCAGCCCTGCTGGCGACGAAATTCAGGGTCATTCGTATATTTATTTAAAACATAAGCGAGTGCTTCACCTCGCCTTTTCTGGTCGCAGTTCTTTACCCAGGGGTGCCTTAAAGATTCTGGCAGCAGTTTTACCCAAATGACTTGAGAGAAATAACGCTTACTCTTTGGTCTTATCGCATAAACTAATTCGCATTCCATCGCCTCGGCAGCTCTTGCCAGGGTCGCGAGCGTGATCGTTCCCTTTTCTTCACCGTCTTCGTATTTCGAATAGGCAATCCGGCTCACTTTCAATTTTTTTGCGACCGCTTCTGGCGAGAGAAAAAGCCCGACCCTGGCCTTTCTGAGCCAGCCACGATGCCCGGGAGCAAATGGCTTCATCTGCTCATCCAGAAATGGTCCCAAACCTTCTTCATCTTGTTTGCCGACGTAGTTAGCTAACCAGATAAGGAATGCTCGGCGCAGTTCTTCGTCTGTGAATGCTGTCATAGCTGCTTATACTGGTTCTTCAGAAAGAGTGACACCTATAGGTTACACTCTTTCCGAAGGGCGGAAACCTTTCGGGCAGGGCCTCTCCGTGGGGCAGGGACAAAAAGCTACGAAGCTCGGGGCTCATTGCCCTGCCTTTGAGAAGCTTTGAGCTGATCTCAGTCATTGTCTGTTTTCATGTCACACCCTCGAGCAGGAGGTTACAAATGGGCCAGACGGCCACTGTCGACTCGTAAGTTCGCCCCCTGGATAAAACGAGCTTCGTCCGATGCCAAGTAGGTGATCGCGGCGGCGATGTCTTCAGGCGTGCCGACGTCGCACTGTTTGATAACTTCGAGACCGTCTTTAATATTAAGATTCTCGAGCAACATCGGCGTCTCCACAGCACCGGGAAGAACCGCGTTGACGCGGATACCTCGAGATTCTCCCTCAATAGAAGCTGAACGGGTCAATGAAAGCACAGCTGCTTTTGTCGCCGCATAAGACGTCACAAGCGGTGTGGTCTCGACCGCGTGAATGCTGGACACGTTGACGATCGAGCCACCTTTTTTCATGTGGAAAAAAGCCTGCTGGATAAAAAAGAAAGCGCCAAACAGATCGACGCCCAAAACTTTCATCCAATCTTCGACGGTATGCTGTTCAAAGGGTTTAAATACCATGAGGCCCGCATTGTTGACGATCGTGTCTAAACGGCCAAAGCGCTTGAGGGCGCCTTCAACAGTGGCCTTGACTTGTTCCGCTTTAGAAACATCGCAAACACTCGCCCAAGTCTTTGCAGCGCTGGCTTGGGCGACACTTTTCTCTGCGGCAGTGAGGCGATCGGCATTTAAATCTACAAGCACCACATTTGCGCCTTCGCTGCCCATGCGCTTCGCAGTGGCAAGTCCAATGCCGCTAGCTGCGCCAGTGACAATGACGACGCGATCCCGAAAACGTTGGAAGCTTTCCATCCAAACCTCTCTTTCTAGGTGCGGTTCGCGGGACCGCCGATTCCTGCATTCGCATTTTTGCGTGCGTTAATGCCGTGGGAGATGACGCGAGAGAACTTCGATCAACTGTTTCTTTGATATGGGCTTGGTCAGGTAATCAGTGCAACCAGACTCGAAACAGCGCTCTCGTTCTTCTTTCATAGCGTGTGCGGTAAGGGCAACTATAGGGCGAGAGAAGCCGGAGGCCCTCAGTGTTTTCATGGCCTCATGACCATCCATGAGTGGCATTTGAATGTCCATGAGAACGACGTCGACGGCTTCGCCCTGGGCAAGTTCGACGCCTTTTCTGCCGTCTTCGGCCGTCGAGACCTGTGCGCCGGTCTTGTTGAGATATGCGGAAATCAAAATGCGATTGTCGGGAGAATCGTCGACAAGAAGAACTTTGAGCCCTTGCAACTCGCCGTTTTCTATCTTTGCAAATCCGGAACTGAATTTGTTTTTGAAAACCTCTGCACCGACCATTGCTACGTTGAGTATTGGAGTGATCTGGACTTTTGCAACAAAGGTAGACCCTTTGTTGGTTTCACTGTGCGCGAGAACTAGGTCTCCGCCGGTATGTTTCAGGTGATTTGCAGTTTTCCTGCTTGGGATAGCGCTTTTTCGGCGTAGAGAACGACCTAACTTTCAAAATTCACATAGTCAAGATTT
>JAYTRM010000132.1:0-1989 GCA_043746165.1 Bdellovibrionales bacterium | reverse complement strand
CCCGGACTCGCTCTTTTCCCGCGCCTTGTTTGCCTGTGTCGTCGCCAATCCGACTAAATCGGGTACGCTTTTCCGATAAGCATGGAAAAATTTATTAATCGCGCGGTCGAGTATTAAGAACACCACGATTCTAACGATAAGGGCTGAGGTGGTGGTGCCATGTCGTATTCAGAACAAGAGATGGAAGAATTCAAAGCCGAAGCATTTGAACTCTTAGACGTTGCCGAAAAGAGCCTGCTTGCGCTTGACCAAGGCGCCAATTTTCAACCCGCATTTGATGCGATCTTTCGCTGCTTCCACAATGTTAAAGGTGGTTGCGGAATGATGGAACTCACCCAACTGCAAGCGCTGACTCACGAGCTCGAAACTATTTTCATGCGCTTCAAAGGTTCAACTGGCATTCCTAAAGAGTACATCAATATGTTTCTTCGCGGCATTGACGCTGCCAGGGCCATGTTTGCCGATCCTACGATCGTATTTAACTTTAAGGTCAGCGCCGATGTTGCCGTAGACGGCGCTAGCTCCACTGCTGTGAAAGACCCAGTCGAAATTACTTCGGCTCTGGCTCCGGCTCTGGCTCCAGCGCAGACTGTGCAAGCCGAATCGAGCGAACCTCGCCTCGATCTCTCGGGCTCGACTCTGGACGAGTTCGTATCGGAATGTGAAGAGATTGCAGAGCGAATTTCAAAGAACTTGAAAAATTGGAATCTGGCCAGTCGGGCGTCGATACCGTCGACGAACTTTATCGCGACGTCCACTCACTCAAAGGCTCAGCTTACCTTTTCTCGTTTGCAAGACTCGGTGACGTCGGCCACTTGATGGAGTCGAGCCTTGAAGATGTTCGCAGCGGAACCCAGGCCGTGTCGAAAAGTCTAGTAGCTGAGCTTTTCAAAAGTCTAACGCAAATTGATATTTTGATTTCAAGAATCAAACAAAGCGCAACCGATGATCCTGCAGTTGCAACTCCCCAGACCAACGCTGAAATGCCTGTGGTCGCTGAAGTAACTGTCGCGTCACCGGTACAAAAAAAGAATGAGATGGTCATGGCAAAAACGGATAGTTTGGTTCAAGAGTCGCCAGATTTGAAAACTGATCCGATCGATGGGGCTGGGACCGAAGCAAGCGCCCACCCAGCAAAAGAACGCGAAACCGAGGGAACAAGTTCTATTCGTGTGTCAGTTGCTTTGCTCGATAACCTTATGACTTTGATGGGCGAAATGGTTTTAGTCCGCAATCAGGTTCTACAGTTTTCTAACAAGTCAGAAGATCTCGATTTCATTAGCATGAGTAAACGCCTCAACGTCGTGACCAGCGAAATTCAAGGCGAGATGATGAAGACCCGCATGCAGCCGATCGGAAACGTCTTTAGCAAGTTTACTCGGCTCGTCCGCGACCTCGCCCAGGACCTAAAAAAGAATCTTTCTCTGAATTTGTCAGGAAACGATACGGAACTAGATAAGTCGCTCCTCGAAGCGATTAAAGATCCCCTCACCCACATTGTAAGAAACTCTTGTGACCACGGTATCGAGACACCCGAGATACGCCGCTTGGCCGGCAAGCCCGAAACAGGCACGATCCGCATTAAGGCTTATCATGAGGGAGGCCAAGTCGTAATTGAAGTTTCTGACGATGGACGCGGGCTTCACAAAGATATTCTGGTCAGCAAAGCCATTGAGAAGGGCCTGATGACGCAAGCTCAGGTCTCTAAACTCAGCGAAAAAGAGATCTTCAACTTGATTTTTGCTCCCGGCTTTTCAACCGCAGCCAAAGTGACCAATGTCTCGGGCCGCGGCGTTGGCATGGACGTCGTTCGCACAAATATCGAGCGAATCGGGGGGACAGTCGATTTGTCGAGCGTCGCAGGAGCTGGCACGTCGATTAAAATTATGATACCGCTGACGTTGGCGATCGTTCCGGCGCTGATTATAAAATGCGGCAATGGCGCGTTTGCGATTCCCCAGGCCCCCGGTCTCAGGTGCCATTGCAGTC
>JAYTRM010000131.1:0-8368 GCA_043746165.1 Bdellovibrionales bacterium | reverse complement strand
CGACCACATTACCTGAACGCGAGATTGTCCCCGTTGATTTCTTAGGATCGGTACCAATATTAATACGCTAAGCGACGAAGATTCTCGGAGAGTCATAATTCTATACGCTTTCCCCTACCTTGGTCTCCTAGAGAAGCCGCTAAGTCATTAAGAGCTGACATTAGTTGAGTTGTTGCTCTGACGAGAGTTGAAAAATATCCAGGCGTCCATTTGGGTTGCGCGCAAGACGCAGTTCCCAGATGGCTATGGCAAGAAATGGCGTCAATTCCAGCATCACTCGCGCCTCGCTGATCAAACCAACCACCCAAAGCGTAAGGAATTCAACGAAAACCATTGTTGCAAAGGCGAGATATCGCCGATAATCACGCATAGCAAGTTTGACGGCGAGTAAAAGTGTAATAAATGTGAGAAGAGGATAGAGAAAGTCGAGCGGAATATCGGGGTGTAAGATCCCATCGCGGAAATATTTCAAGTTTTCAAGCAAATGGATTTGCACCTGCCTTCCATCGCTGCCGGTAAGGTTAAATAATTCGGGTCCAAGTTCTCTGATAAGCAATTTGTCGCGCAGGATTTTTAAGGCCGCAACACCAAGAATTAAACAGGCTACCCCCGAAGAAAACATCTGCCAGTTGAAGCGAATATTTTCCCTCTGCGGCTCAGGGTACCGCTTGATTAGAGGATCTAAAATCATCCATAACGCAAAAAAAAGTGCGCTCTCACGATTAAATATTGCAAGCGCAAACAGACAACAAAACCATCGCCAGCTTTTTCCTGAAAAAACGAAATAGTTAAAAACCGTAAAAAATATAATGTTGTAAATGTCCCAAGAATAGATCCAAGGTCTTCTCAGAATCAGGGAGAACAAGGTTTGAAACAAAAAAAATGAACAACCCGCTGCATCAGCGCCATAGCGCTTGCGCGCCGTGAATAAAATTAGAATCCCAGAAATACCGATAAAGAATTCTGTGAAGTATCTATGGGCTAGAAAGTAATCCCCGTTAAATAAGTAAAGAAGGTAAATTGTATATGGCGCAAGAACCCGACTTTGATAGACAACCCAGTGTGGCAGACCATCGACAACGCCAGCAGAGGCTTGCATGCAGTCTCGAAAATTAGCGCCATAAAGCCACACGATTAACCGGAATTGGGCGAGGGCAAATAGGCTCGACAATCCAAGCCAGAGCAGCCAAGTGCGAATCGAATCAGCAATCGATAGACGGTCCCGGTTTATCATAACTTTGCTAACTCACTTTCATAAGTCACATCTTATTTTCGCTGTTTTGGTGGTAATAAAGCATAGGCTCGGCCATTGACTCAGCCTAGGAGTGCCTGGTCTCAATCAATTCGAGAAGCGACAAAAACGCGCGGCCTGAAAGGACGCTAGTTTTTGTCGCCTTTAGCCTAATATCTCACCTTGACCTCGACATCTTTTTTCAGGTCCGGATGAAACGCCATGATTCCGCGTTCAACGCAAGATCGAAGCCGATCAGAAAACGCGTTGGTCTCTTGACGGTCTTTCATCTCAGAAAAACGGCCGTCTTTGTAGACGGCGGTGTACTCCAAGTGTCCGTAGCGGATCGGGTCCGATGCTGATTCTTGATTTGAACATCCGGTGAGATTCGCGAGCAGCGGTTTTAAGGCTGGACCGGCATTGGCGATGCCTTTGACTTGCACATCGAAGGCATCTGGCGTTTCGGGTTTACCAGAGGTTGCAACCATTGAAGGATCGATCGGTCTTTCGGTAAATGCCGAGATAAACGATTTGCGATTGGCCGCCGGAACGAGCGGCACTGCGTTCACGAACGCTTCTGCACTTTCGCTGCGCGGAGCTTTACGAAGTTTGCTAAGCTCTCCGTCTTTAAAGTCAAAATAGAGCTTGCCGAGGTAACTGACCTGGCCTTGGTCGACGTGAAAGCCATCTTTGAAGACATCGTCGAGGTCCCAGACTTTGTTGATACCGCAGCCGAGACGCCCCGTTTTGTACAAGCCTGGATCAAGTGCGACCAGAACCGCATTCTCGCTGATTTTGAAGTTGATAAAGTAACTGGTCTTCGTATCTTGATTGACGATGCGCCAGCGACAAACAACCGCGTCGTTGTCCGATTGCATACCAGTGAATTCAAAGGCAAGCAGGGCGCTCGACGCACCGTCACCCGAGCGAGACCCCGGAACAGGCATCACCTCGACGCGCTCACTACCACGAGAAGGAGCCGTCTGAATCGTGTCACAGGCCGTAATAAAACCCGAAAGGAAACCTAAAATCACAATACCCCAGCACTTGGCCAGCATGAAACCTCCTCTACGGAATAAGAACAAAAGACCGGTTCTGAAAATAAATTCGAAAATGCGACGAAAAATCGGATCGTGCGCCATCTCGTCTCCGCTGGCAAGGCTCTTGCGCTCCGCGCAATCACGCTGCTTCAATATTCTCTTCGCCCCACTCAGAAGCTGATTTACGCTCAAGCGAAATGCCAACAGAAAAAACAGAGCCAAAAACACAGGCAGCCTCTGCGACGGAAACGACAACCAGCGTGCGAATTTTTGTGACCGGCGGGACTTTTGATAAAGAATATGACGAGATCAACGGCCGCTTGTATTTTAAAGATTCGCACATCTCGGAGATGCTCAAGCTTGGCCGCTGCCAACTGACAGTCGACATACGAACGCTCATGATGATCGACAGCCTCGATATGACCGACGCAGACCGCAGCATTATTTTAAACGCGGCAAGGTCAGCGACTGAAAAACATATCCTCATCACTCACGGTACCGACACGATGGAAACGACCGCCCGTTTGCTTGGCCTCGAAGGCCTCGATAAGACAATTGTTGTCACGGGCGCGATGATTCCCTACGCCTTCGGAAGCTCGGATGGGCTCTTTAACCTCGGCGCTGCAATGGCCTTTGCGCAGTGTCTCCCGAGCGGCGTTTACGTCGCGATGAACGGTCGATACTTCACTTGGGATAACGTCGAAAAAGACCGCCGCACGGGATTTTTTATGGAGAAGCTGAAATGAAAAAGCGCCGTTGGGTGATCAAGACCGGCAGTTACATGGTTTGCACCGGCGGACCTCTTCTGGTGCGCTCATGGATGGCGCAAGTTCATCAGCTCAAACGTCAGCACGGAATCGAAGTCATTTGGGTCACCTCAGGAGCCATCGCGTCGGCGGCGGATCGCACAGATTTTTACCAAAAGAAAAACGGCCGCAAGCGCACACTTCCCGAAAAACAAGCGCTGAGCGCGATCGGTCAGCCGATGGTGATGGACCTCTACAATCTCGCGCTGGGCGCCAGCGGACTGCTTGGCGCCCAGGTGCTGCTCACTTCGGATGACATTCGCGATCTCAAACGACGCAAGAATCTGCAGTCGAGCCTCGAGAAACTTCTCGACTGGCAGGCGGTCCCGGTGCTCAACGAAAACGATGCCGTGGCCACCGAAGAGATTCGCTTTGGCGACAATGACTCCCTCTCAGCAAAGATCGCCGTCATGATGCGGGCTGAACGCCTCGTTTTACTCACCGACGTCGAGGGGCTCTATGACAAAGACCCGAGAACGAATCGCGACGCTGAACTTTTCACCTATCGTCCCCGGGTCACCGCCACTGATCTCGCGCGAGCAGGAAAATCCTCCGGCACAAAAGCCGGCACCGGTGGAATGTATTCAAAAATTCTCGCGGCGCGAATGGCAAACCAAGCCGGCATCATCACCCACCTCATGCGCGGAGATATCCCCCACAATCTCTTAAATTTAGCCAAGGGACAGGGCCCAGGGACCCAGATCGGCGGGCAAAAATGACTCCCGTTTTGAACCTTCCAAGTGATATTGAAGCCCAGTTTTTTGCACTTAAGCATGCCTCGCGCGGGTTGCGCGGTTTTTCGGACCAAATCAAGTCTTCGCTGCTATTAGCCCTCGCCGCACGTCTGCGGCAAGACGCAGAGATCGTGCTCGCGGCAAACGCCATCGATCTTAAAAATTTATCAGCGGGCACGCAGGCTGCGTTTGTTGATCGCCTCACGTTGAATCAGAGCCGCATCGAAGACATGGCGGTAAGTCTCGTCAGCGTGAGCAAATTGCCCGACCCGGTCGGCGAAACGGTGGAGGAACGCACGCTCGAAAACGGTCTCAAGCTTCGCCGCACTCGTGCCCCACTTGGCGTGATCTTGATGATTTTTGAATCACGTCCTAACGTCATTCTCGAAGCCTTCTCGCTTGCTTTCAAGAGCGGCAACGCAATCGCGCTGCGCGGCGGTTCGGAGTCGAGCCAAACAGCAAGCGCGATCTATCACCTCATCGCCGATGAACTCCGCCGCCATGAAATTCCCGCAGAATGTTTTATCGGCATTCGAAATTACGACCGCGGCTTGGTCGAAGCGCTCCTTTTACGCAAAGATCTCATCGACGTCGTGGTCCCGCGCGGGGGTGATAAGTTAATCGAGCTTGTGCAAAAAACCGCGCTGATGCCGATTATCAAAAACGACCGCGGGCTATGTCACGCCTTTGTCGACTGCGCAGCCGATCTCGAGATGGCGGTTCAAGTCGTCGCCAACGCCAAGACGGGCCGGCCAGGAGTCTGCAATTCTCTCGAAACAGTTTTGGTGCATGAGCTCATCGCCAAAGAATTTCTGCCAAAGCTGTATCAACAAACCCGTCCGCAGAACCTGCAGTGGCGCTGCGATCCTGCATCACGCGAAATTCTCAAAAATCTTCCCCATATTGCGGACGCAGTTCCTGCCGATTGGGATACAGAGCACCTTGATCTCATCATCAACTGCCGAGTGGTCAGGGGGCTTTCAGAAGCTTTGAGCCACATCGAAACCCACGGCTCCAAACATTCCGAAGCCATTCTCACTTCGGACGAGCAGGCCGCACGGAAATTCCAATCCGAGGTCGACGCCGCCGCTGTTTACTGGAACGCATCAACTCGCTTTACTGATGGCTATCAATTCGGGCTCGGCGGAGAACTCGGCATCAGCACCCAGAAACTTCACGTGCGCGGGCCAGTCGGACTTCGAGAGCTCACGACGCCCCGTTGGCTGATTGATGGAACAGGCCAAATTCGGACTTAAGCGCCATCAAAAAATAACGACTCATTTATTTTTTGATGGCCCCTTAGTCTGAAAATTCTTGCACCCAAATGTCGCCGACATGGCCGATGCCTATCTTGGTAAATTCAGGCGTGAGAATATTTTTTCGATGACCTGCTGAATTCATCCAATCAGTGAGAACTTCTTCGGCCGATTGTTGACCTTGGGCGATGTTTTCGCCGGCATGGCGATAGTTAATGTGCAGCGAGGCCAGCCGATCCTTTTCGGTCGTTCCATCTGGAGCCGTATGACCGAAGTAACTCTTGGCCTTCATGTCAGCGGCGAAAACCAGCGCCACACGAGAAAGCTTCTCATCGATTTGCAATGCTGAGAGCCCCACCTGCTGGCGTGCTAAGTTCGACTTTGCGAGAACCTGGCTCAGATCCGATTTTTGATTAATTCCCACGGCTGCTTGCGGCGTTATTGCATTGCCGGTCGGCACGTCCGTCGGATCAGCGGTCGGATCAACAGTAGCTTCGTTTCCACTTGAAGGTTTCGGAGTGAGATCGGTGGGTGTAAGTGTGGGTGCGGCAGGCGTGCTGCCTGACTGTTGAGCCTCAGCTGGCGTGGAGACGGGTGCAGACACTCCCTGGGTTACGGGAGTTGCAGCGACTTCGGGAGCCGAAGTGATTTCCGGAGCCGCTTTCTGGGAGCCGCTAGAGGGCGGGGCAGCAGTGGTCGACGGAGCGTCTTGCGTCGGCTGCAGCGAGGTCGGCGTATGGTATGGGCCCGGCCAAGAAACTTGCGAAAGCCCGCCATCTTTCACGATGGTCTGAGGTTGAGCAGATTCAAAGTTGGCATGAAAAGAACCACAGCCAACAAGCCCTACAGCAACGCAAAGAGAAAAAGAGACCGTGTTAACTTTGCGCATGAAAGCCACTTTACCCTTTGAAAACCGGTGCGACGACTGGCAACCAGTCAGTGTCGCTACGGCACTGCAATAATCAGGAAACGAGCCACTTTCGCCAGGCCGAAACTGACCGATTTTCAATAGTAAAATTTTCCGAGAAGGTCGCGTGTTTTGACGAAAACCGGCACCCGGGTTATTTGCTTGAGGGCCTTTGATTCTCTCACAGGTTAGAAAAGAGTTGGTCATGCTGAATCGCCGTCTTTCTTCGATTGTTATGACTACGCTGATTGCCGGCACGAGCGGCCCAGCCAAAGCCGACTTTGCGTCGTGGAGGCAGTCTTGGGATCAACCCCAGCCTTCAGATCGAGTTTCGCATCGAGTTTCGCATCGAGCTCCCTCTGAGCCGCCCGGGCCTCGAGCGACGCCTTTGCCGTTCGCCCGTCCGCCTAATTTTCAACTACCAGCCGAGTTGCCAACTGATACATCACTTGCAACCGCGACTTTGAGCCGAGCACTCACCGCAGGTCTAGCCACGGGCCCGCGTCTTCAGATTGGTTCGGTGACAATCGAGACCACAAAACTTAACGGTCTCTACCAAACCCGAAATTACACCCCGATTTTTGTCACCGGCCAAGGCCTTTCCGCTGCTGCCACAGCGGTGCGCGAAGTTTTACAAGCACTTCCGGCTCAGCACGGTTTAATTGCAACTGACTACTGGGGCAATGAGTTAAATTCGCGTTGGACATCTGCTGATCCGCAGAGTCTCTGCGAACTTGAACTGCTCCTCGCTCACAGCGCTTTGCAACTGGCTTCGGATCTCGACAACGGACGCACGAATCCGCACGATCCCACGCAGAACATTGCCGACATCGAATTGCCCAAGCGAACTTTTAAAGATTACTCAGGTCTCAATGCGGCGATCGGCGGCCCAGCGACCGATCCACAGCAGGTAGCGATAGCACTTAACGCGTTTGCCCCGCAAAGTTTCGCCTACACTCGCCTGACGGCTGAGCTCGCGCTCCTGCAAAGCGTGAAATCTTCGGGTGGCTGGGCGCCGCTTGCCGCAATCAAAAAACCGCTCGCAGTCGGCATGCAAGATCCCGATATCCCACTGATTCGCCAGCGCCTTGTTGATCTCGGTTTACTCGCAGATGCCTCTCAGAGAAACAACGTAAGCGCGGTTTATGATTCAGGACTCGCCCAAGCCGTGATGGCTTTTCAAAAAGCGAACCAGCAAAATTCAGATGGCATCATCGGACGAGGCACATTTACCGCTTTAGGCATTTCGCTCGACCACCGCATTGATCAGCTGCGCGCGGTTTTGGAGAGATGGAGAATTCTTCCCCACGATCTCGGCAAGGAGTATATTTTCGTCGATCTCGCGCACCAAACATTTAAACTTTATGATGAGTCGTCAACTGCGACGTCAACTGCGACGACGACTGCGACGACGACTGCGACGACGAGTGAGACGACGAGTGAGACGACGAGTGAGACGACGAGTGAGATCCCCATTCCCGCGCTCGAAATGAAAGTGATCGTTGGCCAGCCGACCCGGCAGACGCCAAGCTTTGTCGATCAAATCTCCGACGTTATCATCCGGCCGTTTTGGAATGCGCCGACCGATATCATCGTGAAAGACGTATTGCCGCGAGCCACCGCCAATCCGGATTATTTCGACGAAATGCGCATTCGGGTTTTTGCATCACAAGGTCAGGAGATCGACCCGGCGCAAATAGACTGGTCGCGATATAGCCTGAGACATCCGCCGCCGTTTAGATTCCGCGAAGAGCCGGGCACGACCAATTCACTGGGCGTCGTTAAGTTCAATCTGAGTCTCAACAATCATTCGATCTACATGCACGACACCAACCATCACGAACTCTTTGCGCAAAGCCTGCGCCTTTTTAGCTCGGGCTGCATTCGCCTCGAAAAGCCGCTCGATCTTGCAACGTATTTGCTGACAACAGACCTAGCATCCGGAAGCGTGAGTCGCGAGCAGCTTGAAGAGATGACCCAAGACCCCAGCGTCGTTGCAAATACTATCCACCTGCAAAAGCCTATTCGCGTCTACGTCGTGGCCACTTCGGTGAGCGCTACGGACCCCGATGGCCTCATCCGATTTGGACCTGACGTCTATGGTCAAGATCAGAGATTAATCAACGCCTTAAACGGTGAGCGTGTTGACCCCACGAGTGCGCAAGTTCAGTTTGAGGCCGCACCCTAGAGTCCGCTCTCAAGCGACGCTTGAGGCCTTGAAACTCAGCAAGCGGTGGCGAAGCGCCACCGCTATAAATCGGCCTTATTACTGCGCAAATATTATCCAATTTTCTTTTCCACTCGAGGCGCCATGCTTATCGGAAAAGCGTACCCGATTTAGTCGGATTGGCGACGACACAGGCAAACAAGGCGCGGGAAAAGAGCGAGTCCGGG
>JAYTRM010000130.1:0-8123 GCA_043746165.1 Bdellovibrionales bacterium | reverse complement strand
CCCGGACTCGCTCTTTTCCCGCGCCTTGTTTGCCTGTGTCGTCGCCAATCCGACTAAATCGGGTACGCTTTTCCGATAAGCATGTCCTGGGACGACACGCCGGAAAATAGCTTCCCGGCAATTCTGGTTGAGCCTGAAGCGGCACCAGATACTCCCGATACCACCGTCGGCAGATCGCGGGAAAACGCAAATAATTTCTCGCCATAATTCAAGCCCGACCTCGGTCCTGCCGATTGGTAGGATGCGGCACGTACGTTGGAGGTTAAGATGCTTACAGAAGCCTTTCCGAGGCTCGCGGTTCGACTCCGCGCGATCTTTCCGGATGCGATCATTAATTTGGAAGATTCTGCCAGCCGACTGGCTGTAGGATTTGCCAATTTTCCGCGCTGGCGAGTTGAGGTCTCATCCGTTCCACTCAACAGCCAATTTCAAATTCTCGAATCCGCAATCTATCTTCGTTACGATTGCTTGCAAAATATCTCCCAGGAAGACCTCACCCGGCTCATCGCTGGCGAAAACCTTGGCCTCCGCGGAGCGACGCTGACTCTCGATCCACAGCGTGGCGACCGCACGATCAAGATTCGCTCCTCATTCATTGCGCAAAAAGGCCGCACCGTCGATGAAGCCGAAAATCTCGCAATCGACACACTCTCGCTCCTGCGCTTTGCACGGCTGTTTGATGACCGAATCAACCAATGCTCTGGATGCAGCGACTTCTCCTACGAAAGTTACTACAGCCAGTATCTCTCAAAAAGTCTCGGACGCAGTCGTTACATCAACTATGCGCGCGGAATTTTTGTCGGAAGTATGGAGCGCGTCTTTGGCCAAGTCGCAACTATGCTCAAAGACGAATACAAGTACAAAGTCTCAATCAACCGGGCCTTCGTAGCGACGCTCACTCAGCCCAACGACGAATCTGAAATCATCTTGAGGATTCCTGAAGAAATTCCAATCCTGACCTGTTCGACAAACCTTTACCGTACGACCTGGCCGGTCGACAAAGTTTTCGAGCTGGCGACTCGACTCAATCAGAAAGTCAGCTTTGGCCACTTCGAAGTGAATGTAGACGGCTCGTTGATTTCCTATGTGAGCTGGAAACATCTCACCAACGACCTGCGCTTTTACAGCCTCGACAAAATGATCTTGTCTGTCAATGAGGCGCGGTTAATCCTGTTTAACGAAGTGCCCGCATGGCTACCCGAAAAACGCACTCAAGCCGAAAAAGACTATTTCAAAGAGCGTGCATCGTCTCTCGATAGCTACCACCCAGCAAGTAGCGGCCGACAGGCCGCTTAAGGATCCGGCACAGACTGCTGTTTTTTTGAGGCAGCAGAATTGCTGGCTCTATCAGCTGGATTTTTTGCTCCGGCAAACAACTTGAGTTGAGCAAATCAAATCGTGAAGGGCGCGGCCGTCGTCGCGAAATACGGCGATGAGGCAGCCAATTCCAAAGGTAAAAGCCAACGAGACGTAGCGCCTAAGAATTGCGTCTCGCACGAAGGCGCGCAGGTAGCCAATTTTCTGACCCGTCTCATAGTCGACCAGACTCACCGATACGATGAGCTTGCCAACTGTTGCGCCCTTGTGTTTATAGAACCAACCGTAATAAAAAAACGCAAAGAATAAATCGATCGCCGTCGCAAACGCTGTGAGACCGGCTAACGTCTGTGCTAGGTGCAGAAAATCTCCTCGCATCAGCATCTCTTGCCAAGGAACCTGAGACAGAGTCAGCAGAGCCACGACTGGCGTTGTGACAAATGAAAAAATCATTTGATCGAGGATCAAAGCGACAAGACGCGCACCGACTCGTGCCGGCTTCTCTTCGATTCCTGGTGGGACGACCTCAAGCTCAGCCGCACCAGCTACGTTGCTCAGTTCCGAAGCGCTCTCAGCTAGCGGCGCCACACTTGGCCCGTCGGAAATAGCGGCCTCTGCCCTTGGCGCCGCCGGTGTCGCCGCTGACTCCGCCGCTGACTCCGCCGCTGACTGCGGCCCGGGTGCATCGCCCGAAGCCGCCGCGTTCTTTCTTAGGTATCGCTGAAGGGGTGTTTCTTCCGTTACCATGTCAAGCCTCACACAATGCCGCGAAGTATCGAAGGAGCGCATCGTCGCCCAATTTCACAACCGGGGCCGGCTGAAAACGCTCTCGGATGTAACTCAACCAACGCGGGCGCTGACTGGCAACTTCAGCTGCCCGACCCGCAATAAAACTCGCATATGCAAATTTGAGAAATTCGTTTCGCGTGCTTTGCTCTATTGGTCGACTGATAACATCGGCAGCAAGTACGGCCGAGATTCTTTTAAAATCTTCGCCACGAAGGTAAAGGCTCGCTGTTTGCAATTGCAAATGAGTTTCGGGCGTCCAGAGCACTTCGGTTCCTGCAAGAAGATCCCCAATCCGCTGCCGGCGTTTGGTGAGCGCCATGGTAAACAGCGCCACAAAGAAAAACAATCCGTCGACGTACCAGCGTGCAAAATCTCGAAGGGTTACCTGCCCCCAAGTCAGCGGGGCTCCGTCAATAGATCTGACGCTGAGACCTAGACTCCTTTTACCAGGCGTAGTACCGGTATTTTTTTCGTAAAGGATAAAATACCCATGGCTGACAACGGCTAAACTGATAATGACGACAACAAGGAAAATTAAGATAGGGCCGAGGATATTAGGCTCGGTCTGCCAGGTCTCAAATTGACCCAAACTAGCAAAGCCCGCGCGCATGAACGAAAAGCCAGCTCCAACAAGAAAAATCATGAGTGCGAGTGCTAAAATCACCAGCCACATAAGTGAGACAAGGCTCATATCGATGAACCATGCGCCGGCCCGGCGCAAAGAAGGCGCTAAAGTTGAAGATTTTATCTCGACTTCTGTCATAGGCCGCGATCCTAGTCCGGGGACTTGGTGGTGACAACAGGAACTCGACATTTGCCTGGTATTTGTTTGGTAGGTTTATCCGGAGATTCTTGGTAAAATTTTGTTAGTAGTTGAGACCCAAAGAACGACGCAAACGAGAAGTGAGGACAGCACTGATGGAAGCTAGAGCCAAGATCGCGGTGATTGAGGACGACCCCGATTTGCTAGAATCCTACGTCGCTTTCTTAAAACCTGTCGCGGAGACTCATGGCTTCATCGATCCCGCTCAATTTCTGACGGCCGTGTCGCACCCCAACCCTAAATTGATGCCTGATCTGGTGATCTCAGATTTGCGGCTGCCCGGAACAGATGGCGTGCGAATGATTGCCAGCGCACGGCTGAGCGGTGCAGAGTTTCCAGCCGTGCTCATTTCAGGAAACCTCGACAAGGAAGCGGCTGTTTCAGCCACCGAAGTGGGTGTTTTTCGACTGCTTGAAAAACCTTTTTCGCGGGAAGCGCTTCTTCTGGTCGTAAATCAGCTGCTTGCAGAGCGTGAATTAGCCCGCATTCGCTCCGAATCCATCAAGGCGATATCTCGACTGCGCGAGTTGCACTCGATGATCAAGTTCGTTTTTAGCACCGACGCGGCTAGCACGACTCTCGATACACCTTGTCTCAGCTCGTCGGCCTCAGATGAAATGCAATCACTCAATGAAACTTTTGTCGAGATCGAGCAGCACCTCGATTCGCTTGTGAATGCCGGTAATTCGCTTGAAGAACAGAAGGCGAAAAACAATCGCGAGCTCTATCAAAAATCATTGAAAAAAGGCAGCGCCGTCCCGTTTCGTAAGCCGTCATGAAGGCCGTCATGAGGATTGACTGCAGCCGGATGGCCGTGGCAGACTACTAGCCTTGATGAGGCGTAATTCATGGCATGGTCAAATTCTTTAAAACCAGGTTTTGATGTCGCCACTTTAGCCGGTGGTTGTTTCTGGGGCATGGAAGATCTGATTCGTAAAATTCCCGGCGTGATTGAGACCGAAGTCGGCTACACCGGTGGAATCACGAAAAATCCTGTTTACCTGACGGTTAAGCAAGGCGACACGGGCCACGCCGAGTCCATTCAAATCGTTTTCGAGCCTGCGAAGGTCAGCTTTGAGAAAATCTTAGAGTTCTTCTTTCGAATGCACGACCCGACAACATCGAACCGCCAAGGCGGTGATATCGGGAGCCAATACCGCTCAGCCATTTTTTACCACGACGACGAGCAAAAAAAGACGGCCCTCAAGATGAAAGAGATTGCGTCGCTCAAATGGGGCAAGCCTAGCTTGACAGAAATCGTGCCGGCAGCGGCATTTTATCCGGCAGAGCCGGAGCATCAAGACTATCTCGAGAAAAATCCCGAAGGCTACACTTGTCACTTCATGCGCAATTGGTAACAGTTGAGCACCAACTGGTGAAAATCATCTGATGGGCACGCGCGAGTTTTTTTCCACCCCTATCTATCTCGAAAACCTAGTGAAGAGTTCATCACTCACTTTTGCGCGCGAAATTAAAGAGCAATGTCATTTGATTCGTAAAATAGACGACGAAGGTGTTCGCTGGTCCGAAGAAAACTACGTCAACGGTTACACCTCCTACGGCTCGCTCACAGATCTGCATTTGAATTTTCCCCACTTCATCGATCTTAAAAAACTGCTTATGCGGCACGTACGAAAGTTTGCTCGGCATCTCGAGCTTGATTTGCAGGGCGGCCAGCTTGAAATGAGCAGCTGCTGGGTCAATATCATGTCAAAAGGGAGCCACCACTCACTTCACCTTCATCCGCTTTCAGTCATTAGCGGCACTTACTACGTCTCCGTACCGAAGGGATCGAGTCGGATCAAATTCGAAGATCCCCGCCTTGCTTTCATGATGGCAGCACCCCCTAAAATTGAACGAACTAAAAAACCGCTTTTTGTCACTCTCGAGCCCCGTACGGGGCAAGTCGGTCTCTGGGAAAGTTGGCTTCGCCACGAAGTTCCCGTTCAAAAATCGACGCAAGATCGAATCAGCATCAGCTTCAACTTTGATTGGGTTGCTAAAAAGCTCTAACGTTACTGGTGAGAAGCGTCCGGTAAAGGCTCGGGACTCGAGTCGGCGACCACAGCTTTCGGATCAGCAGCCGCCTCAACCGCTACGCCTGCGCTTAAGCTTATGGAGGCTGTTCGGGCTACGGCCTCATCGAGTAAGCTTGCGCTGCCGAGGCGTTCTGCAAGATAACTTGCCGCTACGGGACCGACGCCGATGGTGAGCTGTACGTGAGACACCAGAAGCTGCGGAAGGTCATCGATATCGAACGAAGCCTCAGGAGGAAAACCGAGATCTTTTTTCATCTCAACCAAATCAGGCACCGTGTAGGAAAGGCCATCGAGGGCACCGATTTCTTTCATGACGGTCGCACCCTCGTCTGCCGTCATTTCACCCTTGTCTATTCGCTCGCGCAAATCGGCTGCGAGCGGAGGCGCGACTTCGCCGGTCGCCGCAACAACCGGCTGACCATCGTCCGCGATGGAAATCATCAAAGTTCGACGCTCGATCGGAAGCTGGTCTCGTTGTAACGAGTCTTCTGGTGAGCCTTCGACGGCGTGGTCTTGGACCGTACTGGGCGGCGGAGGCGTCAGATGCGTCTGGCAAAACGCCGGCAGCGAAGAAAAAACAATGAAATGAAGGCCGACCACAAGGGCAGCCGCAAAGCCCCGCTTTTTCAAAATCCCCGACCCTTTCAACAAAATAACTTGGGGCCCGCAAGTTCAATGACTCAGCTCGGCACCCACCCCGTTTAAGCTGTCCTCCAAGGACAGTTGAACCTTTACTCTTCTGACCTATCTCCAAGATCAGTGCCAGGGACGAGATCGAGGAACGTGAGAGCGGGAGCGCGGATGGAGCCCTCGCATGCGAAAAAAATATAAAGCCTGCGCTCATTTGCGGCTTCTGGTTCCTTGCTCAGACCGACGAAGTGAATTAAATTCCCCCAGGTACTTAACAAGTACTTACCAGGTACATACCGGGGGAAAAATTTTAATGGCATCGACGACAGAGACTTTAAAATCACCGCGGCGTCGCATATTAGCTACTGCGGCTCTGCCCTACGCCAACGGCCCTATTCACATCGGTCACCTGGTGGAATATCTGCAGGTCGATTTCTGGACGAGATTTCAGAAGATGCGCGGCCATGAATGCCTTTACGTATGCGCCGACGATACCCATGGTACGCCGATCATGGTGAAGTCTCGCGAACTTGGCATTAAACCTGAGGAGCTGATTGCCAAGTCGCACCGTGATCACAGTCAAGACTTCAAAGATTTTGGCATTCAGTTTGACATTTATTCATCGACCAACAGCGATGAAAACCGTGAGCTTGCAAACGAAATTTATCTCAAGATGCGCGAAGCGCGACACACTGAAATTCGTGGCATTCAGCAGCTGTATTGCGATCACGATAAAATGTTCTTGCCAGATCGTTTCGTGAGAGGCACGTGTCCTAATTGCGGGGCAATCGATCAATACGGCGACACTTGCGACAAGTGCGGCGCTACGTATTCACCCTCTGAACTTAAATCTCCCTATTGCTCGATCTGTCGCAGCACGCCAGTTGAACGCTCGAGCGAACACGTATTTTTTAAACTCAATGACTTTAAATCTTTTCTTGAGCCGTGGATCAAAGAGCACACACCTAAGGATGTTTCATCGAAACTTCTCGATTGGTTCCAAGAAGACTTGCGCACCTGGGATATCTCTCGCGACGAACCTTACTTTGGCTTTGAAATTCCCGATCTCAAGGGAAAATATTTTTACGTCTGGCTCGACGCTCCGATCGGTTATGTTTCGTCGACGCTGCAGTGGTGCCAGAAAAACGGTCGCGATTTCAATTCTTTTTGGCGTCCAACAGCATCTGCCGAAAGCGAAGTTTATCACTTCATTGGCAAGGACATCATTTACTTTCACTGTCTTTTTTGGCCGGCGATGCTCAAGGCTTCTGGCTTTCGCCTGCCCGATCAGGTTTTCGTGCACGGCTTTCTCACCGTCAACGGCGAGAAGATGTCGAAATCAAAAGGCACCTTTATCTCGGCGCGAACTTATCTCAATCATCTAGATCCGATGTATTTCCGTTACTACCTTGGCTGCAAACTGAGCAGTAGCCTCAACGACGTCGATCTCAACGTTGCTGATTTTGTCGGTCGCGTGAATTCAGATCTGGTTGGCAAAATCACCAACCTCGGCTCGCGTGGCGCGCAGATGCTCAAAAAACGCATCGACGGAAAATTAGGGAGGCTCCCGGGCGACGGCCGCGCCTTAGTCGAAGGTGCGCAGTCACGAGCGGCTTCGATCGCTCAGCATTACGAGAATCGCGATTTCGCCAAAGCATTGACAGAGATTCGTGAAATTGCCGACGATGCAAATAAGTATTTCGACGAGCGCGCACCTTGGAATTTGATTAAGACAGATGTTGAAGCCACTCGCGGCGTCTTGACTACGACGCTGAATATTTTCCGCCTCATCGCGCTTTATCTCAAGCCAGTCCTGCCAGAGTTTAGCGATAAAGTTGCGACCCTGCTTGGCGAGAAGCCATACATCTGGGCTGATCTGGAGAAATTGCTCGAGTCAAACGAGATCGGCGAATACGAGCACCTCGCGGTGCGGGTAGAAATAGAGAAATTCAACCAGGTCATCGCGGATTCAAAACCTCCCGAGTCGGTTTCCGCTGCCGCAACTGCTGCCGTCGCTGCCAAGGCCACCCCAACACCATCGAAAACTTCCGCTGCCAAGGCGGGCGAAGCCCCGGGCGAGATCGACTTTGAGCAATTTGCCACAATTGATTTGCGAATCGCGAAAATTATAGAAGCCGAAGAAATCGCAGAAGCCGATAAACTCTTGCGCCTAAAAGTAGACATCGGAGAACTTGGCACAAGGCAAATCATCGCAGGCATTAAGTCGGCCTATACCGCGAAAGACTTGGTCGGTCGCCTGACTGTTGTTGTCGCGAACCTAAAGCCACGCAAAATGAAATTCGGCATGTCAGAAGGCATGGTTCTCGCTGCCGGTCCTGGGGGAAGTGAACTCTTTATTCTCTCACCCGACGAGGGCGCTAAGCCCGGGCAAAAAGTGAAGTGACCGATTCAACCGATTCAATAAAGCATGCTTATCGGAAAAGCGTACCCGATTTAGTCGGATTGGCGACGACACAGGCAAACAAGGCGCGGGAAAAGAGCGAGTCCGGGTCGTGACGGCGATT
>JAYTRM010000129.1:0-4226 GCA_043746165.1 Bdellovibrionales bacterium | reverse complement strand
GCTAGTTGGTCCATGAGTTCGTCGAAAGTATTCGCTTTTTTCACGCCTTGAGAGAAGGCAGAATCAGGCTGTTTCAAGATACATGGAAAGCCGATGCGACTTTCGATTTCCTTAATATTATCTCGGTGGGCGATAATGGTGCGTGGAGTGCGGACTTTGTGGGCGCTCAATAGCTCAGCGAGATAAATCTTATTTGTACACTTGAGGATCGAATCAGGATCGTCGATGACAATTAGGCCTTCGGCTCGCGCTTTGCTGGCGAAGCGGTAGGTGTGATGGTTGACCGAGGTCGTCTCGCGAATAAAGAGGGCATCAAACTCGGCGAGACGTCCAAAATCTTCGCGGGTGATTAATTCTGCATCGAGCCCGAGGGCTTCTGCGGCCTTGACGAATTTGCTGAGAGCTTTGCTGCACGAAGGTGCTAATTTTTCGTTGGGATCGATGAGTATGGCGAGATCGTAGTTGTAAATGACTTCCTTACGCGAAGAAATACGTCTGCCTTTGAAAAAATTGCGGGCGAATCCTTCGACGAAGGGGTAATGATTGACTGGAATTTCGATGGCGGAGACGGGTTGGATACTCGAGATCTGCCACTTCGTAGTTAAGTGAAACTGCGCTCGTAAAAACGGAGCCTGGAAGACCTTGAAAAGTTGTGAACTTAGGCGGTCATATCGCTTGGCTAGATTTTGTCCGAAATAAATACTCAGCGTGAATTCACGAGATTTTAGCCCTTCAAGGCTCGACTGAATCAGATCGTCTAAATCACTCGACATCGTCTTGATGATCGGTGGCGACTTTAAATCCTGTATCGTAGCGACCGACGGAATCGGCTTGTGTCCACGTGCGGCCGCGAGAAGAGAAACGTAGTAACCCAAGGTCTGATAGCGATAGCTCTTGCAGAGATTGTAGACTTTGACGTTACGGCGCTTGCGAAACTCTTCGCGAGTCAGGTAGTCGCGTGCAGAGTAGACCTCGATTCCGGGCACGCTTATTTTCCATTCTGATGGATTGTCGAGAATGATGAGATGATTCATGTAGCTTGAACCTTACGTTTGCCACGTGACCTGCCCGAATCGGGCTCGATCACGAGAAGGTTGGCGTCATAGGTCACGATTCCGAGCAAGATTGAAGAGATGACTCGTTGTACGTCGACCCAATAGTAGTGACTTCCGGCAAAAGGATTAAGATGAAAAGGATCGGCGACCAGCAGACTCTTTAAATTGCTGTCATAGCCGGCAATGACAGCGAAGTGTCCCGAGGGCTCGCCGTCTGTGCTATTGTACTCGTTGGTCGCGCCGATTTCGCGTGCGGAACGGTAGAGGTAAGTGGCGCTCAGTCCGGTAAGAATTGGTTTATTTTGCGTAATAAAGGACTTGAGCAAACTCGGCGTCAGATCTTCAAAGGCTATCGTACCACCTTTTTCAATAAATTCGATGTAATGGTCGGAAGCGATGTGCAGTTTACGGTTACGTTTGGCCTTTTTCTGTTCACGAAGATAGTGAATGAGATTACTTCCGGGGTTTAGAAACCAGGTCGGATCAAAAATATGAAGATTGTACGTGAAGATCGTAGCACTGTATCCACGGTCGAGAGCGTGATTGCCGAGCATGACCGCGAGAGTACCGCCGCCCTCAAGAATGGGGATTTCGTTGATGAGTCGACTGAGTGATATGCGATCGCCAAAATAGCGATACAAAGCATGCAAGCACGTCGGCCCGCACGTTGTCTCTGTGGGTTGAGGTAGGATCTTCAAATCGAGAGTCTTGCCCATACTTCGTCTAGGAGAGGACGGGCCTGGCCCAGGGTCAATTGATATTTTACTCATAGGACATTGCCGGCGGCGATATGAGCAAAGCGCTGGTTAAGGCCTCGACTTTGGCCTCTCAACGGCTGCAATTCTAGGCCACCGGTCTACTAGTCTCGTGCGATGAATCATTTGAACCGGGCGGCGTAAACATGGAATAATAAGGGCTGCCTGATGTGCGCAAAGGGAGCTTGAATTGAAAGCGGTACAGGAAAAGGGTATCCTCATCCTCAAGTCCAACGCGCGTGCGCACGCCAAGGTTGAGACCTACCTCCGCGGAAGAAAGTGGGAAGTCCTCAGTTTCGTCGAAGTCCGCGACATTATCAGCCACATGATCGATTCAACCGAAATTCCGAAATATGCGCTGGTCTGTATAGATCACCCGCAAAAGCAGGCTAGCGTATTGCCGAGCATTTTACGCGACCGTTTTGGCATCAAGCTCATCGGCTACTTTGACAAATCGGCGGCCGATGGCCAACAGCAACTCGAGAAAATGGGTATTGGCTATTCAGTTTCGGGCTTGCCTAGCGGTCCATCGGTCGAGCGAATTATTTCGCGAATGTCGCTCGACGAAGAACGGCAGGCGCGGGACCAAAAAGGTGTGGCGCCTCGCAAGGGCAAAGAAGATGACAGCGGCGACGAGGTCATATCCGTCAAGGGTGGCGATCTCAAACGTAAAGAAGTCGGCTACGAGCGACGCGAAATTTCTGAATTCCGCGCCATTGAGGAGTTGTCGTCAGACGACGCGAATAAAAAAGTTCCCCTGATCTTTATGGATCGCTCCCACGGACTTTCCATCGAAAAACCGCAAGAGCGAAAACGTTTGCGACAAGAGGCCGAAGTGGGTCCAAGTCAGGCAGGCGACGAATCAGCCAATGCCGTGCGCGATCAACTTGGCGCTCAAACGACACAAATGGAGACCCGCGACAGGAATTCCGACGAAAAATCCACAGAGAAATCCACAGAGAAATCCACAGAGAATTCCAGTGGTGCTGGCGCCGCCTTACCACCGGTCGTGACTGGGGCGACCGCAGCAAACTCGGGTGGCCTGTCGCCATCTTCAGCCCCCGCGCAGTCAGCGCAGAGCCCTGCGGCACAGCCGGCAGAGGCTGTGCCGAAGACTGCGCCAAAGGCAGAGGCTCCGCGTGCAATAGATGCCTTCGATGCCATGGAAGAAGCAAGTCGCGCAAATGAAGACGCGGACAGAGCAAAGGCCAAGGCCAAGGCCAAGGCAAAGGCCAACGAACAAGAGGCGTTGGATAGAAACTCAAAGAACGCAAAAAAGTCCAATGCGGAAAATAAGGCATCCATAGAGCCTTCGGCGCAAAATCCAGAACCAAATAAAGGTGGCGACCAAGATCTCGGCAAGCGGTCGGTAGAAAAAGAGCGCAACGGCGGCGTTGTGCAATTTGGAGAGGCGCAGTCAAAAAAGGCTCGCGCGGGAGCGGAAAAAGCTAAGCCAAAAAGCAAGAACGCTCTTGGCCGCGTGATTGAAGAGAGTCTTTTGAAAATGCCGGGCGTTGATTTGAGAGATAACCTGCAGGGCTCGGGTATGACGACCGTTGTCTACGGACTCATTTTAGCGGCTCCGGAATTCACTGGCTACTTAGTGGCTCATTCAGAGATGGATCTCGGCCAGCTCGCGCTCGAGGACGGTGAAGATTTTCTCTCAATGCTCTCGACCCACCTCTACGAGGGCCTGGGAGTCAACGGCATGATCAGCCGTTATCACGGCAGTTTTTTTGTCGCCCAAGTGGCCGAGTTCAATTTTGCCGATTGGGCTGCGGATCGGGCGAAGCTGCTTGTTGTCGGAACCGCCGAAGACAAAGCGCCTGTGGAAATTGCATTTTCTTTTTATCCTTATGCGCAGGCAGCGCAGTTGCCGCGTCCCGATCAAGGTTTTTATCGCTTCAATGTTTCGGAGTTAGCGGGAGACCGACACCTGGATTTTGGTCTTTTTCTCTACCTGTCGACCAACCAAAAATTTTTTCTCTATACTCGTGAAAGCCGAATTCTGTACGAAAAACAAATTGAGCGACTGCGGGCGAGGGGCATTAGCGATTTCTTTGTCCGCGAAGATTTTTCTGCGCAGTTTCTCAATTTCCGCGCGCGCCTTGTCCTTGAGGCCGAACTCGCGCAACCCGTGCCGAAAATTAAAACAGCAAACGGGTGAACTTCCCGTTCGGCTGTGCCGGTAACACAACATCGGACTGTTACGAAAAGGAAAAGTGCTGCGGTTTATGCCTTAGACGAACCTTTCGGGCCAGGTTGTTTTCTTGACAAGAATTTTTATGAGTTCCTCGAGCCCTTCCTGATCTTCTTTTTTGGGTTCGTCTGAATAAATAGTGGGTCAAAATGGCGGAGAAATGAACTTGTAGAGTTTGCGACAGGTTGCATCGAATGCCATATGGTGGGCCAACTC
>JAYTRM010000128.1:0-16815 GCA_043746165.1 Bdellovibrionales bacterium | reverse complement strand
CAAGCTGCTTTTGGCTCACGTGGTAGCTTTTAAATTGACCATCTTTGCCGTATTCAGAGGTTTCGACCTCGACGACCGAACCGTCATTCGCCATGTAAGTATGGATATCAACCCGAGAATCACCCTTTTGCTCACCGGCATCTTTATAGGTAAAAAGTAACTTTTGCTTATTGCTGTCTAGATCGAAAATTTTCGCCGTGAAATGGGTTTCTGCCGCAAATGATGACAGGTTGAGCCCCATTAAGACCGAAAGCACGAATTGACTAATGCCCATCACGTTTGACCCCGCTGACAAAATAATAGTGTTGCTAGTAGCGTAGGGCGGAGATGAAGCCGGCGCAAGACCGAAAAATTTGCCACATCCAACTTTGACTGACTTTTCTAACCCATTTTGCCGAGAAAACTGCTACACATCCGCTCCTAAGACTGGGGCCTTTATCTATGATGAATCCGACAACCGGCGAAATTCGACTCTCAAAGCTGATGGCAGACCGGGGACTATGTTCACGTCGCGAGGCCGACCAATACATTTCAGCGGGCATGGTCGAGGTCGATGGTGTTGTCGTGAGCACTTTGGGAACCAGGGTTGACCCCAAGGTCCGAGTGCAATTGTCGCCCCAGGCCCGAAGTCGCCAGGACAACCTGGTCACGATCCTGCTCAACAAGCCGATCGGCTACGTGTCGGGTCAGCCCGAGAAGTCCTATGAACCCGCTATACGCCTCATCACCGACTGGACTCATGAGCGCGAGGCCGGTGAGCCTCCCCTCCTGCGCGACCACCTCCGCGGCATCGCCCCGGCTGGGCGCCTCGATATCGACTCGTCAGGTCTTCTTGTCTTTACGCAAAATGGACAAATCGCCAAACAATTGATCGGCGACACCACCTCGATCGAAAAAGAATATCTCGTCCGCGTTCGCGGCTCGATTTCTGATCGCGAGCTGAGGCTCCTTAACCATGGCCTGGCCCTCGACGGCATCCCGCTCCGTCCAGCTAAAGTTGAATGGCTCAACGAAGACCAATTGCGCTTCGTCCTCCGCGAAGGCCGCAAGCGGCAAATTCGTCGGATGTGCGAGATGGTCCGCCTTCAAGTCACGGGCCTTAAACGCGTGCGGGTCGGCAACGTCAAGCTCGGGCCGCTGCCTGAGGGCAAGTGGCGATTTCTTCGTCCCGGCGAGAAATTTTAGTGAAATTTTAGTGAAATTTTAGTGCGACTTAGTTTAGGAAGAGCCGCTGACAGCTTGAGTGTCGTGCTTCGCGAAGCAGAAGATTAGCGTTCGTTTCAACTAAATCGTAAGTATAGCGTTTGTATGTTCCCGCCTCGACAAAATGTTCGGCTGCCGCGATGAACTCAGTTGCCGGCACGCTCAAGTAATCCCAGGCATCTTCTCGCAAGGTGGTCAACTTCAACCTTTGCACAAATTCTCGAAAACCATTTTTATATTCTGCCTGCCAGTTTGTGAAGTTTACGACGGCACCGACTGCAAACGGCAGACTCTTGAGATTTGCCAGAAAGTTCCTTTTTGCCTCACCGGCTGGGACATAGTCCAGAGCGTTTGAAGGATCGAAGACGGAAACTTCAATATTCTTTTCTTCCAGCTTTCGCGCAATAGCTGCCATCGTGCTGGTACCACCCAGGTCTCCCGCAATCGCAGTGATGTGATCGCCTGCGGCCAACTTTTGCAAACGCCGGAATGCTGCAGGATTCGTCAGAAAAGTAGTGCCTTGATCGTTTTTTACCAAGGCCAGAAGCGCGCGTACGTACATTTGAGCTTGATGCAATTCACCGATTCGCATGAAAGACTCGTATCGGGTCTGTTGGTTCGTATCATCAAATGGCACCATGGACTTAGCGTCTGAATGAGAAAAATGCAGGTTTTACCCATTTAAAATTCTGTCGATCGTGGGCGCGAGGGCGGGCTCTCGACAGAGGATTGCGAGGAACTCAGAAACGTTATCGCTCGCTTTTAAGGCTTCAATTTGTTTCTGATTGAATTTAACGATTTTCCGGTCGTAATCCAACATAACGACTTCGTCAAATTTGCCCTGAGAAGCTTGCGCAAGGACGCGGAAAGTTCCGACTGCAATCAATGCACCTTTTTTTTCCGCATTCACGAGCGATGTCAGGTGAATCGTTCGTTCGTTTGGCAAGAGGTAAGTTCCAAAATCTGACTTGCCGTCCGACGGAATGTCAGCAAAAATCGAGGCGCCGTTAGCCTTGGAAAAAACCGACAAAATGACAAAGACTGAAATGTAAAACCGTTTCATGGCCAACTCCACTTTTGCTTGATTCCAATCGGAAGCCCCGAACCTTCTACACCGCAGATACCGCCCGCGCTTGCTGGAGCCCGCAAGTGATTGTCGCGCGGCGAAGCCAAAAAGAGCAGCTGGTAGCTGGCCCCACCGAGCGCAACGCCGCTTTTCGATGTCAAAAAGATCGACACGGATAAGTCGGCAACTAGCAAGTGAATTGCTTTACTCACGGTTCTCGCCTCCATGCAATAGAGGTAGCAAGAACCGCACCCGCTAGCCGAATTGCGGGGCGGGCCGAATGGAATCAAACTGCCCCCTTACTGTGTGCCGTGAAACGAGTGAGTCCGAGAAGAAATCGCCAGCATCCGACTGGTCTCTGGTAGCTTCCAACTGCAACCGCACATTTCATCCCCCCTCCGGAGATCTTAAATAATGGGTAGCTGGGCACACAGTAAGGGGGCAGTTTCCAAAATGCTCCTCAAGGGATCGAGAAATTGGCCGGCAAAATCTATTATGTAACATACAATTCTAACAGCGAGTAAAGTGACCCCCCAAGCCGGCTCCGTTCGGTTCAAACCGAAAAACAGTTCAAAAATAGTATTGCACCGAAAACTCGGGATGAAGGGCGTAGTCGTATTGAACGAAACCCTGGTCGACGTAGTCTTTGTAGCTCTCGCGTTCACGTCGCAGCTTCTGCTGAACATCAAATCGATCCGTCGGCGATGCGAAGGCGGTCAAGGTTCCAGTTTGCGAGGCGCCGAAGTGGGCGAGCCAGTGGTTCGTTCGGTACTCAAAACTCAGCGCAAAAATGATGTTCGGATTTGATTGAATTAAGCCCAGAAATCCCGTCTCAGCATTAACGTACCACCGGCCGCTTAAATGAATTTCATTTAAAATACTAGAATTGAGCTGAAACGGACGGCGATCGACCCAAGGTCTGCGCAGAGAAAAGGGATAGGCATCGTCCCAATAATACATTCCTTGCAGGTTGAGATGAATGACAAACCCAGGCTCAATAAAATAGGTTTTTACGTAAGTGACCCAACCCATTTCCATTTCATAATAGCCCAGGGCTTGCAGGTAGTTTTTGATGTAAGCAAACTGAATGGCCTGCCGGGTCTCCTGGGTCGGGTCACCTACCTGAAGTCTCATGAGCGCTGAATACATGTTGTAACTGTAATCGAGCCAAGGGCTTGTGCCGATCGACAACCGATCAGTGACCCCGCATGCAACGGCTTGGACGAGCCCGAGGGTGCATTGACCCCGGTCTAAAACATAACTCGTTGAAGAGATGTTGTGACCAAATGGACGAACGCGCGACTCTTGAACTTGCCCGCCAGGTTGCCCAACCGACGGGATTTCAGGCTGCGCGCCGGCATCGTCGGCGCGGCACTCGAGGGTCATCACGACTAAGACCAACGCGAGAAGTAGTTTCATGGTGACGATTTTGCCACGCGATCTTTAACTTCTGAGAGGCACTTAAGGCGTTCGATTTCGTTAAGTTCTTCCTCTGTAAATCCGGCGCGCAGTCGTAACTCACGGCAGATTTTTTCCTTGCGGGGCGCCCGTTCCATGATCATCTGCATGCGCCGGGAAAAATCTCCGAACAAATCGCCGCCGAGATCGCTATTGGGATCGCCAGAGCGATCTGTTGCCGAGTGACGACCCGAAATCTCCTGCGTGGCAATTTTTCGATACCAAAGACTTCCGAAACGGACGTGGTCGACTTCCTCATTCACAATCGTTTGCACGACTGACCTGACTTCGCGGTTGCCGATCCCGATCAGTCTCCGCGAAATCGAGTAGCCAGCATCGAGGCCAGAGCCCTCGAGATAGCGATGAACGATCATAATTCGATCGAGCAACGTGTCTGATGCGCTCACCGTATTCCACAAAGCCAGGTGAACAGGCCAGGCGCCCCATGTAAAATTGAGTTTTTCAATTGCATCTAAGCAGAGCTTGAGGTGGCGGCCTTCACCCAAGGCTAACTCGGCCAGCTCGAGGCGAAATTCGGGCGGCGCTTCGGTATATTCGCAGAGCCCACGAACCGCGAGTTCCATGGCCTGAAGCTCGATGCTCGCGAGATCGTGAAGCAGCCGCGCCTGGCCCGCAGCGGTGGCGATTCCCGGTTTTGGTGGATGACGATGCGGATCTAAAACCAGGACGTCGCGTCCGACATCTGTGGGATGAACAGGCTCCGACAACTCAAGAGCTGAGCTCACAACGCTTTCGAGCGCCTGGATTTTTTCCCTCACTGATGTTGAGGTAAACCATTCGGCGACGGGATTTATCGTTGTCGGCACAGCTAACAAATTGTCTCCAAAACTCTTATGTTACGAAGAAATACTTCGCCCCATGTTATGATACAGAAATTTTCTTGTCAGCACCTACCTGCGCCATCTAGTTTGGGGACACTATGGGAAAAGGTTGGAAAACACCGATGTTGGCGGCGAATGCCGCAAAAAAAGGCGCCCGCTTCACAAAGCACGCGCGAGAAATTCAGGTTGCGTCAAAACTTGGCGGACCTGACCCAAATGGTAATTCACGTCTGCGCATGGCGATTGAAGCGGCGCGCGAAGATGCGATGCCAAAGGACACCATTGAGCGTGCGATCAAAAAAGGCGCTGGGCTTCTCGATGATGGCAATCAAATCGAAGAGATTACGTACGAAGGCTACGGTCCTCACCAGGTCGCGATTTTGGTCGAATGTCAGACCGACAACCGCAACCGAACCTCAGGTGAAATAAAAAATATCTTCAATAAAAATGGTGGCCGTCTCGGCGAGATGGGCTCCGTTCTTTGGATGTTTGACCGCGTCTGCCTCGTCGAGGGCGTCAACACTGCTGTGAAAGACGCTGAAGAAGAAGCGATCGAAGCTGGCGCAAACGAAGTCGAAAAAGTTTCCGAGAATACTTATCGTTTCATGGCGGCACCAGAAGACCTAAAGTCAGTCGAAACTGCTCTCACGGGTCGTGGCTGGAAAATCAAAACGGCCGAGCTCTCGTACAAGGCAAAAAACCACGCCGAAATCAACGAGGCGCAGCTCAAAGAGGTGTACGAGTTCATTCACATCCTCGACGACTGTGACGACACCAGCCGAATTCACGCGACGATTGATCTGTAGCAGCCGCGCTAGTGCGCTCTACTCACGGGTCCGCGCTAGTGCGCTCTACTCACGGGTCCGCGCTAGTGCGCGGAACGCCGTCGCATAATAGTAAATCTGTTTGATCATCGCATAGAGGCCGTTGGCGCGGGACGGAGATAAATTGCTTTCGAAGCCGAGGACTTTGATGAAGTCGACAGAGGCAGAGAGGATATCATCTGGAGTTGAGTTGGAATAAACTTCCACCAGAAGTGCAACGAGTCCTTTGACAATCAGCGCGTCGCTGTCGGCCTGGAACTGAATACGTCCCTGATCCAGATTTGCGTGCAGCCAGACTTGGGACTGGCAGCCCCTGACTTTAAGGTCATCGCTACGAAATTCTTCGGGATACACCGCGAGTTTTTTTCCGCCCTCGATTAAAAGTTTGTAACGGTCTTCCCACGTCAGCAATTTTTGAAAACGCTCGGTGACTTTGGCTTGACGATCCGCGACTTCACTCATGCGCGGCACCCTAACACGGACGTTCGGTTAAAGTCAGCCGAGATTCCTCTGGCTCCATTGACTCACTTGGCTCCATTGACTCACTTGGCTCCATTGCAAAAAGGAGGCTGAGCTCCTGCGGAGTGACCTTCGTCGCAACATGGTAAAGTTCAATGAGAAGTTCATGGGGTTTTGCAGCCCATTCAATCCAAATCTCTTTGTGTGATGAGTCTTCCTTGGCCATTTTTTCGATTTCGGACTGCGTAAAACCCTTGCGCCATAAAACTTCGTGAGCCAGCGTCCATTCAAATAGGTTTCCCTGCTCTTCAGCGCGTTGCCAGTAGAGCGATTTTCCTGGTGCGGCGCCCGGTTCTGTCGACGAATGGCAGAAAAAAGAAGAACATACCGCCGGGCGAGTATTCCATATGGAACAGCCTCCAAAGCTTGAACTGAAAAATGGACATAGTAACTCATCGCTCTGGCCGAATGCAGATGAGCCGAGTGACTTTTTGTGATCAAGGCTCTGGCGAGTAGGAAATAAACCCAGCGGCGTAAGCCGGCCAGATTGCAAAGCCAGGTGAAGATTGGGATGGTTTTTTTCAAGTAAAAAACCGACCGTGAAATTCGGCAAAAACGGAAAATAAGTGCAGCATTTTAAGTCAGAGCGATAGACGCCCGCTTTGGCCATGCGGCAGTTGCCGCAGTCCAGCTTTTCTGCTCGAGGCTCTGAGGTTTTCAGCCATTGACTGTAGAACTGCGAATAGCGACTCATTTAGCCTAAGATTGCTTCATTTTCCTTGGTTTTTCAACCTTTGGTCTGTTTGAAACGAACGCCTGCGATTCACGTGCCCTGATTATTGGAGGTGGGACAAAAGCACTCGAAGTGTCCGGCTGACGAACATTTTATTTTATAAAGCGAAAATGTTTGACACAGAAATTAGCTGCTCAGAATTCGCTGTGGGCTCACTTGTGACTTTGCCGCGAGGTGGGCCGCGCTGAGACTTCGCGGCGTTCCACCACCGGGCTCTCCGTTTGCTGAAGATGCCTTCGGGCTAGCTTTGCTCTTTGCTCATTTTTCTTATGAAAAGTCCGAAAATCCCTTTTTAAAACCTGGTGTATTGTTTTCTCTCGAGCGGAGGTGCTAGACATGAACCTGATCCATAAAACAAACGAAGAGCTTCTCAAGGCACTCAAAAATTTACGCGATCAAGAGATACGCTGCCAGATTGAGATCCTCTGGCACCTTCAAGAAGTTCAGAGGCGCGAGATGGATCTCGAAAGGGGCCATGGTTCGCTTTACGAATTCGCCCTGATGGAGCTCGGTTTTTCAAAAGATCAGGCTTATGCCCGAATTCGGGCCTGCGAGATCTTGGCACTATATCCCGAGATTGAAGAAGATCTCTTAGCCATGAGGCTTTGCCAGACTTCTCTGATGCTCGCGCAAGTGACTTTTCGCCATGAAGATCTTTTTAGGAAAAAAGAAAAACGTAGCAAATTAACCAAAGAAGAAAAGATCGCTGTCATCGACCGACTTCGAAAAGGGTCAGTCGGAGATGTGAAGAGGATCCTAGTTGAGTGCTTTCCTCACCTCAGACCAGATATTGAAAAGACAAGGCCCCTCAGAGACGGTCGAACTCAGATAAAATTTAGCGCAAGCCCGGAACTCATGGCTAAATTTGACAGGCTCAAAGATATTTGGGCGCATACGAACTTCGAGCGCAAGTGGGAGCCATTCTTTGAGCGGATGGTGGATCTTATGTTGGCAAAGTGCGACGTGAAGTCGGATGTGAAGCCGGAGCCGAGATCAGAGCGCCGAACGGCACCAAAGCCAGAACCAAAACCAGAACCAAAACCCGAACCTCGATCTGGGCTACAGGATGAGCAAACCGAGTTTCCCGTCAGTTTGAACCGACGCCCGCATGTTCGGATCGCGATCAAGCGAAGTTTGCAGAGCCATGCTCAGCATCGATGTCAGTATGTAGATCCAGCCAAGGGACGGCGTTGCAGTTGCACGCATGGGCTTGAAGTTGATCATATCAAACCACTAGCCCTCGGGGGAAAAAACACCATCGATAACATGCGCGTGTACTGCCGGGCTCACAATCAGCATGCCGCGAGAAAGATGGGGCTTTCGCACCGAAGCTCTAAGCCGGGCGCAAAATCTGATGCGGCGAGGTTCGAGTGACAGCCCGACGCTCTGAAATCTAAATACCCGCGGGGTCGCAACAGGCTAGGTCCTGAAATCTCTGTTGGCCTTAAACACCGGTCTACCCCCAGATCTGTCTAACCTTTGAGCAGCCGCTCAGCGGTGGTCGGCAAGGCCGAATATCCAAGCCCAGAAGGGCCTATTTTTCTAAGTAATTTCAATATTTTGTGAACTTAAGACGCGGCCAACCGCTTGCAACTACCTGAAAGCGTAGTCTTACGATCCTTAGGAGAACATATGAAAAAACAGATTGCTAAAACCATCGGCACAGCTCTCGTGGCCGTTCTCGTTTGCGCTTCGGCCTTTGCTAAAGACGGCAACGTTTGCAAGGTCCAGACTAACGATGTTGGGACCATCGTCGGTAAAGGTCGCTCGCCGTCTGCCGCGTTTGAAGATGCCGCTACGAAATGCTTCGAGCGTCATGCTGAACTTCACAAAATGACGAAAGGTAAGTCCGTCGATGAGGACTCTGGCCTCGTCATGATCGACGCTTGCGTCAATATTAAGTGCGCTGAAGTCATGTGACGTTTTCTTATGAAAAGGCTTCCCGCCGAAACAGAAAAATGTGATATCTGGAGGAAGTCTAGCTGACCTGGGGGAAAAATGAGCCTGCTTAAAAATCTCGGTAATTTTCTGTTTGGTAAAGATCCCGATATTTTTGATGAAAAAGGTGCGGTTCTCCACAAGTTCACAGATGAAAAATGGCAGCAGTGGAACGACCGCTTTAAAGCGAACCCTGATTATGACTGGCGAAAGCACGTCGCCGTCGAAAAAGTGAATCAACCCAACAAAGCGCCCAAAACTCCTTAATTTAACTTTGATTTAAGCCAGGCCTCGGCGCTCGAAACGTCACTGAAGCTGCCTTCTAATTGAAGAAGATACGCTTCGCGAAGCAGTCGCCCCATCTCCGGGCCATCGCGAAGGCCAAGCGCTTGAGCACTTTGACCCGTGAGAAAGGCGACTGGCAACGGATGAGAGCTGCCAACTAAATCTTGAATCTGTGTTTCCCGCAAGGCAGCAAGTTTAGGTTCAACCAGAGCTGCTAACTGCCGCGTCGAAGCAGCGGCGTCATCTGCCGCTAGGCGAATCAACTCACCCCGCCTGATGCTACCGGGATTGAGAAATATTTCGAGATTGCCTAAGATAAATAAAATCGACTTAATCAAAAGCCCGTCGAGCTTAAGTTCTTTTGAGATCATCTCGCGAAACGCTCGCTCAGAGCCGCTGACAAACACGGGTCTAAAAAAAATGGCCAAAAGTAGCTCGGGCTGAAGTGGTGCTGGACCTAGCGAACTCGCACGAGAAAAAGTTCCGCTCCACAACTCCAGTTCACTCTCAAGTTTTTGAGCCAGGCTCGGAAAAAGTACCCTCAAGAGACCCGACTGGCAGAGGATTTCGAGCCCCGCAATCCTGCCGGGTGCCGCAAGAAGCTTTAACATCTCGTCGCGAACTCGTTCGCGGCTTACGGAGGCGACCGATCCAGCAAGCTCTGTCATCGCCGACAGAGTCTGCGGATCGATTTTAAAATCAAGCTGCGCGGAAAATCGCACAGCCCGGAGTATTCTCAGGTGGTCCTCTTGAAAGCGACTGCTGGCCTCACCCACCGTGCGGATGACCCGAGCCGTCAGATCGCGACGCCCGTTCACGAAATCGAGGAGCTGCGACGTCTTGAGATCGTAAAACATGGCGTTGATCGTGAAATCGCGGCGCTTGGCATCGCCTTCGACCGTTGCAAATCGAACACCGCTCGGCCGGCGGCCATCGTGGTATTCGAGATCCTCGCGAAAGGTGGCGATCTCCAGCTGAAAATGTCCAGCTTGTGGTTGACCAGGCTTGAGTTCGACCGGAATGATGGTCACGCCAAAGGATTTACCAATCGTTAGGGCATTTGGAAAGAGACTCTCAACTTGATCTGGCGTCGCATCCGTTGCTATGTCAAAATCTTTTGGCTCGCGCCCCAGGAGCACGTCCCGAACGCAGCCGCCCGCGAGAAGAGCCTGATATCCCGACCGAGTTAAAAGATCGACGGCGGTGCCAACAGAAATCCACTGAAGCCGAAGTTCGGCGCCCCAGTGGTCGGTAGCAAAGAAAACAGGTTGAGCGAACATGACCGAAACAATATTTGAGCTCTCAAGCGCTTGTCATCTGCGAAACATCGCAGTGAAATAAATCGTGGAATCAACTTTGCCCCCAGTTTTGAAACGCTCCGAGATTGAACCTTTGCTGGCCGCCGAGGGCTTCACTCATTTCGGAATCGCAAAGCTCGAAACTCCAATATCCATCGCTATGTACGTTGATTGGTTGAAGGAAGGCCTCAATGGCGAGATGAAATATCTCGAGCGCCATCTTGAAGACAAGCGTGATCCCAAACGCCTTCTCAAGTCGGCCAGGTCGGCAATTGTCGTAACGCTGGATTATGTTCCACACCCGAGACCAGTCGAAAATTGGCCACTCACAAGTCCCATTCAGGTCGCAGCCTATGCTCAGGGTTTCGATTATCATTTTCTGCTGAAGGAGCGCCTGTCGAGGGTGATCGCCGAGCTTAAAGCTCTCGCGCCGGAGGAGGAATTTGTCGCCTTTACGGACTCCAGTCCCGTTCTTGAACGGGATCTGGCCGTGCGCGCGGGGCTCGGCTGGGTCGGTAAAAATACCTGTTTGATCGATCGTAAAAAAGGTTCGCTTTTTCTCATCGCCGAGATTTACACCACACTCAACTTGCCAATAGCGGAAATCACGAGTCCCGATCACTGTGGTACCTGCACCAGATGCATGGATGCCTGCCCCACTGGCGCGCTCGTCGAACCTCGCAAGCTTGATGCGCGAAAGTGCATCTCGTATCTTACGATTGAATCGCGCACGATCGCTCCCATTGATCTGCGCGATAAAATCGGCGACTGGCTTTTTGGCTGCGACATTTGCCAAACGGTTTGCCCGTGGAACGCTAAAATCTACCGCGAAAACTCCATGGCCCAGGCCGAACCGGACTCCGCTCCCGCCGGGGCTGCAGACCACCAGATAGACCACCAGATAGACCACCAGACAATACCGCAATCGAACCGGCAAAAAACCGTCAATGATTTGCAGTTTTTGCTGGGGACATCCAACCGCGGTTTGGAGAAGGCTTTTCGCAGCACCCCGCTCCTTCGCGCCGGTGGCCAGTCTCTCAAACGCAACGCGATCGTCGTGGCCGCCAATCTGCGCATGCACGAAGTAACTCCCGAAATTGAAAGACTAAAAGAACATCCAAAGCTCGGAGAGATCGCGAGCTGGGCCTCAAAGATTTTGCAGGATCACGCCGGCTGAAATTAACTCAGTCAAATTGGCTTCAAGCTCCGCTCCCGGTTCTCTTAGAGAGGCGTCGGAAGATGCGCCGACGGATTCACTGATATCGTGCAAGTCTGCTCGGGCCGCAGCTAGGAGGTCGTGATTTGAGATTCGGGGGCTCTCATTGACTTCCTCAAGCAAAACTCCCATTTCTGCGCTCAACGATTTAGTTTTCAGCTCTGCCCGGTGCCGATAGATTGCCTGGGCCTGTGGGCCGTGAGTTGTGAACTCACGAACAACTTGCAGCGTAGGGTTTGCCATCAACAAACCGGGACTTAAACTTTTTTCTTCCGACTCCTCATCCTGGACAGATAAGAAAGCCTGAGCCCGCGCCCACCCTTTCGCAAATGAGGCGGCTTCCGCTTTTTGCCCGATCTGCCGCAGATAGCCTGAGAAAAATCGCAAGGCTTCGAGGGGAAATTCGTGCGGGTCGAGAAGTTTGTTTTGGTATTGCGCAACAGAGTGGGCCATATCCGGACGCTTGAGTTCTGGGTCGATAGCGCAAACCCACTGAAGCAAAGACGCCCGTCGAATTTGAGACCCTCGATTGTCAGCTCCATCAAGAATCGGCGGAAGATTTTTGACTCCCGCAAAAAGCGTTGCGAAATTTTCTGCAGTGCCGTCTTCGAGCCAGATCTGCTGCGCCATAGGCCAAGCCGTTAAAATTCGAGCGGCTTCGTCACGCAAAATTTGAAGGCGAATCTGCGTGCCCGTCCAATGGTTGAGTGAAATTCGCCAGATATAGTTTGATCTCCGTGCTGCGCTCTTGAAAAACTCGCGCGCCGGACCGCCGACATGAACGACAAATTCGAGCGCGAAGGCCGGAACTTCTGAACTGGATGAGGCCCAGCCGTCTAAGCTCAAGAGCGGTTGCGGCAAACTCCAGTCAACACCATGAGCTTCGGACATATCTCAATTATGGTTGGCAACTCCTTAGAATGTATAGAGAAAATTTAGCTCAGTGGCTTTTAATCAGGGCTTTTCCTTGGACCTTCTTGGACTTCGTCTGATTCTGTTTGATTCCGTTTGATTTTAATTAAATTGGCCTGGCAGCGGTTGACCTTCCTTGCCTGCCGCCTTATACCTTGCGACCTATGAAAAAATATTTAAATTTGGGCTTAGCTTTCGCGACCTTAACATTAGCATCAATCTTTATCGCGCAAGCTGCGTCGGCCGATACCTTCAAAGGCAATATTCAAAACAACGGTTCTGCGACATTGCACTTGACGCTCACGGCTCCTGGTCAGCCTTGGGATGGTCGCGACGTGGCTCTCGTCATTCCGGCCAGCCTCAGTGTCTTCATGCATCATCTGCACACGGGAGACTCGCTGACGGTCGACGGAAGTTTAGAGAAATCTGCGGGCAGCCCAGCTGCTTCGGTAGCCCAGATTCTATCGGTCGATTCTATCGACGAAGTCGGCCTCCAGCAACTTTTGGGCACATGGCGAACTCCACGCTGGGAGATTTTTGAGTTTCAGAACTTCAATTTGCTCAATCTGTACATTCCCACGGCGGGTGCAGAGGGCGGTGTAAACTTGCAAAAAACTCACGCGCTCAAATACATTCTCACGCCTGATGCGCAAACCAATCGTTTTTCAATTTTCATGAGTGACGACCGCGACGTGCGCATGGGCTTTTTGGAAGTTTCGGAATCGAAACTGACTTTAACCGTGACGGATTTTAAAACAGGTCAGGTCACCGACAGCATTTTTCTTTCACCGGTGCATCTCTAATCTGAGTCGGCCGTAGGCCTACAATCTAGATGAGGCCAAATGAGCCCACCCAACGAGTCTTTTTTGCTCCATGAACCGAATGCGAAGCTGTTTTTCTCACGCGGCGATCTCGACGATCCCCGCCTGGGAGAAATCGCGCAGCGCTTGAGCTCACAACCAACTTTAAGCGACGCATTGCAAGCCATCGAAAAAGCCATCGAAAAAGCCGAAAAAAAAGCCGAAAAAAAAGAGGGTCAGCCGCACCCGATTTGTATCGCGGGCTACCCAGACGACGAAGGAATTCGGATCAACGGCGGCCGGCTCGGCGCAGCGCTTGGCCCCGACGAGATTCGCCGTGCGCTCTACAAAATGACACCACGGCTCGGCTCGATACTGAGGCCAAGCCTCATCGATGTGGGAAATCTCGACGTCGTAGACCAAGACCTGGCAACCCGCCATGACTCCGCCAGCGCAGTCGCCTTGAAAGCGCTCCACAGCGGAGCAAGATGGATCGGGCTCGGAGGCGGACACGACTACGGGTTCGCCGAAGGTACCGCCTTTTGCGAATGGGTGAAAAGTTCCGAACCCAAAGGAACCCGCCCACTCATCATTAACTTTGATGCCCACCTTGATGTTCGCCCTACGACTAGCGGCCTCTCGAGCGGAACACCGTTTTATCGCTTGCTCGAGGCGCATTCCGATCTCGATCTCGTGGAAGTCGGAATCCAACCTCAATGCAACAGCCAGAGACACGCCGAATGGGCCCGCTCGCGCGGGGCCATGATCATAACTCAAGAAGAGCTCTCAACCGCTACGTCCTCATTAACGTCTTCTTTGGCTTACTTTAAAAACCGTGTCCAACACTTGCTCACTCCAGACCGCAGTGTATTTCTATCGGTCGACATCGACGGATTCTCGTCGGCTGTAGCACCAGGCTGCAGCCAAAGTTGGGCGACCGGCATGATGCCAGACGAGTTCTTCGCCTTGTTTACTTTTTTGCTGGAAAATCTCAATGTCCAGGTCTTGGGAATCTACGAAGTGTCTCCACCGCTCGATCAAGATCTGCGCACTGCCAAGCTCGCGGCGCAGATCGCACACCGGTATATCTACTCATGAGCCGCGGCTTTGGCAGCGATAACCACTCGGGCGTGCATCCACAGATTCTCGCTGCAATCGCGAAGGCAAATGTCGATCACCAGCCTAGCTACGGTACTGACGTCTTAAGCCTTCGCTGCGATGAAATGTTTCGCGACATTTTTGGATCTGAAGCCGAGGCATTCTTTGTTTTTAACGGAACGGCCGCCAACGTCCTTTGTCTTGCGCAAGTGGTAGAATCTTACCAAACGGTTTTGACCACTTCCGTCGCGCACATGAACGTCGATGAGTGTGGAGCTCCCGAAAAAAACCTCGGCGCTCGCCTGATCGGCATCGACACCTCCGACGGAAAACTGACTCCAGAAGCTCTCAAACCTTACCTGATTCGCCGGGGCGACCAGCACTTCTCGCAAGTCAGCGCCATTTCTGTCACGCAATCAACTGAACTTGGGCTCGTCTACAGCGCCCAAGAACTGAAAAGTTTAAGCACGTTCGCCAAAAGCCACGGCTTGATGCTGCACATGGACGGGTCTAGGCTCGTCAACGCAGCGGCGTCGCTCGGAGTCGGACTTCGAGAACTGACCACTGACTGCGGAATCGACGTGCTTTCACTTGGCGGGACAAAAAATGGCCTGCTCTTTGGCGAAGCCGTCCTCTTCTTACGAAAGGGACTGGGCGATGGATTCAAATATCGCCGCAAGCAGATGATGCAGCTTCCCTCAAAAACTAGGTTCATCGCGGCCCAATTTCTCGAGTTTCTTGGCACCGATCTCTGGAAGACCAACGCGCATCACGCAAACCACATGGCCCAACTTCTCTACCAAGGCTTAAAAAATTCGCGGGAACTAAAAGTCACGCGGGTCCCGCAGGCGAACGCAGTGTTTGCAAGCATACCAAAACGGTTTATTTCCGCCCTGCGTGAAGTCAGCTTTTTCTACGTTTGGGATGAGCAAACTTTCGAGTGCCGCTTGATGACGACCTGGGATACCCAGGTTTCTGACATCGAGCGCTTTCTCAGCGCTGTGCACGATCTTGAGTCATAAGCAGCGAGAAAGTGAAACCGGCGTCTTAACCCCGTCAAGCCCGACAAAATTGGCTTTCGCGCAACCGGTGAATGTCATCACCGTCGTGCCGCTGACCTGGCCCGAATAAACACTCGTGACCTGGCCTTGCACCGGAAAACAGCAGCGTGTACTCGCCCAACGAACGGGATTGCCAGCCAGATCATTTGCAAAGGTGTGAATGATTTTTGTTGAGCTTGAATTGTTCCAGGTGACCAGTTGGCTTCCTGAATCGATTGAACGATCTGCAGTGGCCAAAGCGCCAGTCATGATGATTTCTCCGGAATGCGAGTAGTCGTAAATGACTTTTCCGGAAAAGCT
This sequence comes from Bdellovibrionales bacterium, assembly GCA_043746165.1. Taxonomy (GTDB): domain Bacteria; phylum Bdellovibrionota; class Bdellovibrionia; order Bdellovibrionales; family JAMPXM01; genus JAYTRM01. The sequence goes on along the minus strand of JAYTRM010000128.1, from coordinate 1,262 downwards.
AGTCAGATGCTCGTGCAATCCGTTGATTTTTATTTTTCGTTTCAGCCCTTGGCGCGAAACGACCGTTCCTTTCGGATCAAATGTAGTTCCGTCCCAAGCCGGTGGAGGGGCGGTATCGATGACGAGCTTCCCGCCCTGGAGGGGATTGCCTTTCCAGGCCACGCCAAAATCATAGGACATCATTGGAATCTGACGGACCATCGAGACGCCATCTTGAGTGAGGCCCGGTGGATGAAGGCTGGCGTTGCACGCGTCGTCGTCGCCAGCAGCGGTCGCATCGACTGTGAAGCGATCCGTCACTCCGCCCGTTGCGATCAAGCTGTTGCGGTCGAGACAGCCGTTCCAGACCGTCGAAATTACCCCACCCGTGCACTTGAGCGGACGGATTAGCGACCCATCGCAAACCCCAGAAACACTTGCAGAAACATTAACTGCGGCGGATTTAACCGAGGCCATTCGACCTTCTGACACACTCGCATAGTGACCAATTTGAGATATTACCGACTCTGCTGGGCTCGACGGACTTTCAGTCATTTCGGGAATTGCGCGGGCTGAGACCGGAGCCGGCGGCTGTTCGGTTTTAACGCAGGCTGAGAGAACGCAGGCCGAGAGTACGCAAATCGATAAAATCCAAAGTGCCCGCGTAGAATTTTTCAAAGTCTGCCTCCCGAAGTGACAATCACACCATGTCACCGTCCAATTGAAAACTCAGGATTAAAGCGCGGCGCAGCATTGACCAGGACCCAGCCCCTGGAGTTGAATCGGGGCCTCGCAAGCCTCAAAGGAAAATAAATGAAGCCATATCCGAGTGTTTCCTACGCCGATTATCTGCAGACCAAAGAACTTCTTTCCCTGCAAAAACCTCGCAGCGACGAGTTCGGCGTTCACGCGCATGATGAAATGCTCTTCATCATCACTCACCAGACCTATGAACTTTGGTTTAAGCAAATTCTGACCGAACTCGATTCGGTTCTCGCGATCTTCTCTCAGCAGACGATCGATGAAGTGAGGATGGCGACGGCAGTTTCACGCTTGGGTCGAATCATTGAAATTCAAAAGCTGCTCATTCAGCATATCTCGGTTCTTGAGACGATGACCCCGCTCGATTTTTTGGATTTTCGCGACTTGCTTTACCCGGCCTCGGGTTTTCAAAGTTCGCAAAATCGCCTCATTGAAAACAAGCTCGGCCTCAAATCTGAACAACGCCTGACTTACAACGGAGTCAGCTATCTCGCCTCCATTGCACCGGGTGAACGCGCGGC
>JAYTRM010000127.1:0-7443 GCA_043746165.1 Bdellovibrionales bacterium | reverse complement strand
AGCTGAACTGCAATCAGGGCTTCACGAACTTTGCGAAGTACCGACTTTTCACCGTTGAGGTAAACATTTTTTGCTAACTGTTGGGTGATGGTCGAGCCGCCGCGGGCAAACTCGCCGCGTTGCCAATTCCTATCAAAACTTTCGCGCATCTCGTACCAATCGATGCCCTGATGGTTATAAAAGTTGCCATCTTCCGATACGATGACGGCGCTTTTCATGTTCGCCGAGATTTCCTTAATCTTCGCGTAGTTTCCGTCGGTTGGACAAAGTCGCACGTGAAACATTTCGGTCTCAATGCAAGATTTAATATCGGTCGGTCGGGGCGTGGTGAGCAAAAACAGCGCAATCGAAATGCCGACCAAAAGTGCGATACAGCCACAGGCTATTGAGATCCAAATAACAATTTTCATGGCGTACGCGTTCCCCGCTGTCGTTGACTTTGTAAGGTTTGCAAAGCCTGCGAATTCAAAGAGGATATCGTAATTTATGCATCTTGCCAAATGACTTGCAAAAGCAAGGGATTCCGGTATTTTCGAGCGCAAATTTCAGGTGGGGAGTAGACCTTGAATAACATTCCGCAAAACAAGTCGCAGGACGAGCTGCAAAATACGCCGCAAAACACGAGTCGGAGCGCAGTTCGCTGGGTCTTCAATTCGGCCATCGCGGGTACTGTGGTAATCGCGATCGCAGCAATGAACCTGCTTAATGTTTCCTGCACCCACAAAGATGACCAGAATGCGCCGGCTACGGGTGCTCAGAACAAAGCCGCGACCGCCATCCCCGTTAAAGTGGGACTGGTACTCGACAAGGGCGGCAAAGACGACAAGTCGTTCAATAGCGCAGCCTTTCGTGGCGCGACTGAAGCCTCCAAAGAACTTGGAATTGATCTCAAGGAGGTCGAGTCGCCTGACGATGCGGCGTTTGAACCCGCGCTCCGCACATTTGCCGAGCGTGGTTATCCGCTCGTGATCGCCGTCGGATTTTCACAAACAGATGCCGTAAAAAAAGTATCAGCGCAGTTTCCCGCAGTTCATTTTGCGATTGTCGACGGCAAGGTCGAGGGTGCAAATGTATCGAGCCTACTATTTGCTGAGCACGAGGGAAGTTTTTTGGTCGGCTACCTCGCCGGGTTAATGACGAAGACCGCAAAGGTCGGTTTCATCGGTGGAATGGATATTCCGTTGATTCGCCGATTTGAAATGGGCTACGAAGCCGGCGTAAAAGCAGCCAATCCCAAGGCCGAAGTGATTGTGAACTATGCCGGTGTCAACAGCAGTGCCTGGGCAAACCCCTCACGCGGAAAAGAAATCGCGCTCTCGCAATACGGTCGTGGCGCCGACATTATTTTTCATGCGGCCGGTGCGACGGGCATGGGGTTGTTTGACGCCGCCGAAGAGAAAAAAGCCTACGCAATTGGTGTCGACAGCAACCAAAACGGCGTCAAACCAGGGCGAATCGTGACGAGTATGTTGAAGCGGGTCGACAATGCCGTGAACAACATCATTCACGAGCAGGTTGCAGGCACCTTTAAGGCGGGGAATCGCGATTTTGGCCTGAAGGACAAAGGCGTTGATTATGCCGTCGATGAGAACAATGAAAAATTGATCGCGCCTTACCGCGCGGCACTCGAAGACGTTCGCGCAAAAATTATCAAAGGTGAGATTAAAGTCCCTGACTATTACGAGACCAGCAAGAAACCTGGCCAATGAGTCTGCGCCTCGAGACGCGAAATCTCAGCAAAAGCTTCGGAGAATTTGCGGCGGTATCAAGTGTCTCATTGACCTTTGAGCCTGGTCTCATTCATGCGGTGCTCGGCGAAAATGGCGCCGGAAAATCTACGTTGATGAAGCTGCTTTTTGCTTTGCATCGGCCTTCCTCTGGTGAAATTTGGCTCGATGGTAAGAGAGCCGAATTCGCAAATTCGGCCGATGCCATAGCCGCGGGCCTTGGCATGGTTCAGCAGCATTTCAGTATTGTCGAAAATCTTTCGGTGATCGACAACGTAATCCTGGGCGCAGAGCCTACTGATATTTTTGGCCGTCTCAATCGAAAGCGCGCCATCGAGCAATTAGAAGCTTTGCTTCCCAGCAAGAACTTACGACTCGACTGGTTTGCGCCGGTGGAACAACTTTCTGTCGGAGAAAAACAGAAAATTGAGATTCTCAAACTTCTGTTTCGCCGCGCGAAGATTCTTTTTCTCGACGAACCGACCGCTGTGCTCACGCCGCAAGAGATCCTCGACTTTTTTCAAGTCTTGCGCGATTTAAAAAATCAAGGCCGCAGCATCGTGTTGATCACGCACAAACTCGGCGAAGTCATGCAGATCTGCGACACCTACACGGTGCTTCGCCACGGGAAATTAATCGATTCTGGAAGCGTTGCTCATGCAAGTGTCGACAGCCTTGTTGAGAGTATGATCGGTAAAAAACTTGGCACATTTAACATGACCCTTACGGAACCGGGCACTGAAGTCGCACTCAAGGCAGGGTTTCTTAAATCGAATTCAGCGGATGGGCGGAGAGGTCGACTGAGCGGCGCGAGTTTTGAGGTCCGAAGTGGCGAAATTGTTGGAATCGCTGGCGTTGAAGGTTCGGGACAAAGTGATTTGGTGGAGATGATTTTTGGTGGACTCGGATTTTCTGGAGATTTGGAGATTTTGGGCAAAAAGGTCTCGTCGAGCGGCGCACGGCAGGCGCGCGAACTCGGAGTTGGATTAGTTCCTGAAGATCGCCAGCATCAAGGGCTATGGATGACCGAGTCTTGCCACCTGAATATGGCGATTGGTCTCGAAGAGCGGTTTTTGAATTGGGGCCTGATTGATTTTACCAAATTGAATCAGACAACCGCATCTTGGGCTAAAAACTTCGACGTACGAGCCTCTTCTTTAAATGTAGCGGCACAACACTTAAGTGGCGGCAATCAACAAAAACTGATCTTTGCTCGCGAGTTGGTTGGACGAAAGCCGCGACTTCTTATCTGTCATCAACCCACTCGTGGTGTCGATCTCGGTGCGATTGACTTAATTCACCGCCAACTCATTGAACTGCGTAATCGAGGGCTCGGCATTCTGCTCATGAGCAGTGAGCTAGACGAATTACTGAAGCTCTCGGATCGCATCGCGGTGCTGTACGAAGGGCGAATTTCGGCCGAGTTTTTTCGGCGCGATTTTGATCCCATGAAAATTGGCGCGGCGATGACGGGAACCAACCATGCCCATTAAGATTTTTAAAGTCTTGCTGACTCCGATCTTAGCGCTTCTTTTTGGTTTGGGCGCCTCACTCGTCATTGCCTGGATGCTCGGCGAATCACCGATCCATGTCATTTTGGTTTTGCTCAACAGCTCGTTTGGAAGTCTCACTGATTTCGGTTACTCACTTTACTACGCGACTCCTCTTTTTCTCACTGGCCTTTCGGTGGCATGGGCTTTTCGCGCGGGTCTTTTCAATATTGGTGCTGAAGGTCAGATGGCCCTCGGCGGGCTCGCCATGGCGGCGGTCGGTATTTGCCTTCCAGGATTGTCATCAGCGATTGCGATTCCGCTGGCGTTTATGGTCGCGTTCATGGTTGGCGGTGCTTGGGGAGCAATTGCGGGATGGATGAAAAGTTATCGTGGCTGTCACGAAGTACTCTCTACAATCATGCTCAATTTCATCGCTTATGGACTCAGCAGTTTCTTTATTCTGAATGTTTTTAAAAATCCAGCCTCGCAGGTTCCTGAGACTGCCGAAGTCGGACTCGGTTATCAATTGGCATCGCTCACCCAGATTGGTGGCTCGAGCCCGCTGAGTACCGCGATTTTTCTATCCCTGATCGCACTCTTAGTCTTTGCATTCGTCATGGGAAAAACACGCTTCGGACTTTATCAACGCCTTGCCGGGGGCGGGCCAGAACTAGGCCGACTCGCCGGAGTAAACATGAAGCGACAAGTGATCTCAGCGATGTTTATTTCTGGCGGGCTTGCGGCCTTGGCTGCGGCCGGCCCAGTTTTGGGATTTGCACACAAGACTCGTGAAGGCTTCACCTCGAGCATGGGCTTTGTCGGGATCGCCGTCGCACTTTTAGGTCGCAACTCAGCTTTGGGAATCTTTTTTTCGGCTTTGCTCTTTGGTGTGCTCAGCAAGGGTGCGCTCGATCTCGATCTTGATACCCGTTACGTGTCGCGCGATTTGGCCACCGTCATCCAGGCCTTCATCGTACTTGCCGTGGCCAGCCAGCCGGGCGTATCTCGGCTGGTTGCAGAACTTCGCTCGCGACGCGCTCGCAGCTTGGAGCGTAGATGATTCAAGACGTTCTGCTCAGCACGATGCGCTTATCTGTGCCGCTCATCTTTGCGGCCTTTGGTGGAATGATGAGCGAGCGCAGCGGCGTCGCGAATGTCGCGCTCGAGAGCGGTTTGCTCTTTTCGGCATTTGCGGCCGCAGCGACTGCATCCTTGACTGGCAATGTCTGGATCGGTGGATTTGCGGGCCTCGCTTCGTCAGGTTTGGTGTCGGCCGTCTTTGCGTTCTTCTGCTTGTGGGGGCGCGGCGATCAGATCGTGATTGGGACGGCGATCAATCTTCTCAGCTTTGGTTTAATTCCTGTGCTTTGCAAATCGTTATTTGGCTCGACTGGGTCGACTCCGCAACTCGATTTTCGTTCAACCTTCCATCTTCCGGAAGTCTTTTTCGGCTTGGCTGTTGTTACCCTTTTTGTTTTCGAATTTTTCTTTAGGCAGTCGAGACACGGCCTACGTATTTTAGCCGCTGGTGAAAATCCCGACGCTCTGATCACTCAGGGAGTCGATGCGCGGCGGGTCCGTTTTCGCGCCACAATTGAGGGCGGCATTGTCACTGGAATCGGCGGCGTTTACTTAAGCCTCTGCCAAGGGAGCGGTTACATTCGCGACATGTCGGCCGGGCGCGGTTTTATCGCGCTCGCTGCGTTGATTTTCGGAGGCTGGCGGCCCTGGCCGACGTTCCTCGCTTGTCTCTTCTTTGCGCTCACTGATGCCGTTCAGATTCAACTGCAGGGTCAGAGCTGGGCGGGATTCAATCTTCCCAACCAATTCGTGCAGATCATTCCTTACGTTGCCACACTGGCGGTTCTGATTTTGTATGCTCGTAAGATGCGAGCTCCGAGAGCCATTAATCAGTGAAGTCAGTAAAGTAAGCCGTTGTCTTTCATCCACCGAACGCTCTCTTCGATCGCCTCTGCGGCGGGTCGGAAAGTAAGGCCGAGTTCGCGGCGGGCTTTGCTGGCATCAAACCAATGAAAGAGAACGGCAGTCCAAGCGGTTTCGCTATTGAGTGGACCTTTTTTTCCGAGCGTTTCGAGGACATCGCCGACTCGGCCTACTGAAAAAATTAGCGGACGCGGAAGATAAATGAACGGGCGTTTGACGCCAGCACAATCGGCAATTTGATTGAAGACTTCGCGAATGAGAAGATTTTCGCCGTTGATGATATAGCGTTCGCCCCGGCGCCCCTTCTGCCATGCCAACAGAAGCGCATCTAGGACGTCATGGTAGCTCACCACCCCGACCCCACCCGGGGTGTAAAAGGGAAATCGGCCGCGCGCGACTTTAACCTGAGTTTCTCGGCTGCCTTTGCGTGCATCGGCTGGACCATAGATGGTCGAAGGATTGACGATGACCGCGTCGAGGGTTCCGCGATCGGCAGCCGCTTTGACAAGGAGTTCGGCGTCGCGCTTGGTGTCGAAATAGCCGAGGTGGAGTTCGCCGAGATTAAACTTTGAGTTTTCGTCGAGAGGGGTTTTGCCATCAAAACTGCTGCCTACTGCGGCGACCGAGCTGACGTGAACCAAACGGCGTACACTTTGAGTTTCACAGGCTTTGATGACATTGGCGGTGCCATCGACATTGATCAACTGCATATCCTTGCGAGCTTCTTTGCTGTAGGCGATGAGTCCGGCGAGGTGAAAGACCGAATCCATACCCTGGCAAGCTTTCTGTAAGCTCTCCAGATTGACGATATCGCCGGCCAACACTTCCAGTTTTAAATCTTTGATTTCTTCAAAGTTGCTGTGCGAGCGAGCGATGATGCGGACCTGATGGCCTTCTTCGGTTAAGCGCCTAACAAGGGCGCCGCCGAGAAACCCACTGGCACCAGTGACCAGCACTTTCATCGGAATTTCCCTGTTCGATCATGCGATTTTCCAGGCGCGCCAGGGCTGCCTCTGGTTCCGCCTCTGGATCCACCTCTGGATCCATCTCTGGAGGTAGGCTTTTCGTCCGGCCAGACGTTTGTAGTGCGATGATAAAGACCAAGGCGGTTCGTTAAAAGCATGCGAACAAGGTAGCCAATTACGATTCCAATGGCGGCTCCTCCGATCACGTCGAGCGGAAAGTGAACACCGACGTAAACACGACTGTAGGCGATGAGAACCGCAGCAAGATAAAAAAACAGCCCAATTGCGGGCTCGGCACCGCCAAAGGTAACAGCTACCGCAAACATATTGGCGGCATGATTCGAAGGGAATGAAGGTCCAGAATGTTGATTGGTTCGCAGAACGACTTTCATCCCCGCCATTTCTGGCCGGTCGCGGTCAACAAACGATTTGACGACTCGATAACAGAACAAATCCGTAAAGCCCGCGGCAAGAATGATGACGAGAAGCCACTTCAGCGCGAACTCTCGTTTTTTCCAAACCCAGAGCGCAATAGCTGAAAAGAAAATAGCGATCGCAACGGGATTTTGGTGCAAGTCAGTGATGTGCGGGAAAAACCAATCAAAAAAGGGACTGGTCCAGTCGCCATTGATCTTCGAAAAAAGCATTTGGTCGAGAGCAAGCCAATTCAAATTCAAGGGTCCTCCCGGAGGACAGTTACGACTTTCGAAGAGTGCGACTTTCGAACGGCGCGACTTAGGTTCACTTCAAGTTCTACTTCGGAACTTCCCTAGTCCGCAATGTAAAATTCCCTCGCGCGCAAGCGACAATATGCGACAATGGGGCATGATCGAACTCAGCCGAATCAACGGAAAACCTTTATTGGTCAACCCCGACCTGATTCGCTTTATTGAGTCCGCGCCAGATACGATTCTGATTTTTACCGATGGCGAAAGGCTTATGGTGCGAGAAGCGCCGGGCGAAATAGTAAAAAAAATCGTCGTCTACAGGCGAAGTCTGGTCTCCGACCTTGTCAAGGAGTGACATGCTATGGATTTGGTAACAGTGCTGGGCCTTTTTCTCGGAGTGGGAGGAGTGCTCGGTGGAATGGTTCTCGAAGACGGCCATGTGAGTTCGATCTTGCAATTGACGGCCGCGTTCATCGTTTTCGGCGGGACCTTTGGAGCCGTGCTTGTGAGCGCGACTCGTCAAGATTTGTTGATGGGCTTAAGTCTTTTCCACTTGGGATTTTTTGAAGATCAAAGCGATAAGCCTGAAAAAGTGCTGGGCGAACTCGTCGAAGCCGCGCAGATTGCAAGGCGCGACACGATTTTG
>JAYTRM010000126.1:0-15029 GCA_043746165.1 Bdellovibrionales bacterium | reverse complement strand
AGCGAGTTGAGAATCTTCTTTCTTTCAAGCGAAGACATTAAACGTTCGCTCTCAGAGAAGTCTTCTTTTTGGAATCGAATGTTTTCGACTTTGATCGAGTCGCCGCGCGCTTCGTTGAAGCCGATCGAACTCTTCACAATCGCTTCGAACTGCGCGAGCTCTACCGGCGTACGAGGCTGATAGACTTCTTCTTCGTCACCTTTGTCATTCTTTTTGATAGCCGAGGTGCCGTCGACGACGACAGCGATGCTCAGGCGCTCAAGGCCACCGGCCGCTTCCTTGGTGTTTCGCACCGTTTTTGGAACGCTGAAATTTTGTTGCTTGAGTTCTTTTTTTACATTTTGATTGAAACCGACCTGGCCCGATTCCGCCGCGCCCGGAAGATTGGCGCGCGAACCGGGAACACCGGTCGGATTCGTGCGGCTGCCGTCGAGAGCTTCTTCTTCTGTCTGCACGCTGAGGAGAGCTGTCTTGTCAGGATCGACCGTTTCTTCAACCGTGCTGGTTTGTTTACGTCCGAGAGTCGCGTTAACGCGGGCAATGACTTTGCCTTGTCCGACCACGCGGGCCAGAATGCCCTCAACGCGATCTTCAACATCATGCTCCATGCGAGATTTCATTTCGCTGATCTGCGCATTGCCGGATGACATCGGATCGTTCGGTCGCGACAGCATCTTGCCGCGCGAATCAACGACGTTCACTTTATCGGCATCGAGCCCCTCAACAGCGTTGGCGACAAGGAACATGATGCCGCGAACTTGCTCTTCGCTCAGAGTTTTACCAGGATGAAGCTCAACCACAACGCTCGCGGTCGGGGCAGCGCCTTCTTCGAGAAAAGTTTTCTTTGCCGGTAGGGCGAGCAAAACTTTGGATTGTTTCACCGCATCCAAGGTGTTGATCGCGCGCATCAGCTCGCCCTGAATCGCGCGCTGGTAATTGATTCTTTGCGAATAAGAGGTCGCACCGAAGTCTTGCTTGTCAAAAAGTTCAAGACCGATCGTACCGATCTTTCCCGAGCCGACTTCTGACATCAGTGACATCAACGACGTCGAAAGTAAGTCCTTCGGAACCACAATGGTCTTGCCGTCGTCTTGCACTTTGAACGGAATATTTTTACTTTGCAGTTTGCCGACGATCAAGGAAGTTTGATCGGCGGGAATATCTTTGAGCAGAACGACATAATCAGTTCCCGAAACCATCACCAACATAAACGCGCCCGTAACAAGCACGACTGCCGACGCCACGAGCATCGACATACGCTTGACGGGCGTGAGGTTCTTGTAGAACTCACGAAACTGAACAACGAGACTGCGGATCAAAGCTTGCATTTATAACTGACTCCCCAAATACGATGATCAGACCTGCATTTTCATTACTTCTTGGTAGGCTTCGATCACTTTGTTGCGAACTTGGACCATCAAGCGGAGAGCGATGTCGGCTTTCTCGGCTGCCATCATCACTTCGGGAATATTCGAAGTCTTGCCAGTGGCCAGCTCCTGCATCTTTACATCTGATTCTTTTTGTAAGGTGTTCACTTGGCCGACGGCCTCTTTGAGAGTATCGGCGAAGGTTTTGTCTCCCCCGGAGCTTGGCCCAGTCTGGGGGGCCATTCGATCCGAGCGCAACTCACTGGCCGTTTTGCCAGTATCAATGAGTGAATTTCCTTGTCGAATCGTCAAACCATCCATGGTTTGTTTTCCTTCTTTTTTAAGACTTACTTTATCTTACCTTAAAAACTTCATCCTTAAACTGCATCTAGGACCGGAACTTTTTGCCTATCGTCTAACGACCTAACTCAAGACTCGTCATCGCCATGTCTTTGGTCGCGTTCATGGCCGAGACGTTTGCCTCGTAGGCCCTGGACGTCATGATCATGTTGGCCATTTCTTCCATGAGATTGATATTCGGATAGGCTACGTAACCATCAGCATTGGCGTCAGCATGATCAGGCTCGTATTTTAAAAGTGGCGCCTTGCGATCAGAGATGATGTCAGTGACCTGCACGCGGTTGACATCTTTTTGCGGCTGCGTGGTCAGAATCTCACCAAAACTGCGCGCATCGGGCATAGATTCAAAGACGACATCTTTGCGGCGGTAAGGTCCGCCCTCGGGTGTGCGAGTGGTGTTGACGTTGGCGATGTTGCTGTTAATGGTATTCATGCGCATGCGTTGCGCGGCCATACCACTCGCACTCACTCGCATTCCACTTAAAATATCCATTAACGGCCTCCCTCACCAACGGCGTACTTAAGTGCCGCCATCTTTTTATTGATCAGCTGGATCGCCGCCTTGTACATGATGCTGTTTTGCGCGAGATCTGCCATTTCGCGTTCGACATCGACGGTGTTGCCGTCGTTTGAAACCTCAACATCGGGGTTTTCGTAGATGTCGGCTTTCACGCGCGACAGGGCTCCGCGACCGACCGGATAATGTTCTGGCTGGGTGCCTTCAGGCTGGCCGAGACCTTCGAGATCTAAGGCTCTCGCGAGCGCATCTTCAAAATCAACTTTTTTGGCCTGATAGCCAGGGGTCTCTGCATTGGCGATGTTTGAGCCAATGATGTTGTTTCGTACCTGGCGAAGATTGACGTTGGCTCCCAGCGCCCGCGTGGTTTTGTCAAAAAGATCAGCCATTGGCAACCTCCTGCGAATCGTCATGACCCGCGGCGCTTCCGGTACCGTTGTATTCGTGCAATTTATTTCTGAGTGTTCGGATGCTGATCCCGAGCATCCGAGCCGCGTGCGTGCGATTTTGCTGAGTGTGCTCGAGTGTTTTTATGATGAGGCGCTTTTCGGCCTCCGAGATCGTCATGCCGGCGTCAATTTGTCCAGGCAGCTGTGACTCCACCGATTCAAAGCCGCTGATCGATATGTCTTGAACTTCAATTATGTCTCCGCAAGCCGTCAAGATAGACCGTTCGATGACGTTTTCCAGCTCGCGAATATTCCCGGGCCATTTCCAGTTTTTGAGCTTAGATAAAGCCTCTGCACTGAGCGGACGTACAACTTTGCCGTTAATGTGGGAAGAAACTTCAACGAAGAATTTCGATAACATTTCGACATCGAGAGGCCTAAATCTCAGGGGCGGAACTCGAAGCGGAATGACGTTAAGGCGGTAAAACAGATCTTCGCGAAACTGTCCGCTACGAACCATCTGGCTCAAGTCCCGGTTGCTCGTGGCAATCAAGCGCACGTTAATCTTTGCGGGATTTTTAGCGCCCAGGCGCTCGACCTCGCCCTCCTGAATCACTCGCAAAAGCTTGGCTTGCAGAAGTAACGGAAGCTCACTGATCTCGTCGAGCAGAAAAGTACTGTCATTGGCCAATTCGAATTTTCCTGGCTTTGCTTGATTGGCACCCGTAAAGGCACCGCGCTCAAAACCGAACAGTTCGCTTTCGAGAAGCTCGCCAGGAATTGCCGCGCAATTGATCGCAACTAGGCGCTTATGGGCGCGCGGGCTTTTGCCGTGAATGAAACGCGCGAGAACTTCCTTGCCGGTTCCGCTTTCACCGCAGATCAGGACAGTAGCCTTGCTCGAGGCGACATTTTCAGCGAGCTTTAAGACTTTTCGCATCTCTGGATCAAGTGTCTTCATTTCCTCACCATTCATTGTTGGGGCTCCCTCAGCGGAGCCGCCGCTGGAATTCGATCGAGGTATTTTTTATATTCAGACTGCCATTTCGAACCGCGCATTTCTTCCGCCGCCAAGTGCTGCCACAGGCCATCGCGATCAGCAGTCAACTCTCCCCAGGCCTGCTCGGCACCTTTGAGGTCTCCATCTTGATAGAGAATCTGGCCAAGACGGTAGCGAACCGAGGCCAGTGGACGAGTCTTCTCGTATTGAGTGAGCAACTCGCGATAGGTTCTGACCGCATTCGTGCGCTCGCCACGAGCGACAAAAAGGTCGGCCCGAGTCTCGAGCGCTTTGGCTTCAACTTCAGCACTTACTTTATCGGGATTTTCTTTTTTCCATCTGAGAATGGTGGCCAGGTGCTCATCTGCGACTTTGAAGTTCTTCGCACTGATTTCAAGCTTTGCGAGACGCAAGTGCAGGGGGCTCGTGAGCTGAGGGTCACCATTCCAAGTTTTGATCAGATTCGCGAGGAAGGTTCTAGCCAGCCCTCCTTCGCCTCGCGCTTCGGCAACGTCGGCCGAGAGCTCCGCACTTTCTACCTGCTCGGTTCCAGAAAGTTCAGAGGGATTGGTAATTTTTTTCAGATGGGTTTCAGCCGCCGCAAACGAACCGCCTTTTGCGGACACGGCAGCAAGTCGCAGCTCGACGGTTGCAGAAGATGGAAAATTCTCGAGTGCTTCGTGCTCTTTTTCTTTATGCTCGGCCTTAATGTCGGCGATGCGCTTAAGACAATCTTGATAAGCGCCTTCGGCTTCTGCGAAGACCCCGGCGGCTTCGTAAGCCCGACCAAGGTCAAAGTGCAGGTCGACGCGATCAGAATTTTTAAACCAGCCATCAGCGTTACCGCTGTAGCGGCGTAACGCATCGATAAAATCTCCGTGTTCCACTGCTGAACGCAAACCCGAAGCCAGATTGCGAACGATTCGCGATTTGAATTTCTCTCGGTTGGGTGACTGCGGATTTTTTTGGTGATAATTGATCAGCTCTTTGGTGGCCAAATCATATTCGTGTCGCGCCGATTGCCCGTCACTGATCAGTAGCGAGCTGAACTCTTCGATTCCCGGCAGGACCGCGCGGCGATGCTGAGCTTCTTCACCGTCTTTTGGCGCCAGGGCAAAATCTGGCTCTTCGCTTCCATCGGCGGCTTCTGCCTTTGCACTCTTCTTACCGCTCTGTTCTCCGCCCTCTCCATGCTTGCCGGCTGCGGCTTTTTTTCTTTCTTCTGCTTCGGCTTCGGCTAAAGAAGCGCGGGTCGCTTCGGCTTTTTCTTGTTCGAGTTCTTTTTTGGTTTTAGTCCGATCGGCATAACGAGCGGTGATCTGTTCAACTTCTCTCAACGCGCTGGCCAGTTCTTTATCTTTCATCTCAGTCATGCGTCCCGTGAGAAGCCGAATGCGCGCGACTCCCGCGCCAGGGGTGGCGCGGTAACGGAAATAGCTTTCAAGAAAAGCACCTTGTGCGCGTTTGCCATTGGCCCCGAGAATGCCGAGCAGCTCTCCCATTCTTGTCATGGCAAAACCACCATGCTGATGATCTGGAAATTTCTGCAAAAAGACGCGGTAGGACTCGAGACACTCTTTGTACTTCTTTAAGTTGAACTCAGCTTCGGCGCGGTTATACCAGATATTCGGAAAGCGATTCGCGGCGGCAGGATGGCGAGCTATCGCGCTTTCATATTGGCGAATCGCTTCGGAGTAGTCTTTCTTTTTAAAGAAGATGTCGCCCTTGCGAAACGCGGCTTCTTCGCGGCCCGAGGGAGATTTACCTTCTTTTTCAACCTGATCCAAAAGATTGTAAGTGTCATCATAGCGATCAAGCTTCAAGTACGCTTCCGCAATCGAAAGCTTGACGCGGTCGATATGTTTGGAATTCGGAAACTGCCGCGCAAAATGTTCGAGCGACTTGAGTGCGCCGAAACTGTCGCCGCGATCCAAGTAAGAGTAACCCATAAGCAAGTAAGTCCGCGGCGTCATCGGAGATTCGGGGTAGCGACCGACGAGCGACAAATAGGTATTCATTGCAAGATCGAAATCCGCGATGGAATTATTCGCACGCCAGATGTCGTAATGAGCATCGCCGATCATGTAGCGGACCACTTCGTCGTAAGGACTTTCTGGGTAGCTCTCGACAAACTCTCTTGCAGCTTTGAGAAAGAGTGCGCGCTGCTTGCTTGAAAAGAGCGTCAGCAGAATTCTCGCCTCTTTGTTTTCGCGATTATCTTTTGGAACAATTTCATAAGTCGGTGGAGCTGAAATCAGAGCTTTCAGTTGGGGCATTCCAAGCTCGAGCATCGGAAATGGCAGGTAATAATTGTCCTGACTTGCCAAGATCGCTTTTTCACTGATTTCATAGTCGCGAATCGAGAAGCGCTTAAACTCAGGATCACCGCCATCGAAAATTCCATGGCTGAAATCTTTTTTCGAACTGATTTGCTCGGCCAGAGATGGAGCTTCGGGAAGCTCACTTTTGGCAACCAAAACCACGTCGCCAGCGGGAACGCGGCCTTTCGCTTTTTGGGCCGGCTTTGCATCGTCGTCTTCATCTTCATCGTCGTCATCCACTGTGGCTTTGGAGACTTCAGAGATCGCTATTTTTTTCGCCAACGCTGGTTTTTTTGGCGGCAACTTTTCACTGACTTTGGCAGCTTGTGAGGGAGCCTTGGGCTCATCTTTAGGAAAAAAATCGATGATCAAGCGCGAAGGTTGGTCGGAGATATAGTCGAAAAAATCAGTTTGATCATTCACCGCGAAGGCGACTTCGAACTTTTCATCTATCCCATGATCAGCGACTTTGATGTTTTTGATCAGGCCATCATTTTGCGCGAGGAGTTTCTTAACCGTGTCGGCTGACAGCCCTGGAATTCGTAAAACGACCTGGTTGCTCTGCCCAGATACTCCCCCCGGAACACGCCTGAAGTCATATTTCCAATCGACGGATCCGCTAAACTCGAGGTGAGTGGCGTCGCCGATGTGCGAAATGTCGACTTTTACCGTTTGGCCTTCAGCCCCAAGGGAAGGTACGGCAAAGAAGCTCAAGCCCAACGGGAAGAGTACGTTCCGTAGAAATGAAGTTTTAATTGAACTCTCGCCCACTCGACTCCTGATCAGGTACCACTCATGCCAGGTTCCTCAACACATTGTTAATTCATTAAGCACATCCGGTGCCAGTGCTGGAAGTCGATGCACGAGTCCTCTTTTCAGGCCAACGAACTGCGCCAAAACGCACCAAGAGGCGGCGACTGGCAAACCAAGACTCTGCGCTAGACTTTTAGTTTGTCGAGCCAGGTGCCAAAGAAATGGCAGAAGTCATGATGCCAACAGCGACCGAAGTCTAAACGATAAGCAAACGTCGACGGGTAGTGAGAAGATCAACGTCGAGCCGCGAGCTCGACAAACATCAACAATACAAGTCGCACTTCGCATTCAAAACAGGTACATTCTGAAAAAAATGTATCGTTTCGGAATAAAAGTTCCGATAACACTGTCACTTAGTGATTCACCAAGGTAGTTGCGACTTGAAGAACATAAAAGTTTTCCAACGTTCCTTAGTCATCTTAGCAATCGGTTCGGCTCTCCGACTCACGAGTTGCGTGTCGGTTAACATTGGCCCTAAACCTGGTGAGCGGTCAAAAAACGTTGAGTTCCAACCGCCGAGCCCGCCGTACGCCGTGATGAAAGATGCAACGGCCGACGGCGCGTGGCTGAACAAAGCCAATGGCGATTCGATTAGCTACTTTTCAACTTGCAACGATCCGTCAGACCCTTCGCTCGACTCAGTCGCGCGCGATCTGTTCTCAGGCGTGTCGGAACTCAATATCGTCAACCAATCTAATCCGACCTTCAACGGCCGCGAAGCACTCAAGATGGATGCCCAGGGTCGAATCGATGGCGTCGTCACTCGAATTTCAACGTTAGTTTTCAAGAAAAATGGTTGCACCTACACTCTGAGCCACGTCGGAGTTTCTAAAACTTTTGATCACGATCAAGTAACCTTCGAAACTTTTCTGAAGAGCTTCAAAGCACCATGATACGGCGGACATCGACGGCGCTCGGCGCCAGCATTCTTGAGATAGCCAATGCCCTCGGCGGGGCTGGCCTGCTTTTTTATCAAGTGCTTAAAGAAATCCGCACTCGACCCACCTACCTCTATCTTTTGACAGAGCAAATCTACAACATCGGGGTCAAGTCATTTGGATTGACCTTTGTGACTGCGGTTTCAACCGGAATGGTCATGGCCCTGCAGTTCGGAGTGGGTCTCAGTAAATTCGGCGGAAAACTTTACGTACCGAAGCTCGTCGGCGCCTCAATTGTTCGAGAAATGGGACCAGCTTTCTGTAGCCTCATGCTCGCCGCCCGAGTCGGAGCAGGGATTGCCTCGGAGCTCGGCTCGATGACGGTCACCCAGCAAATCGACGCCATTCGTGCTCTCGGTACCTCGCCAATCAAGCGCATCGTGATTCCAAGAATTCTCGGTTGCCTCATCGCACTGCCGCTTCTGTGCGCACTTGCCGACGTATCGGGAGTGCTCGGCGCTCTCGGCGTGGAAGTTTGGGAACTCGGCCTCGATCCGATGTTCTGTCTTGAAAAAGTTTATGGCACGCTGACGATCACCGATTTTTTCGTCGGCATAGGAAAGACCGTGTTCTTCTCATTTTTCATCAGCATCACGGCCTGTTATTTCGGCCTCGGCGTTCGCGGCGGAACCCAAGGGGTTGGCAACGCGACCACTCGCGCCGTCGTGGTTTCGTCCGTCTTAATTTTGGTTGGTGACTTCTTCCTGACCAAAGCCTTCTTCTTCCTTTTCGAGAGTCCGCGATGAACGCACTGTTAAGTTCAACCTCCGGTTCAATGACCAACTCAACGACAGATCGACGTCCTTTGACCCCGGTCGTGGTCGAGTTTGAACATTTCCAAAAAAGTTTTGACAACAAGCCCGTCCATCGCGACATTTCATTCACCCTGCATCAAGGCGAATGCCTAGGACTTCTTGGCGGATCGGGTGTCGGCAAATCCGTTATTTTGCGAAGTCTGATAGGTCTTGAAAAACCCGATAAAGGTCGTATTTTAGTTGAGGGACAAGACATCGTTCCCCTTCAAGAGACCGAGTTGATCGAGGTTCGCAAAAAAGTCGCCTATGTTTTTCAAAATGGCGCGCTCTTTGATTCGATGTCAGTCTACGAAAATCTGGCTTACCCGCTACGCGCTCACACCAAATTGAGCGAAGATAAGATCAAAAGCCGCGTCCTTTCTTCGCTCGAAGAATTTGGTCTCGAAGGTTGCGAAAATCTGATGCCCGCTAACCTTTCAGGTGGAATGCAGAAACGCGTGGGCCTAGCTCGCTCGATCATTCTCGAACCCCGAGTGATTTTGTATGATGAGCCAACAGCCGGCCTCGATCCCTTTAATACCATTCGGATTCAAAATGAGATTCTCCGCCTCAAGGGTAAAGGTGTGAGCGCGATCTTCGTTACACATGACATGCCGAGCGTATTTGCGGTTTGCGATCGTATTGCACTGATTCAGGACGGCCGGGTTCACTCAATCGGTCGACGCGAAGAGCTCGAAAATGGTGACGGCGGCGGTATCCTCAACCGTTTTGTGCGAGGAGAAGAATTTTAGGAGTCATCTTCCTAGGAGTTAGCTATGGAACAACATTCGTTACGACTTCAATACAGAGTTGGCTTGTTCATCGGCACCGGGCTTTTCGTCATTATGATGTCGATCTTGCTCCTCGGCGGAGATAAAATATTCTTCACCAAATATGTGGCGCTGCATATTCGCTTCGACGAAGTTCAGGGTCTGTTTCCGGGAAGTGTCGTCAGCCTCGCCGGCGTCCAAGTCGGAAACGTCAAAACCATTCGTTTCATCGAGAAGGAAAGCCGTCTCGATATTGAAATGAAAATCGATGCCATCTATCGCAACCGCCTGGTGGCTGGCACGAAGGGCGAAATCAAAACCCAAGGTGCGCTCGGCGATAAGTTCATCTACCTCACCCCTGGTCCGCTCGACGGCAAGCTGCTAGCTAACGGCTCGATCATCGAAGGCGATGATACGGACTACATGAAGCTTTTAACATCTCGCGAAGACGGCGCAGCCCGAATTATCGATCTCATCAAGGACACCCAAGTTCTTATCGCTTCAATTAATGGCAACGGTAAAGCTGCTGAACTCATGCGCAACATGGCCGACGCTTCAGGAAAACTGAAGTCGACGATGACCGAACTGAGCACGTTGACCGCTTCGATCAATGCCAATATCCCGGAAAATAAAAAGATTAAATCTGCAATGATCAGTCTCGCCAGCATCTTAGAAAAGGTTGATCAGGGTAAAGGTACACTTGGGCTGTTGATTAACGACCCGAGCGTCTATCAAAGTTTAAAGGCGTTCGCGGGCGGCTCACCGCGCAATCGATACATGAAAGATGTCATCCGCGAGACGATTCAAAAGAGCGAAGCTAACTAATTCTCCGCCGTCTCTGCCGTCGTGGCGGCGCGCCGGTTGAGTGTGAACTTAATTTCGATCGCCCAATTTCTGCCGACGTGGCCGTTAACCTTCTCTTTGATGGCTTCCTGAAAATACCAAAGTTGCTGCATCCAAGTCGGGTGGCGTACCCAAATCGAAAGGCGTCCCCGCTCGTAGGCTACGGGCAGCGTCTGCTCGGCGATCGTCGCTCCCACCACGTCTTTCCAGTTGGTCTCGAGGCGCCAGCGAATGAATCCATCCGCCAGCTGAGACTTGCTATTTTGCAGCAAGCCTTGTAGGACATCCCCTGCCGCATTGAGTTGACTATGGCGTTTACTGGGGCCCCGACGGCTTGAGCTTCCGGAGCCACCAGAACCACCTTGCTGTGAATCGCTCATGCTTTGGGGATATCATGACCGGACAAAACCGCACAATCCATATTGCGGGAGCTGGACTCGCCGGCAGCGAATGCGCTCTGCATCTCGCAGGCCTCGGCTACGAGGTGGTTTTATACGAAATGCGCGGAGAAGCATCAGAAGTCACAACGGCGGCCCACAAAACTGATCGGTGCGCTGAACTTGTGTGCTCCAATTCATTTGGTAGCCTCGCTTCGACCTCCGCTCCGGGCCTGCTCAAATGGGAAGCCGAACAACTGGGAAGCCTAATCCTCAAAGCCGGTCTCGCCGCGCGCGTTCCTGCGGGTCAAGCGCTGGGAATGGACCGCGATATTTTTTCTGCTGCGGTCACCGAGAAGGTGCGCAATCATCCGCGCATCCGTCTCGAGAACCGCGTGATCGAGAGTCTTGACGACCTACCAAGGCCTGCGGTCGTAGCGACGGGTCCGCTCACGCACGAGCGCCTCGCGAATTCGATGCGCGAACACTTCGGCGATGAGTTCTTGTATTTCTTTGACGCCATTGCCCCGATCGTCTCGCATGACTCTATAAACATGGAAGTCGCATGGCGCGCCGACCGCTGGGACAAAGGCACCAAGGACTACATCAATTGCCCGCTGAACAAAAACGAGTACTTCTTTTTTCTTGAAGAAGCCAAGCTTGCTAAAAAAACCGAGGCGAAAGACTTTGAAAAAGGTGGAACCTATTTCGACGGCTGCATGCCGATCGAAGCGATGATCGCGCGCGGTGATCAAACTCTGCGCTTTGGGCCGATGAGTCCGAAAGGCTTGCGCGACCCTCGCACCGGAAATTCACCATTTGCCGTCGTCCAACTTCGCCAAGACAACCGCGAAGGCACCGCCTACAACATCGTCGGCTTTCAAACCAAGATGGCTTATGCCGATCAGAAAAGAGTTTTTCGGCTGATTCCCGGGCTTGAAAATGCCGAATTCCTCAAGCTCGGAAGCATTCACCGTAACCTGTTCATCAACACTCCCAAGCGTCTCTCACGCGATCTCTCCAGCCGGCGCGATCCTTGGCTTTATTTCGCGGGGCAGATCACGGGCGTCGAAGGTTATTTTGAGTCGACCTGCATGGGGCTGATGGTCGCGCGAATGCTTCATGCTAAACTTCAGGGCCGACTCGCTCTGGATGCGAGCAATCTGGACACGGTTATTCCGCCACGCGCGACCGCTTTGGGGTCGCTTCTCAATGCGATCACCGACGAAACTAAAGGCGATCACTTTCAACCGACCAATATTAATTTTGGTCAACTTCCCAGTGTGGCCGAGTTTCAGGATGGCAAACGCCTCGGAAAACATGAACGGCGTCAGCAGCAAGTGGCAAATGCACGCGCAGCAATGGTGCAATGGCTTGAGGCCCGCGGCGAGACCATTGACAGCGATTGCGCTACCGATCGTCTGGCGCGAGAGCTTGTCGCTGCAACAGTGGCGGCGACCGCTGCGGCTGCATCGGCAGCAGCGTCTAAAAAAGTTTTTCACGACGAAAGTTTGCTGGACAACGCTCTTGCGACTTGAGCTTTTGCGATAATTAAAAGACGATGTCGGGCATATATGTCCACCAGCCGCTGGCACCTTCTTGCAAATCGCGATTTTCGTCTGCTCCTCATCACTCGCCTGAGCGTTGCAACAGGTTTACTCATCCAGTCCGTGATTGTGGGCTGGCAGGTTTATCAGCTGACGAGCAGCGCCTTACTCCTCGGCCTCATCGGTCTCACTGAGGCGATTCCAGCCATCGGTTGTTCGTTTATTTCGGGTCATTTGGTCGATAACCACCGACCCGCGATTATTTATCGGTTGAGTCTTTTCATTTCGTTTCTTAACGCCTTGCTGCTTTTTGCGGCGGTGACGCCAGCGTTGTCTCTCTCAACCGAAATTCGGCTCACTTTGCTTTTTACTTCTGTATTTATTTCGGGCGCGGCCCGGAGCTTTAATAATCCGGCGACGTTCGCGCTCACTGCCAACATGATTCCCAGGGCGCAGCTTCGAACAGCCTCGGCATGGAACAGCATGGCCTACCAGTTGGCTTCGATCATAGGACCAGCGGCGGGTGGACTCGCGTACGGTGAATTCGGCGCCCAAGTCGCCTTTGCGCTACCCGCTTTTTTTCAATTGATGGCTTCGCTTTCGATCACCCTCATATCTGCGCAAACTCGCGACATCGTAAGCGAAAGTAAACGTGAACCCTTTATCCTGAGCGTCGCATCTGGGCTGAAATTTACTTTTGGTCATCGGGTGCTGCTGTCGACTATGACCCTCGACATGTTCTCGGTTTTTTTTGGCGGGGCGGTCGCAGTTCTTCCGATTTACGCAGATCAAATTCTCCACGTCGGTTCGCAAGGCCTCGGCTTTCTTCGCGCGGCTCCCTCGGTGGGCTCAGGTTTAGTCGCGCTGTTGATGGCTCTTTTTCCCAATCGGATTCCGATTTCGGGTCGTGTTCTTATGTTGGTCGTCGCCGGTTTTGGCCTTACGACTCTTGGCTTTGCAGTTTCAACGAGCTTTTACCTATCGCTCTTTTTTCTCGCAGCCACTGGGGCGTTTGACGGCGTCAGTATGGTGATACGCGGAACGATCTTGCAACTCTTCACGCCCAACGACATGCGCGGCCGAGTGTCTTCAGTGAGTTCGGTTTTCATCACTTCATCCAACGAAATTGGCGCTTTTGAATCTGGGGTCGCGGCGCGCCTGATGGGCCTAGTTCCGTCGGTGGTCTTTGGCGGTGTCATGACTCTCATTGTGGTCGGGGCGACTTGGCTCGTCGTGCCAGAATTAGCTAAGACGGATGTTTCGCAAGAGTCCTAAAGCGAACAAGCGGACGAGCGTTCGGCCGAGCCAACCACGTCCATCGCTCGCGCGGCAAACTCGGAGACAATCTGCGGCGTCAGAATGAACCTCGTTGGCGGCGATTTGGCACCAGTAGGCCTAGAGGACAAATTGGTTCGCTCTTGGATGTGCATTGAAATTGCAATGTAGTATAGGCTTAGGCAGAGTTACGGATCTAGGATGGTTCGCTCGGAAGGTGAGATATGACAAGTTTTCAAAGAAAAGTTCAGTTTCGCGGATTCACAGTTGTGGCTTCGCTCATGTCTCTCAGCATCTATGCCGGCTGTAACTATAAGACCGGAAACGGTGCTTCCGACCCAGGCACTCCAGCAGTCGCCGCAGGTGCGGTGCCGGCTTACTCCCAGCTGAGCGCGACGATCCTGGCGCCTAAGTGCTTCACTTGCCATGACGGGAGCAAAAGCATCGATCTGCGAAGCTACGCCGCCTTTTCTGGGAATATCCCGAGTATCAAAAACCATATTCATGATCCAAACCCGAGCCCGCAGGGCCACATGCCTCAGCAAGGTAGCCCAGATCTGACACCCAGTGAACTCGCCACTCTCGATGCTTGGATCAATGCTGGCGGTCCCGAAAACGGCGTGGCCGCGGGAGCGACGCCCGCTCCCTCCACCGGAGCGACTCCGGTACCGGTTCCGGTGCCAAGTTTTGCTGCCATGAATTCGGCTTTCCTTGGAGCGAAATGCTTGCGTTGCCACAGCGGCGAATCGCCCAAAGTTCTCAATCTTTCGACTTACGCCTTATTTGCTGCCAATTCGCAAAGCATTCGAGGCCGTATCACGACTGCCGCCACTGGAAAAGGTCACATGCCACCTGTCAGGGCCCATATTTCACAGCTCACTGAAGAGGAGCTCACCACCCTCGTCACTTGGATCGACGAAAAATCGCCCGAAGCCGGAATCAGCGAAGATCAAATCTTGCCGCCGCCCGGCCCGACTCCCGTTCCGATCCCGGTACCAAGCTTTGCCGACATGAAAACTGCATTTTTAGGTACCAAGTGCTTGGAATGTCACAATGGTAAGACCACCATCGGGACAGAAAAACTCGCAGACCTTTCGACCTATGCCCTGTTCTCGGCGGCGTCAGAGAAAATTTTCCAGCGCATCACGTTGCCGATTGGGAATAAACGCCACATGCCTCCAAATGTCCCGAATCACGACCAGCTCACCGTCGACGAGCTGACAACGCTGATGACCTGGATTCAAGAAAAGTCGCCCGAGAACGGAATCGCGGGAACGGCTCCGACTCCGACTCCTGTTCCGACACCAACACCCGTTCCGACACCAACTCCGCCGGGCGGACCTGGTGTTCTCAGCTACGCTGCTCTCAGCGCGCAGGTCCTTGCTCCGAGTTGCTTCACTTGTCACGATGGCAGCGATCCGCTTGGACTCGCCGACGATCTCCGCGCTTACCGTGTATTTTCGAATCCCAAGTTATTGCCGCATATTAAATCGAGAATCACCTCACCTCTGTCGGATAAAGATCACATGCCGCCAAGTGACCACGCCCAGCTGACGCCCGACCAACTGAGTAAGTTGCTCGCTTGGATCGATGCTGGCGGACCCGAACAAGCCCCCAAATAAATGAATTCTCACTCGCAGCAAGCTGCGAGGTATCCGTGCCGGCTCTACGCCGGCAACCAGCGTGCCGCCCTTTGGCCGGCAGTTTAGATCAATTGT
>JAYTRM010000125.1:0-33152 GCA_043746165.1 Bdellovibrionales bacterium | reverse complement strand
CGTCACGAATTCATTTACGATCTTGCAGTTCGGCTATTCCTGGGGCGACTGATCTTCAGTCAGCTATGGCCGAACGTCCGGGATCGAGAAAAATTGATTATACAGTTGGGCTCTTTCCCGAGCGCGCTTATACTTAAACGCAATGACCGATGAAAACCTAAAAAGTCTACGTATGATGGTCGTCGACGATGCGCCCTTTATACGCGAAATCGTTCGCCACGTTTTGGATTCCAAAGGGATTCACCTCGTGGGCGAAGCCAGCGACGGTGATGAAGCCATCGAAATGGCTCAGCACCTTAAACCAGATTTAATTTTGATGGATATCATCATGCCAAAAAAAAGCGGTATCGAGGCGACGGCCGAGATTTTGGCGCGAAATCCTGATATCCGAGTGATCGCGTTTTCAACTGCCAATCAAGAAAATCTCGTGATGCGCGCGTTGACGGCTGGTTGTTGCAACTTTCTTGTTAAGCCATTCACTTCGGAACAACTCATTGAGGTCATTTCGAAAAGTTGGGCTCCAAAAAAATAAGTACGGAGGCATGGACTCGTGAGTGAATTTTTCTTTGTTATTAAAACTGCAGCATTAACTCTGGTCATTCTTCTGCTTTTGCAGATCAAGGTCAGTAACCAAACACTCGAGCAACGGTCGCTGACTTGGATGCACGAATCGACTTCTATCGGTGCCCTTCGCGGTGTCGCCGACGGTGCCTCGCTGGTCATCGACAACACCACCACCTGGATTCAACACTTTTTCGAGAAGCAATTCAGCGCAAAGAAAAAAGACAATTCTGCGGAGCTTCAGCACAGACGTAAACAGCGCGAACGCGCCTGGAAAAACGAGGTTGGCTCTCCAGATTCAAGCGACGATCCCGATCCTGACTGATGATCGGCAGTTTGACTTTTCGGGGCTCGCCTTAACAAACAGAAATTAGTTATTGAGTTTTTGAGCGCTTGGCAGTGTCTGCAGTTTTGACGTCCGTTGGTTGAGCTGCCTGAGCCTGATCCGAGGTGGGTTTCTCAAGAAGGTCAACCGTGCTCGCATTCAGTCCGGCACAAGTCGGCCCCGTGGTTTGCAAAGGCATCTGCGGATCGCCATAAGCCATCGCGCCTTCCGAAATTAATATTAGGGCTAATAGGCAAAATAAAGTTTTCACTGCGGCCTCCTGGTCTTTTATCACTCAAGTGAAAGTGATACCAATAACGTGCCAATTTGAGACTCGCCGTGATGAATAAAACAAGAGTCGATTTGATATGTTAGCCAGCCACTAGTCGTGAGCCTCAGGCCCTACCGAAAATTGTCAGCGCAGCTGTCTGCTTCTTAGACAAAGCTTGTTAGGCAAGCTTATTGCGTGTTCGCACCGCCGACTGGAGCTCCAAGACCACTACTAGACGCGCTGGCGCCGATACAGGTTTCCCTGCCGGGCCCTGCACCCTTGATCCCGTACCCGTCACAAGAGCTTTCCTTGCCGCCAGTGCCGCCGAGGACATCGCGTGTGCAATTTCCCGAAGGGCAAAATCCAGGTATGATCGGCCGCGCTTCGATTTCGGCTTGGGTATTGTCTTTCTGATCTTTTGGGTCTTTATCTTTGTCTTTGTCCTTTTCGGCTTGCTGAGCAACGGGAGGCATATTCGGATCGGCCCCATTGGGACCTGAAGCTGCTGCTGCGCCGGCGGCAGATGCGCCGCCCGGAGCTTGGGTAGCACCGGAGCCACTCGCGCCTGCTTCGGTCGAGGTCGTATCGCCTGCTGAGGCGGACCCTGCAGTTTCACCCGAACCCGAGGAAGAAGCAGCGGCTCCGTCGTCGGCGCGCACTGAGAGTGGCGTCGTGATCAGGAGAATTGAAGCGAGGAGCAGGAGAAATCGGTTCATGTTCAACCCTTTCATTTACAAACTCAAGTCCGACGTGGCTGGAGAGATGATGTCCAGAAGGTTGCTGAATGTCGAGGCGATTTGAACGGCGACGGCGGCTCCGTCGCTGCTTTCCACCTTGTTGATTTCACCGTTAGCTTTGTAATTCACGTTGATCGATCCAACTTTAGGACGGGTGATCGTCGCAGGTTTACCGGTTCGTTCATCGTACTTGATCAAGACTTCCTTTTTGGCCTGGTCGGCGATCATCGAGATGCGCCCGCGCTCGTCATACGCCAATTTGACCGATTGTCCGTCGGTGTTTTGGGCCGTGACCAAATTGGATTTCTGATCATAATTAAATACGGTTTCACGGGTCTTAAGCACTTTTCCTTTGTCATCAAAGAAATTGGTGCTGACTTTCGAAACTTTGTTGAACGAGTTCTTATACTCAAACGTCATACGGGCGACGTTTGTCGTTTTCGTTTTGACGAGTCCGTTGGCGTAGTAATCGAATGTGGTTGTGACACCATTCTTTTTAATTGAAAGCGGCCGGCCAAAATCAGGATGATAGGTCACGTCGAGCGAGTCGCTCGATGACTTCGAAAGGGCACGTGCCAGGTACCTCGTGCCGTTTGGATGCACCTTGTGCCAGAATTCAAAGCGTGATTCGTTGACCACTTCGGCCCCGCATTTTTTGGTAACGAGCGACCAAAAGTGTTCTTTGGGATTTTCGCGATCCACTTCGTAGGTGTAGTTCTCTGTACACGAAACACCATGAGAGGCGCGATCTGTAAAAGAGACCACCCAATCCTTTTTTGAATTATAGCCGAGCGCCTTGAATGTATTGTCTGGAAAGTTAATGCGCGTCAGGTTATGGGTTTCGTCGTAAGTGTAGGAATAAGAATTCTTCCACATGTTCTTCACTTCGACGAGATCTTCACCTTTGTACTTATACTCGGCGTGGATGTTGCCCGGAGCGAGAATTTCTTTAACCCTATGATTGGGATAAAACGAAAATGAGAGCTTCTTGCCGGTGTTGTCCGCCACTTCCTTGAGCTGCCCACCGGTATAGGTAAGCTTAAGGTAATTGCTGTTCTTATCGTAGAACATGCTGAGGTGGCCAGTTGTATCAAAACGCTGCGAAGTACCGTCGGCAAGCACGCGGTTGTACTGACTTCCGTCGAATGTAATAGTTTCGACACCGAGGCTCTCAGAGGTATAAACCATACCTTTTTGCGCTTCGGGCGTGATGATACCGGCATCTTTTGCCATCTCAGATCGCATCACATCATTGCCCCGAACCTGACGTCGCAGAGTTTCGACGGCGTCGTTTGTGGCGTTTGGATTTTTCTTTTTGTAGTTGTTAACGACCGCTTCGGTGACTCGGTCGATATTGGAAGATTCGAACTTGGAGGGATTAAATAGAATCTCTTGGCCAGCCCCGCACTCGGTGAGCTTGAGGCGCCCCTCTGGCAGGCGCTCGATCACCGTTTCAAAGTCGGAACACCAACCGAAGCCGAAAATGCCATTGAAAACGCTTCGACTATTGTAAGTTCGATTCACGCGCAACGAGTATCCGGAGCCGGCGAGGGTGATGTCGACCCAAGTGTCGGTGTAGTTGGCGTTCTTCATGTCGACGATGGCGGCACCACGAGTCGGAATGAGCGAGAGCATCAACGTAATCAAGGCCGGTGCAAACAAAAACATCCGACAGCGGGATGTATAAATCATGTGAAACTCCTTCTCACACGTTGATTTTAACAATCTTTCGAATCATTAGGCCACCCAATACTTGTAGGATCAGCATGGCAAAGAGCGCGACTAGACCTAGGGCGGTTGTAAAAAGTGGCGTCACATAAGCTGGATCGATCAGGTAAAACATGCCGCCAAGGAAAAACGGCACGAGTGAGATGATCACTCCCTGTGTAATTCCCTGGGCTGTCAGCGCTTCAATTTTCTTTTCAACTTTTTGTCGCTCACGAATGGTGAAGGTAATGGTGGCGAAAGTCTCGGCGAGATTTCCACCGGTCTCTTGAAGAATATTCACGGCGGTTACGAACATCTGGACGTCGGCCATTGGAATTCTTAACGACAGCTCGTTGAGAGCCTCGGACATACTGCGCCCGATGCGCATCTGGGCGAGGACTAGACCAAACTCCTGACTGATGGGATTTGGCATGTTGTCCACGACGCGTTCCATACATTGCTGAACCGACAGGCCGGCTTTAACTCCGTTAGACATCAGAGTCATACCATCGACCATCTGGTTAACCATAACGCCGCAACGTTTTTGCCAGAGATTGCGCACGAAGAGTTTTGGTATTGACCACATCGTAATCGTAATCGCGCCACCAAAGATGGTGCCGACCGCGACGTGCGGCCAACAGGCGATAAAGAGTAGAGCTCCTAGACCAAAGCTTGTGGAGATCATCGCCCAAGTAACTTTCGTGCGATTGGTCTCGACGAACATTCGCTCCATGTAAACTAAAACTTCTTCGCGCTGGCCGAGGCTTCGCTTGTGTAGCCAATTGAGAATTCTGTCCGATGACAGAAAGCTGAAAACGAAGACCAGGCCGCCAAAAGCGAGGGCGACACCGAGCTGGTTTTTTCGCGCGAGGTAGCCGATCGCGCAGAAGAAAATCAACAGGGCGATGGGCACAAGCGAGGCGCTTTCTTTTTTTTGCTCCTGGACATTCATCGACCATTACCTCCAGCGGCTTTTTTAACCGCGGTGGTAGAAGAATTGACACCTGCGGAATTGGTAGAGACTGGCGGTGGCTGAATTGGTGCAGATTGAGTGACAGGCGGAGAATCGTTGGAAAACAGGCTCTTCGGAATGATAACTCCGCGCCGTTCAAATTTTTCGATAAATTTAGGGATAAGACCCGTTGCTTGAAATTTACCGATAACCTTACGATTTTTGTCAAAGCCGATTTCTTTAAATGCGAACACCTGTTGTTGAGTTACAACTTCGCCCTGAAGACCCTGCACTTCGGTAATGTCGATAATTTTACGTGAGCCATCAGAGAGACGCTGAATTTGCACAATGAGGTGGATGGCGTTGGCGATTTGTTCGCGTATCGCCTTTGCTGGCAGTTCCATTCCGGCCATCATACAGAGGGTCTCGAGTCGACCGACGGCCTCTTTGGGATTGTTGGCGTGGACGGTGGTCATCGAGCCGTCGTGACCGGTGCTCATCGCTTGGAGCATGTCGAGAGCCGCGCCGTCTCGACACTCTCCGACCACGATTCGATCGGGTCGCATTCGAAGTGAGTTCTTGACCAGATCGCGAATGGTGACCTGACCCGTTCCTTCCATATTGGCTGGTCGGGTTTCGAGCCTTACGACGTGGTCCTGCTTGAGCTGAAGTTCGGCCGCGTCCTCGATCGTGACGATTCGCTCGTTTGACGGAATAAAGCCAGAAAGCGTGTTGAGCAACGTCGTCTTACCAGAACCAGTACCGCCCGAGATAATGACGTTTAAGTGTTCCTTAACGCAAATTCTCAAAAACTCCATCATGTTGGCAGTCGCAGCCATGTATTCGTTGACGTAGGTTTCGGGCGTCACTGGCTTTTTTCTAAATTTTCGAATCGTCACCGAAGGGCCGTCAATAGCCAAGGGCTCGATGACCGCATTGACCCGGCTCCCGTCTTTGAGACGGGCGTCCACGTACGGAACGCTCTCGTTGATCTGCCGACCCAGTGGAGCGACGATCCGTTCGATGACTTTACGCAAATGAAAATTCGAAGTGAAGGTAACCGGCGACAGCTGAACCAAGCCACCTTTTTCGATGAAGATCTTTTGGTAGCCGTTGACCATGATTTCTGTTACCGACGGGTCGTCGAGCAGATCTTCGAGCGGCCCGAGCCCAAGTGCTTCGTCGACAACTTCGTCGATGATTTTCTTGCGCTCATCCCGTGGTAAGCCCGGCGACTCTTTGTCGACCAATTGCGATACAACCGCCTGAGTTTTCACTTTGAGCTCGGCTTCTTTTTGTGGATCGCCTTGCGTGTCCGTTACATTTTTCTTGAGATCGATTGCTTTGATTAGGTCGTTGTGGACGGCAAGTTTGAGCGCAGTGCGAGGATCGACGTTTTTTGGCGCGCTTCGATTCGAGCGACTGCCACCGTCTTGCGTCGGCGCGTCGGTCTTGAACTTCAAAGCTTGCGGTCGAGCCTGCGCTTTGAGTTGCGAGAGAATCCCGCCGGTGAGCTTTCGCACAATTTCAAAATAACTTGCCGAGACCTGCGACTTTGTCGCCGACACAACAAAAGGTGCAGACTTTTGCAGAGCACCCGCAGTAGTCGCATCATCTTGGGGAATCGAGCCGAGAATAGGCCGACGCAAAGTCTGGCCAATTGCTGCTGGAGCAAGGCCCGTCGGGCTTGCTTTATTGATCACGACGTTAATCATCTCCGTTGGCAGGCTCGCTCCGTAAAGCTCCGCCATTTGTCTCATTGTTTGCGTCACCGCGAGAATTTCAGGCGTCGTCACGATCAGGACCGTCGTCGCTCGTTCAATCACCATCATCTGCAGCTGGCTCAGCTGAGTTCCGAGATCGATAATGATATAGCGATAAATATTGCTCAGCGATTCAATTTGTTTCATCGCCGTTTCGGGAACGACGTTTAAAGTCTCGCCTGGCCCTCGCACAGCTGCGACGTAACCGAGATTCGTTCCTGGATGCTGGCTGATGGCCTGGGTGAAGTTTTGCGGTGAGATAGAGCCCGCGAAGTTTACGAGATCATTCATCGTCCGCGGCTCGCGAATTCCAAGAATGAAGTTCTGATCTCCACAACTTTGGTTATCTCCGTCAATCAGCAAGACGGGCTGACGAAGTTCCATCAAAAATGCAAGTGCGAGGTTGGCGCTGAAGACACTCTTGCCGACTCCGCCTTTTCCGCCTGTGATTCCAATAATATGCGAATTGGGATTAACAGCCATGGCTAGGGACCACCTCTCTCATGTCTCTTATCGGCACAACGGCCCGCAGAATGAAGGCCAGAATGGCGTTCGAGGGCATCGTCTGTGGCGCAATGGCGCGGTGCTTCTGTAAAGGGAACCGGGTACCCCGCTCAATCCCGTAGCCGGAACTTTTGCTTCACTTTTTCAGCGCCCTGGCTGGCGCTTGATTTGATGATTGGGGTAACGAAGACGACAAACTGAGTTTGGTCGCGCTGAAAGTCCTTGGAAGCAAAAAGTGAGATGATTGGATCGGTGCCGTTATTCTTTGGTAGCTTATTGTAGTTGGTACTTGTTTGATTTGAAATCAGACCGCCTACGGCAGCGCTTTGTCCGCTGCGCACGATGATCACCGTTTGGATGGAACTGTTTGACACCATCGGACCTTTGTCCGTTAAACCGACGAGCGACTTCATCGAAAAATCCATAGTCAGGCGGATGCTGTCAGATCTTGGATTGATGATACTCGGCGTGATGTTGGTGATGAAGCCGGTCTCTTCAAACTGGGTGATCGGTTGCCCTTGTGCGTTCGAAGTCAGATAAGGAACGCGCGTGACACTCTTTAAATCACCTTTTTGTCCGTCGAGAACAATCAGACTTGAGCTTTGTAAAACGCGGGCGTGCCCGTGTTCCTTCGCCCAATTAAGTTTTGGCAGAAGGTTCGAGACGATGCCGGTGATCGTGCTCGCCGTGCTGTTCACGGTGCCGCTATTTTGCGTGAAACTGATCGACGAGTTATCCTGAAGTGTCGGCGTGAACTGGAATTTGAAACTCTTTTCGTAGTTCTTGTTCAGTTCAACGTAATGAACAACGAGCTGAATGATTTTGCCCGGGTCTTTGGGCTGTGCAGCTTTGACTTGAATTAAATTCAGAACGAAGGTTTTGCGAATTTTGACAATCGTGCCGTTGAGTTCGCCCTGCTCCTTTACGATGTCGGGAACGTACATCTGCGCGATCGCTTCGGCTTTATCTTTTTCTGTTTGGCTTTCAGCGTTGCCCTCGAGGATGAACTTATCGTTGACGGCGCGACACACGATTTCTGGGTTGTTAATGTCGTTGTTGATTGCGTGTGCAATTTTCTTTTGGGCGACTGGTGAGAGTGTGACGAGCGAACTCGCCAGTGCGTCGCCAAATTGGCCGACGACCGCAATGATCCGGCTCATGTCTTTTGGAAGCAAAACCTGTCCGTCAACAACCACGCGGTTGTTAATCACTTTGATCGAGATGCCTTCGACGTCATTGAGCAGTGAGCGCATCTCGTTTGCGACTTTGGTTAAATTGCTCTTTTTGACGTCGAGCCGGAACTCGTAAATCATTTTTCCAGAGCTGTCGTGAATACTGAGGGTCGCCACACCTTCCGTCGCTGCTTGGAAGAGTAACGTGTTGGTGTCGCGATTGACCGCCACCTTGGTGACCTTTTTAAAATCGCCTTTAAAGACCGCATCGGAGGGAAGGTACGGAAGCTTTTCTTGATACTCAATGCCGATATAAAGCGATAAAACTTTTTGCCTGGTCGGATCAATGATCGGAGCATCGATCGGCCCTCGGTCTGGAGCGTCGGGCGCTTCGGGCGCGGTCAGTGACGGCGGCGCCTTATCGCTCTGGGCAAAAGAATTCGGCGCCCCCGCGATGAGCAGGACGACGGCTGTCGCGACGGTTATCACAACGGTTATCAAGACCGTCGGTCCGAAACTCAAATAAGAGAAGAGACGCTTAGAGCTCTTCAATTCCATTCCTTCTCTTGGGTTCAACTCTCGGTACGGGCCTCGGTGGTGGAGGCGGTTCCACCACTGCAGCCGGCACGCGAATATTTGCTTTGCCAAGAACCTCGTCGATTCCGGTGGTGCGTACGGCATTTTGCAATCGATCATTTGGATGCCGCAGCGTCGTGAACAAACTTCCGGGAGAAGTCGCGAGAATATACACAAGCTGTTGCACTTCGTCGGGCTTCGCTTCGATCGTCACCGTTGAAAAGTCGGTGCGTCCATTGAGATTGACGCGATTGACTGTCTTGCCGTCGGCATCTTCCTCAAAGCGGCGTGGAAGCTGATTCACGATTTGTTTACCGGTCGCAAGAATCAAAACGTCTTGAAGAATCGTGCGTACTTCGCGTTTAGCATCGGCGCCTTTTCCGTAATCAAGGGCCGCGATAATATCAATTCGATCGCCAGGTCGAACGAGGCGGGCCACGCCGCGCATGTCGTCGAGCGGAATCGACAGTGCTCTTTTCCCAGGCGACACCTCAAATGATAAACCGGTATAAGGGCCCGGCAAGAGCAGTTTAGTTTTCAGAATTTGTTCGCCTTTGCGAATTGGCACAGCCGCGACCTGACCGATGGCATCTTCTGGATTCAGGATGACGTCTGGTTGTTTAAAAGAATCAGGCTGTTCTTTATATTCGAGCTTGGACTCGTTGACGGTTTCCATTTCTAGAATGTCTTCTTTGGCTACGACCACTCGGACAGTTGCGCCATACTGCGCGGCCATTTGCGAGCGCTGCTCTTGCGACCAACTGTAGAGGAGAAAGATCGCAAACAGCGCTGCGCCGATGGATATCCAGAGTGTTCTTGACTCGTTGCTGTTCATCTCAAACTCCAGTGACTACGACCCAATTACCGACCTGACTATTGATCGCCACATTTGACGTTCAAGCAAATGCCGTAAGCGACCATGATCCAAGCCGGGCTCGCTTCGAGCGACGTGTTTCGATTTCCCGCCGCTAATGAGTTATCGGAAGGAATCTTCTCGATATGAATCGTATCGTCATTTCGACTAGGGCCGGGCTGGGTTGTGATCCCCATCGTAATAGAGCGCTCAGTGGCGCGTAGCAATTGGCCAGTGGCCGTACCTTCGCCCATAACGCCGTGGAGGCGGTTGCCGAAGGCCGAGTATTGAACGGGGTCTCTGCCGGCAAGGTCGCGAAAATAGATAAGATTAGCACGATTGCGAAATGTCTCAAAAGCGTACTGTCTGGCTCCGATTGAGTTTTTGATGGCGCTGTGAACGATTCCAAACGCTCCAAAAGTATAGGCAAACATAAAAATGAAGATAAAGAGCAGCGGCAAAAGCTCCAGCGTGGCCATGCCTTTTTGGTTTCTCGTATGGTGTTTTGAAACGACCGGTTTCTTCGTCATTTTAACACCCGTTATCCGTGATCAGGGCCTCTTCTGCGGCGGGAGCCGCCGAGTAGGGGCCGATCTGCTTTAGGTTTTCAAAGCGCTTTTTGGTGAAGTTTTCACGGCATTCCTGAGTGCTCACTTCACGCATGAGGTAAGAATTGAGTGTCGCTTGCCCGACACCGCTATCGGTCGCTGTCTGGCCGAAGAACGGGACATTCAAGTGAAGGAGGTGAGCGTTGAAAGTGATCTGCGCGCCCACGAAAACATGGTTTGTTGCTTCTGTCTCGGGATATTCGTCGCTGAAATCTTGCAGCGTCGGCTTGCCAACAGCCACCCAATCGCCGGTAAGAAAAGTTTTGATTGCAGAGAGCGCCATAACTTCTTTGTAGCGGGCGTTGCCGAGATCGGCTTGCATTCCCGGGGTGTCGTGAGCGCCGGCGTAGGCGCGCGAGGTCGTATAGGTGACGTACTGAGCAACTTCAACCATTGCGAACGTTACTGTGACGGCAAATAGAACCATCATGACCGAGATCGCAACAGTGAACGCGAATATAAAGTCGAGAGTAATCATACCGTATTCATTGTGGATGACGGCGAGCGCACGGGCTCGCGATGGGCGGGTTCCGGCGATTGGCACTTGCGATCTTGACTGATCCATCTGTCTCGTTCCTTCGCCTTGTCTATTGGCCAGCTTATTGGCCATCTTATTGGCCAGGATCGGCTGCTTCGCCTTGGCCCTGCACTTCGTCGCCGCGATAGGTTCCGTGGCGCGACATCATCGCCGGGTTGTAGGCCTTGGAATTATTTGCGTTCCAAGTGCCGTCTTCGATCATCGCTTTAACCGGTTTCCACGGACCTGAAACAAGCGTCTCCATCCAATGTTGGCTTTTTGCCATTTTTGCTACGGACATCGCGCCGCCTAAAAGCACTGCGATAATCAAGATCGCTTCGAGGGTCATTTGCCCAGCTTCACCCTTCATTTTAAAACTCCGGTTTGCACGAGATGGGTGAGCCACGAAAAAAAAATTGCGATCGTAAAGGGTATCGTGTGGAGAGTCAGCTTTTGCCGATCTTCAAGGCGAGTGATCGCGGCAAGGTTCTTTAACATCGGCACGAACTGACCTTTGATGACGATCTGAATCACGCCAAAGATCGCACCCCACAAAAGTGAAAGAATCGCCACGTCGATGACCGTGCTCCAACCGACGGCGGCACCAAAGGCCGCGAGAAGTTTAAGATCGCCAGCTCCAATAATGCGAATGAGAACAAGCGGCAGAAATGCAACCACCGCGGCCGCGAAACCCAGCAGCGAAGTATTGAGCGCAAGCCACCCACCGGTGGCCACAGAAATGACAACGGCGCAGATTGTGAGAGTGATAAAGAGCCAGTTGTGAAACTTGCGCGAGCGCATGTCATCAACCGCTCCGGCCACTAAAATCAAAGTTCCAGTGATCAGTGCTGGGCTGATGCTGGAGCCACTTGAGCCTAGACTCATAAAGTACCAGTGGGAGGGTTGGCGTCGGGATGAGTCCAATCGTAATTGGTTCCACCCTTATTCTTAAACTGGTTACCGATGGTAATCTGCCGCTCGATCCTCGCGGCCAGGCGAGGTCCGGAGGTTTGGTAAACCTTCAAAGGACCCTTTTGGCCGAAGAATAATCCTCCGACGATGAAGGCAAAGAGTCCGAGTAGGAGTACCAGTTCCGTGGTCATTTTACCGCTCGATTTGGTTTAAATCTTAGTTTCCACTTTCAGGAGTGAAGCCCGTGATCGCTTGACTGATTGAGCCCATTTTGGTCTGCAAGATGTCTTTGATCTGCTTGCCGAAAACCATGGCCAGGCCGACCACGATTGCAAGAATCAAGATGTACTCCGTTGCGCCCTGAGCTGACTCGTCATTCCAAAGATTCATAAAATGCTTTTTCATAGGGTAGTTCCCCTTTCGTTACCAAGTATTATCGGCTAAAAATGCGAGCGAGTTGAGATATTTGCGTGACTTCATGGTGCGAATAAGTTCGTCACAACCGAAGCACGCGCAGTGGCTCGACTTTTTGCACTGTTGTTTGACAGTGGGACGTCTCAAAGTGAAACATTGATGAAACTTTGGTCAGCGCTAGACCCCTACTTCTGCCGCAACCCGAGCTTAATCGAAGGCTTAAGACCAACCATATTGGGAGAAAATTGACGTGAATAATCTCGACACCCAGACCGCAAAGAGCCATTTGAATGACCTTCTCGCTCTCGAGTGTCAGTCCATTTCTTTCGGCTATCAGGTCCTGGCTTCGATCTCGACCCAAGTCGAAGACCAGCGCCTGACTCAGGTCCGAGTTCTCGAAGCTTCACCGGTGGGCGCGAGATTTTTAATTCTCTTGCGTGGCGAAAGTAAAGCGCTGACCTCAATTCACGACGTCGTTCGTGATATGACGAGCGCCGACGCAAATTCTCCCTTAACTGATAGTGAGTACATCGCAAATGTCGATGAAGCGCTTGTCAACGCTTTTTACTCTCTCGAAAAACACAGGCTCGGTGAGAGGCTCGTTATTTTAGAATCACAGACAGTCTGCGGTTGCCTCTCTGCCGTCAGTGAACTTCTCGGCCATGATGGCGTACACGTCATGGAGATTCGCGTGCACCGCTCGTCGACGGGCGGGGCGTACGCATTTTTATCCGGTTCAGAAAAACAGTGCACGTCAGCCGTAGAAAAGTATTTGTGTGAGCCAGTCGACGCCAATCGACAAGTGAGGATCGAATGCGTGAACGCAACGACGCAGCTGATCCGACGAAACTTCTCTTTGTCCGGCGAGGCTTAAAAAAAGCAAACTTTAAGTGTCGCCCATGAGAGTCGAACGGTATTTGCTCCTTCAGAAAGAGTGTAACCTATAGGTTACACTCTTTCTGAAGGAGCAAAACGGGCAGGCCTTGAGCGACTCACCGAAAAGTGTGAGATCACTGACAGTCGTTAATTGCGTTCTCGAATTTCGATTGCCAGTTCTGGTCTTTGCGAACGCGAAGTTCGCCGATGGCGAGACGAAAATCTTTGATTTGGGTGTGATCGATCTTGCAGACCCTGACAAAAGCAAGGAGAGCCTCCTCGTTTTTCTGCAATTTAAATGATGAATTTGCGTAGCCCAGCCAGGCCCGCGATGACGACCCATCGGCGGTGCAAGCTTTTTTATAAAACTGGTAAGCGTTTATGAAATCGTTTTGCGAGAAGTAGAGATCACCAAGTGCAGATTGCACAGGCTCCGATGCCGGAAATCTCTGTGCCGCATCGGCTAAGACCCGGCGTGACTTGTCGTTTTCTTCGCGGTTTTTTAAGGCGAGTCCCAAGTAGACGTGGTTCTCTGGAATTTTGTCGTTCTTTTCGATCGCGGCTTGGCAAATTTCGACGGTTTTTTCGTTGTAGTTGTCGAGCGCGAGCAAGCGGCAAAGTTTGGTGTAAAACTCTGATTTGGGTCCGAAAACTTTGATCATGTCGAAGACCAAGTTGCGCGCTTCGTAACGTTCGCCGCGTTTTTCCATCAAATCCACCGCGAGATCGTAAGCGGGCTTGTAGCGGGGGTTGAGTTCGCGCGCATCGAGAAATGCTTGGAGAGCATCCTCATCGTGTTGGGCGTGGAGCAAGGCTAGCCCGTAACTCGTTTTAACGACGTAGTCTTTTGGATTTTTGACGACGGCGAGTGCGAGTGTTTTCAATTCGTTGGGGAGATCTTTTGTTCCCGCGTAGCCTTTGGCGAGAATCAAGAGGCCGGTGCGTGGTAATAGGTCGATAGAGGGCGTGAGAAGGTCGACGGCTTCCTGGTACCTCTTAGCTTCCACAAGAATTTGCGCCCGCTCGATGAGTGAATCAAGATCGTTTTTGGGAGGCGCGGCAAAGATCGGTCCCGACTGCAGTTTGGGCTTTGGCGTGGGTGTTGTCTCAGGTTGAGACGCTTGATGGGGGTCAATACCTTCAATTTCAAGCTCGAGATCAGACTTCAAATCAGTTTCACGCGCCTTTGCCGAGGCTTGATTTGAAATAACGACAACCCCGATGAGACTGACGCTCAGAATTACGCTCAGAATGAGCAGGTGGCTTAATTTATTTTTCATCAGTCGCACGATTTGCATGATTCCGACTTCACTGTTGGACGGATTCCTCCGTTTATCTATGAGTCATGTTTGTTATCGGAACTTGCGAGGGTAAAGTGTACGGTCGAGCCATCAAAGCCATTTGTTTCAAAATGAAACAGGCCAGGCGTCTGAAGCTTGGGCTTGGCGAAGCGGGACAGGCCACGCTCGAATATATTTTGCTCCTCATCATCATGATCATCCTGATTTTGAGTTTGCTTTACCAGTTTCATGACTCTTTCCGCATCTATGCCGAAGCCTTTTTTGATGGCTATATCCGCTGCCTACTTGAAGTTGGTGAGTTGCCGGGAACCGGAAGCAAGTGCGCTCAGGAATATACGGCTTTTAAGGCGACTGCAGGCAAAACACTTCTCAAAAATAATCTTCCAGATCCAGGCGGCGGTACCGGAAACGGTAAAACGGCACCCAAGACTGCGACAGCCGGCCGCGAGACAAAGGGCGGCGGCGGTGGCGGTGGGGGATCGGCACCGATCGGAAAATTCACTGGCAATCCACAGAGCAATTCTGTTCCGATCGGCAAGGTCGAAAACAGCAGTTCGGGGATCGGCAATAAAGAATCACTCCTGGGTGCCTCAAACACCATGCCCGGTGGCCGCTACCGAATTGCCGATTCGGGCGGGTCGACCGAAACCTATTCTGTCGCCGAAGAAGTCGATGTCGACCGACCCCAGAAGCCTAAGGACACCGTGGCCACCACCAAGAAAGTGGGGGCCTCAGACAATTTGCGAGCCCGGAAAGTCCAAGAAAATCTAGCCCGTAAACCAGCTGGTCATGAGGAGCCCGCAGGTTCATTCACTTTAAGTGGATTCATACGCCTGCTTCTGATCATTTTGATCATCGTGGCTATGGTTATTTTCTTCGGTGGCCAGCTGATGCAAATTACTCGGAGTCGCGAAAAAGGGGGCGATTAGCCCCTCGAATGCTCGTGCCGCGGGTTAGAAATTACAGCTGAACTCGGCATGGCCTTATAATCATTTCAGCATCTCCCATCTGTCGTTTTTAGTTGTTCTCAAGCCAAATTGGCTGTGACATTGTCCACTCACAACTTCAGGTGGCGAGAGGGGAGCTAACCGCTCATGGAAATTATCGAAATCAATCGTCGGCAGGTTTTCACTCTCGGAGAGGCACAGGAACTGCTGCCTGTAGTCTTTAAGATCACTAAAACTCACAGCGCCAAAGTGACTCAGCTGATCGAGAGGCTTGAAGGCCTTGGGTCTAAAAGTGAGGAGTTGGTGGCTTCACTTGAAGAGCAAATCAATCAGCTTATTCAAGACTGGCAAACCAAAGTGCAAAAGCTTGGGGCACTTCCCAAAGGTCTTTGGCTCGCTGACTTTGATGCTGGTGATGGCTATTTCTGTTGGAAGTTTCCCGAAAGCCGCATCGAGTTTTGGCACTCCTACAATGACGGCTATAGCAAACGTGTGCCGGTGAGCGAACATCGCCGACCGGTTTCGCTGCAAGACCGGTTGCGGAGAAAAATCTTTCCGCTCATCTCGACTCCGATTGTCTCGCCGGTTATTTCGTCCAGCTCCTCGAAAAAAACGAAGCAGATGATGGCGACCCTTACGCCTTTACATCCCTTGAAATAAAGTCCGGCCCAGCCTATTATTTTGGGTGTATGCTCATTGCGCTCGCTCAAATCAATTGCGTTCTCGGGGACTTCAAGGGCAATCGCCTCAAAATTGAAGATGCGATCCAGCGTGCGCAAGAAAAATCCGCGTCGCTGATCGTCTTTCCCGAGCTGAGTCTCATGGGCTATTTGCCCAATGATCTCCTAGAGCGCCCAAGCATCATTGACGAGCAGCTCAAGGAATTCAAAATCCTGATTAAAAAAATTCCCGCCGGCATGGCTGTGCTGGTTGGTCTCATAACTAAGAGCGGGCTCCGCAAAGGCAAACCTTTTTACAACTCGGCGGCACTTCTCATCCGCGGTCAGAAACCGAAGTTTTTTCACAAGGAATTGCTGCCAACTTACGATGTTTTTGATGAAGCTCGGCATATCGAAAAGGGCCGCGTTGCCGATGGTTTTTTCAAGTTTAGTGGGCGACGGATATTGGTCACAATTTGTGAAGACATATGGGGCTGGGAGCTGAGGGGCCATCCGACCAATTACTTGGAAAATCCGCTCAAGCGTCTGAAAGGCCCGGTCGATCTCGTGGTCAACATGAGTGCCTCACCGTTTACCGTCGAGAAAGCTCGCGACCGACGCGCGGTGGTCAGCCAGACAGCGAAACACTTTCGCGCCCCGATGATCTATGTCAATCTGGTCGGCGGCCAAGACGAAGTGATTTTTGATGGTGGGAGCTTTGCCGTGAGTTCGCAAGGTGATCTCAAGGTACAAGCCGATTATTGTCGCGAGGATTTGCGCATTTTTGATCTCGGTGCGAAGATCAAGGCTATTTCACCGAAGCTTCCAACTCGCGAAAGCTCGGTGCGCGACGCTTTGGTTTTGGGTATCGCAGATTTCGTACGCAAAAGTGGCCTCAGCAAAGTTCACTTTGGACTTAGCGGGGGCATCGATTCGGCTTTGGTGGCTTGTCTCGCAGTCGAGGCTCTCGGTGCCAAAAACGTGACGGCGATCACGCTGCCGGGACCCTTCAACGAATCTCGCAGCCGAACTCTCGCTGAAGAGTTAGCGGCTCAGCTCGGAATTCGTTGTCTAAATTTTTCAATCGAGGAAAGCTACCAGACTCTTTTACACACGCTCGAACAGGGCCTAGGTAAATTTGAATTCGGCGTGGTCAACGAGAACCTGCAATCGCGCTTGCGCGGAATGGTGCTCATGGCTCTGGCGAACAAAGAAGGCTCGATGCTCCTCACGACCGGAAATAAGAGCGAGTATGCAACCGGCTACTCGACGTTATACGGCGATATGTGTGGAGGCCTCGCGCCGATTGGCGATTTACTGAAGCGAGATGTTTACCTTTTGAGTGAGCTTTACCGGCGTGAACGCGGCTGGATTCCCGAACAAATCATTACGCGTGCGCCGTCGGCCGAGCTTCGTCCCAATCAAAAAGATCAGGATTCACTTCCGCCCTATCCGCTGCTCGATCAGTCGGTGCAAAACCTTGTTGAAAAACAGCGCCCAGCAAAATCCGAAACCGAGCGCTGGGTTCTGTCGCAGCTCTTTAAAAGCGAATTCAAAAGATGGCAGGCGCCGCCGATTCTTAAAGTATCACCTCACGCTTTCGGCCGCGGTCGCCGGATGCCTCTTGCGCAGAAGGCGTCGAAGTGATTTTGGGTGGCAGTTTGATCAGAGCTCGATAAGTCCCAGCTGCTTGCCCCGCTTTTCAATCTGTGGAAAGCGACACTCGGCCTTACCGGACAGAGAAATTAAAGTCGCCATCTCGGGTGGAACTCCGCCAGGCGACAGGCGCGTGATCATTTTGTGAAAAAGCTGACCACAATAGGAGGCGTCTTCTTCTGCGCGGTGAAATCCGGTGCTGACGATGCCGAGATGCTGAACCAAGGTGCCGAGTTTGTAGTTCGCGAGGCCAGGATAAACTTTACGAGAAATGGATAACGTATCGAGAACGAGCCCGCGCGGAGCATTGGTCTCATACTTCTTGATATCGGCGGTCAGAAATTGCGAGTCAAAAGGTGCGTTGTGAGCAACAAGAATTTCGTTTCCGCAATACTCGGCGAAGGCATCGAGCACGTCGGTGATTTTTGGTTTACCGACGAGCATGTCGTCGGTGATACCATTGACCCGCGATGCGGCTTCGGGCATCGGCACGCCAGGGTTGATGAGTGTCGCAAAAATCGTCTCGGGTTTGCCGTTTTCATCATAGGTCACGGCGCCGATTTCGACGATTTGATTAACACCTGGAAGGGTGCCTGTTGTCTCTAAGTCAAAAGCAATAAATCGCATCGTTTGTATTTACTGGCTGCTGAAGACGATGTCAAAAGCACTATTCAACGTAGAACGGGTTTGAATAGATCCACGTCATCCAGCGTCGTCCGTCAGGTAATGTTAAGGTGGGAAATACCCGCACGATGACCCGGTAAACCCCTTTGGCGTGGAGATCCAGCGTGCTATCGACGGAATTAGAAGTCATAAGTTCTTGACCATCGCGAATAAATTTCGTTTCAAAAGGCACGCGCGGTTTTTGTGGAAGGTGAACGCTCAGCTTAAGTCCTGGCGTGTACTTTATTTTTCCACCCATCGGTACAATTCGTTCACCTTCTTGAATGAAGGCCGAAAAACCTTTGGGGTTTCCTAGGACGTCGAGGCAAATGTAAAACTGGCCAGCCGCTATGGCCGTTAAGATTTTTCGTCGATCACTCTCGGCTTCGCCGGTAAGCTCTGACCGCAACACGATGTGATTTGAAATCAGCGACATTGACCGTTGATAAGATGGAAAACGCAAATTGAGCGAACCTGAGCGGGCTGTCGCCTCGAGCCCCGCCATACCGATTGCGGGCCTTGTTCTTAAAAGTTGATCCCAAAGTGCCAGTTCTTCTTGTGGCTCCTCGTAAAGTCTCAGCAAAGCGAAGTTGGGATTAAATGGATAAACGAGTGAAGTCCAAATTGTCGAAAGTTTCGATTCGCTCCACGCGCGCTGCCAAACTGATTTTAAATTGATGACTTCTAGACCATCGAGTCCGCTCGGGTAGGGGCCGGTCCAAGCGTAGCCAGGCGAAGCGGGATGAGCCAGGACCAAAAGATCGGGCTCCGCATCAGGGCCCGAACGTGACAGGAGGTCGGCAAGAGTTACCTGCGCTTGGCCGAGGGATTCGATGTGCTGCCGGCGCAGGCGATCGTAAAATAAAATTCGTGAGTCGAGATAACTATATTCTTCACCGGTCATGACCAGGAGCTGGCGATGGTAGCCTTCTGCTACGGGAGGACCTGAAAAAATATTTGAATCTGTGATGAAAAGGTAATCGAGTCCGACATCTTGCGCGGCCTTAATGACTTCGGTCGGAGTACCTGCTCCTTCGCCGCGTGAAGTGTGCACGTTGGTGACGCCTCGGTAGTCGAAAAATCCAGGATAATTTGCAGGTTCAAGCTCTTCGGGAATGACACTGACTTGCAACTGACTGAGTACCAACCAGTACGAAAAGAGCAGAGAGAAGAATAAACTAACGATCAGAATCTTGCGCAATTCGTTTGACCTCAACCACTCGGAACTCGCTCGAGAGTTTGACGGA
Organism: Bdellovibrionales bacterium; assembly: GCA_043746165.1. Taxonomy (GTDB): domain Bacteria; phylum Bdellovibrionota; class Bdellovibrionia; order Bdellovibrionales; family JAMPXM01; genus JAYTRM01. The sequence goes on along the minus strand of JAYTRM010000125.1, from coordinate 13,931 downwards.
GCTCACTTCGCGGTATCCTGCTTTGAGAACGCCCTCGGGCAATCCTTGATCATTCTCACAACCGAGAAGGAAGCTATCACGACTGGGCCTCGATTCCGGAATAAAATCGTAAAAATCCCTGCGGTTTAAGCCTTCAATTTTATAAAACTGCCTACGCAGCTTGTAAGAGACGGTAGCCGCCGCCTGATAGGAACCAAGATAAAAAGGCTGATCAGAGCGTTGCGCGTCGGGTAAAAAAACATCAAAGTGGGTGAATTCATAGGTTTTCAACTGCGTGGCATCGACGGGAAGCCAGTGGTGCTCGATCTCAGCGATAAGTGCGACGTGTGCGACAATCCACACGCCGAGAGTGATTTTAAGTAAACGTGAATTGGGAAAGTTCACAAAGGCGAGGGCAAGAAAAGCGGGGTGGGCCATGATCGGCCAATTGGCCTCGACGTGCGCTTTGAACGAAGTCAGGAAGAAAAATACCAGAGGCGTCCACGCGAAATAGCTTAGAAACGTCAGATTGGGTGCTGGTCTCTTGCGTAGAGCGCACCAAACGGTGAGCGGAAATAAAATCAGAAGTTGACCGCCGAAATACTCAAACGGCCAAGTCCAGTCCCAAACTTCACTTTGCAATCCGTGATCGAGCTGAAAACGAAATGAAACCCAGTCGTGACCGGCGTTCCAGATAAAAACCGGCAAGCATGAAATGAGGCCAAGAAGGATCGTCAGCGGTACCCAGCGCCACTGAATTTTTCGCCATTCACCCGAGGCGCCGAGCCAGATCAGAGCTGTCGGCACAAAAATAACGATCATGTATTTTGAAAGGAAGCCAAGCCCGAGAGAGAGGCCAAGGGCCGCGTAAAGCTGGGGGGAGCCCTTACCAATCGTCTTTAAAAGAATCCAGAGTGATAGGGACCAGAAAAAAAGCAGTGGAATATCCGGTGTGACGACGAGTGAGCCCAATCCAAAGAAGGGCGAAAATAACATAAACAGAAGCCATTTTGTGAGTGCCGACTCGTTCATCACACGGCGGAGGATCGCAGCCCAAATCAAAAGAGTGACGTGGCCGATCCAAACGCCGGGCAAGCGTGTCGCGTTGCCAAAAGACTCAAGCCAGGTGCCGAGCCAAAAAATCCATCCGACCATTCCAGGATGGTCGAAGTAACTGAGTTGTGGGTGATGTCCCCAAACCCAGTAATAGCATTCGTCGTTTGATAGCGGCAGCCAGATCGCCAGGGCTGTTTTAACAACCAAGCCGACCGACCACAATTGGTAGAACCGCTTCACGGAAGCTCGATCCTCAACGGCTTTCCGAGGTCACCGGGAACTCCGCGTTCGACGCCATTGACGATGAGATTGACGGCACCACCGTCGGTGAACTTGAGCACAAGTCTACGACGGGCTTTGATCGATTGAACTTGCTCGCCCTTGAGATGGAATTTCTTCAGCGGCTCGTCGTCAATTTGCGCATCGACATCAACATTGTCGAGAGCCTCGACGATAATATCCTGTGCGCGCGCTGGTGGACCAGGCTTCGGTGTCGGACTCGGCTTAACCACAGCCGTAGCGGCGGCCGATGACGGGGTGGATCCAGTCGCGGGCGTTGCCGTTAGAGTTGGGGTTGGCGTCGGCGTCGGCGTCGGCGTCGGCGTGGGTGTTGCCGTTGGCTTAGTGGGTGGAGTCGCCGTCATCGTCGGAACAGGAACAGCCCCAAGAGTTGTCGCTCCTGCGGGAGGCTCGGGTGGTTTTTCGCCCGTATTTTTAGTCGTAACCGTGGCTGAGTCAGCACCCAGTGGAGGGTTGCCGTGAGCTGAATCTGTTTTGGAGGTATCGATCGAGGTGATTTCTGCAGGGATCTGATCGACGACGGTTTCTTTTTCGTAACTCTCCATCTTCTTTTTCACAAATACGATGAGAATAACGACGGCTAAGATCGCGGCGACCACCGAAATCCGAACGATGATCGACGACTTCGGATTGATTGCGTCCTGTGTCTCGCGGGGTGAGCTCTTTTTAGATGTCGTCACCGGTTTGCCCGTTACCTCCGTTGCGGGCGCGCTACTTGTGGGCGTCGAAGGATGGGTCATTGAGGGAATCGACTGCGGACGAGTTGAGCCCATTTCTTCTTGAAATGTCGACATGACCGAATCGAGGTCAAGTTCGAGAAAAGTTGCGTAGGATTTGACGAAGCCGCGCAGAAACGTCTTCGGCGGTAGATTATCGACATCGCCGGATTCCATCGCCGCAAGTGAGCGAACATTGATCTTGGTCGATACGGCAACTTCGCTGAGCGAGATACCTTTACGTTCGCGATTTTCTCTCAACAGCTGCCCGGTGATCTTCATTGCTTCGTGTTATCCTACTTCATCAACTTGAGCAGCGATTCTGCTTTCTTCGCATATCTGCCGCTGGGATTCACTTTGTTCAACTGCAAGACTTCTTCCATCCGCGCGATCGCAAATGAAGTCTTACCAAGCTTGTAATATGTCAGACCGCTAAAATAATTGGGCTCGTCAAAACTCATCGGTTTGCAAATCACCACGGCATTGTCGAGGGCGCGCGCGGCCGAAGCCAAATCGCCTAACTCTAAAAGTGAGCGACCGTACATGTCTTGCCCTAAGCAAAGATTGCGATCGATCTCAATGCCTTGCGTGAAGCTCTTCAGCGCAGCCTTGTAATCTTGCTTACGATAATATGCAATGCCGAGATTCACCCAGGCTTTGGCGGGTTCACCGTAAGTTAGATCTGCGATGACAGATTTAAGCTCTCTGGTCGCTCGTTCGTATTGACCCAGTTCGATGAGAACGCGACCATGGTTGTTGCGTGCTTCCGAAAAAGCGGGTTTGAGTTCGACTGCTTTTCCTAAGTGCTTTTCGGATAATTCATATTTTCCGCGTAGAAAATAGACAAGGCCCAGGTTGTTTTGGATAAGCTCATTTTCTGGATCGAGCTCCTGTGCGGTCAGAAGCTCTTTGAGAGCTGAAGGATAGTTGCCTCGATTGAGATGGTCAGTACCCATACGCATGTGCATATCGGCCTCAGATTTTTTCTTGTCAGACGTTGCACAACCGGTGATGAGCAATCCTGCGGCGAGTAAGCAAATCAAAACTCGGCCTGAGCGGCTGAGATCGACGATTAAAGATAGAGGCTTCATCCACTGGAGCATGAGATGACTCTAGCAAACAATTGTTAAGCATGCAAAAACTGTGAAGAATTCTGGCTAGGGCCCGAGCTAGACTTTAGGCTCGCTAGCCCACTCACTCAGTCAACAGCGGTGCTAGAGACTTAAATGGACGAAACATTCTACGTGGTCAGTTTGCGGGAACATATCAAATGGAAGTACGGGATGAAGTCGATACCCGACTGCCGATAACACTTTGAGATCGCGCGCGAGAGTCACGGGATGGCAACTGACGTAGAAAATATTTGCGGGTCGCACTTCGCTGATTAATTTCATGACTTCGGTCCCGCAACCGGTCCTCGGAGGATCGATTAAGATCAAAGTCGGGCGCTCGCCTCGATGTCTGCTTAAAAAGCGCTCGACGTCAGACTCGACAAACTGATGTTTCAAATTTTCTGGCAGCCGTGAGCGAGCGCTCGCTACTGAATCAGAGTTCAACTCGACAGCCGTGATCATAGCTTGCGGAAAATTTTCGATCAGCGGAAAACTGAAGTTGCCGCCGCCCGCATAAAGATCCCAGATTTGCGCTGGCGCGGGAGTGCTGATGATCTCGCGAGCTTTTTCAACCACGGTGGCGATGAGATTGCGATTTTGCGCGGTGTTGACTTGGTTGAATCGACCGTCAACTTTGGCGCCTTCCGCAGCCAACGTCGAGAGCTCAATTCTTCCCAAACTTTGGCCCGTAACTTTGAGTCTCGTCGCCGCGATCTGGGCGTTGATTTCGTCTTCGGTGATCGGGCACGAATCGATGTCGACAATGTCATGGCTTAAGCGCTTAAAGAAACCAAGCTTAGTGCCGGCAAAATGGAGTTGAATTCGATTGCGATAATGAAAAGGCTTCGGACTGGGTTTAACCCCGAGAACGTGTATCACGCTGGCGTCAAAGCCTGAGAACTTAACGAGGGCATTCAAGACAAGTTCATGCTTTTGCTTTAACTGCTCAGCGTAGTCGATATGCTGCCAATTGCAGCCGCCGCAAATCCCAAACACAGGGCAAATGGGCTGAACTCGGTGAGGTGAAGGTGTGAGCACCTCAAGGTACTTTGCCTCGGCGTGATTTTTTTTCACCTGAGTGATTTCGGCGCGAACATCTTCGTCAGGCGCGACATTTTCGACAAAAATTACGAAGCCTTCATGCCTGGCGACACCTCGGCCGCCGATGGCGAGGCGATCGATATGCAAAGACAGCCGATCGCCGACTTGAGGTGCTTGGCTTTTCACTTGAGCTTTCTTCTCGATCTTTCTTCTTGATTTCTCTAAAGAGTAAAAGAGATCAACCGTGAACGATTTCAGCTTTTTCAAAGAATAGGGCGATTTCGCGAGCGGCGCTCTCGGCGCTGTCGCTGCCGTGAACTGCGTTTTCTCCCATGCTGTCGCCGTGTTTGGCTCGTACTGTTCCAGCAGCGGCCTTTTTCGGATCGGTTGCACCCATGAGTTCACGGTTTTTCATGACGGCACCTTCACCCGAGAGAACCATCAGCATCACCGGACCAGAAGTCATAAAGTCGACAAGCTCGCCAAAGAACGGACGAGCTTTGTGTTCGGCGTAGAACTCTTCGCATTTTTTTCGGCTGAGAACCGTGAGTTTCGCAGCGGCGACGTGCAGGCCATTTTTCTCAAAGTGCTCGATGATATTGCCCATTACGTTTTTTTTGACCGCGTTCGGCTTAATGATGCTGAAAGTGAGCTCTTTTGACATCGAATTCTCCTGTTAAATTAGGTGCGTAGCACAAGGCTGTAACCTAGGGCTGGTTGTCCTGGCAAGTTCAAAACCCGAGCTCGACGGTAGCTGCAGCTACCGCAACAGCCTTACCGTCTATTAAGAGATTTCGCGAGTGTCGTTCCCATATCGGCAGGGCTTCGCGAAATCGAGCAGCCGGCCGCTGCCAAAGCTTCGAATTTGGCCTCGGCGGTTTCTTTTCCGCCCGTGATGATGGCGCCGGCGTGGCCCATGCGCTTGCCTTTGGGAGCCGTTGCGCCCGCGATGAAGCAGGTGACCGGCTTTTTAAATTCGCGTTTGATATAGTCGGCAGCATCAATTTCTGCAGAACCGCCAATTTCGCCAATCATGATCACGGCTTCAGTGCCGGGATCGCGATTATACATTTCGAGGACATCGATGAAGTTGGTTCCGTTCACCGGGTCGCCGCCGATGCCGACGCATGTCGATTGGCCGAGGCCAAGGTGGGTGAGTTGGCCGACTGCTTCATAGGTCAAAGTTCCTGAGCGAGAAAGCACGCCGACCTTACCTTGCTTATGAATGTGGCCCGGCATGATGCCGATTTTACATTCTCCCGGAGTGATCACACCGGGACAGTTCGGTCCCACGAGCCGAGTTTTGCGGCCCTGCATGTAGCGCCGCACTTTAACCATGTCGAGGACGGGGATTCCTTCGGTGATGCAGACCACGAGGTCGAGTTCAGCATCGACGGCTTCCATAATCGCGTCGGCCGCAAAGGGTGGCGGGACGTAAATGACAGAAGCGGTGGCACCGGTTTTTTCGACCGCATCTTTAACCGTGTCAAAGATCGGAAGCCCTATGTGTTGGCTTCCGCCTTTTCCGGGAGTTACGCCGCCGACCATTTTCGTTCCGTAAGCAATGGCTTGTTCGGTGTGGAAAGTACCTTGGGCGCCAGTTACGCCTTGGCAGATCACTTTAGTGTTTTTATTAATGAGGATCGACATTAAGAACGTCCTTTCACGGCAGCGACAATTTTACTTGCGCCGTCGGCGAGGTCATTGGCCGTGATGATGTTGAGGCCGGATGAGGCGATGATTTTTTTGCCGAGTTCGACGTTGGTTCCCTCGAGACGTGCAACAAGTGGAACATTGAGGCCGATTTCCTTCGAAGCCGCGATGATGCCTTCGGCGATAATGTCACATTTCATGATTCCGCCGAAGATATTGACGAAGATGCCTTTGACGTTTTTGTCTTTCATAATAATTTTGAAAGCTGCCGTCACCTTTTCTTTATTGGCACCGCCGCCGACATCGAGAAAATTGGCGGGACTTCCGCCCGAGAGCTTGATGATATCCATCGTCGCCATCGCGAGACCAGCGCCGTTGACCAAACAACCAATGTTGCCGTCAAGTTTGATGAAGGCGAGGTCAGAGGCACTCGCCTCACTCTCCATCGGATCTTCTTCACTCAAGTCTCGCAGCTTCATGACCTCAGCGTGACGGTAGAGTGAGTTGGAATCAAAATTCATTTTTGCATCGAGAGCGATCACCTCGCCCTCGGCAGTTTCAACCAGTGGATTGATTTCGGCGATCGAGCAATCTTTTTCGACATATGCATTATAGAGTCCGATGAAAAACTTAGCCGCCTTAGTGGCTACTTTGTCTTTCATGCCGATTGAGAAGGCGAGTTCGCGCGCTTGAAACGGCTGCAGGCCGACGGCGGGATCGACCGTCACACGTTTGATTTTTTCCGGTGATTTCGCTGCTACTTCTTCAATATCGACGCCGCCCTCGGCGGACGCCATGACGACGATTCGACCGATTGCGCGATCGAGAAGGACCGCGACGTAATATTCTTTTTTAATATTGCAGCCTGACTCGACGTAAATTTTGTGAACTTGCTTCCCTTCGGGCCCGGTTTGATGGGTCACCAGGGTCATGCCGAGCATTTTTGTCGCGATCTCTCCGACCTCCTTGGCAGATTTAGCGACCTTTACCCCTCCACCTTTTCCTCGACCGCCCGCATGAATTTGAGCTTTAACGACCCAAACGCTTCCTCCGAGACTTTCTGTTGCTTCCATCGCTTGCGCGGGAGTTTCAGCGACGTGACCTTCAAGGGTCGCGACTCCGAATTGGCGAAGGAGAGCCTTCGCCTGATACTCATGAATATTCATCGGTCATCCTTAGTCGAGTGTTGTTGGAACAGGGATTAGAATTCGAGTTTCTTAAGGGCGTCGACCAATTCTTGCACGGCTTTGATCGAGTTATCGAGACCTTTTCTTTCTTCGTCATTGAGCTTGATCTCAATGACTTTCTCCATGCCGTTTCCACCGAGTTTGCAGAGAACGCCGACAAAGAGATTTTTTACGCCGTATTCACCTTCGAGCATCGCTGCGCAGGGCAGAATACGATTTTGATTTTTTACGATCGCTTCGGCCATCTGCACGGCGCTCGCAGCAGGTGCGTAGTACGCCGATCCGGTTTTCAAAAGGCCAACGATTTCGGCACCGCCGTTGCGCGTGCGAGTCACGATCGCGTCGATTTTTTCTTTCGAGAGCATCTCCATCAGCGGAGCTCCACCAACGGAACAGTGGCGCGGCATCGGCACCATCGTATCGCCATGGCCGCCCAGAACAAAGGCCTGGACGTCTTTCACACTGACATTAAGTTCTTCAGCAATAAACGAACGCATCCGGGCGCCGTCGAGTACACCAGCCATGCCGAGCACGCGATTTCGCGGAAATCCCAAGACATCTTTGGCAACGTAAGCCATGGCATCGAGAGGGTTGGAGACCACGATCACAACGGATTCGGGCGCGTGTTGCTTCACGCCTTTGCAAACGTCTTTCATAATTTTCGCGTTGGTCGAAAGCAAATCGTCTCGGCTCATGCCGGGTTTGCGCGGAATACCGGCCGTGATGATCACGACGTCCGAGCCCGCAATGTCGGCGTAATTAGCCGTACCCTTTACCATCGAGTCGAACTGTTCAACAGGCGAAGCTTCGAACAAATCGAGTGCCTTGCCCTTAGCTGCACCGTCGTTGACATCGAGAAGAACAACATCGCCGAGTTCTTTTGATGCTGCCCAATGTGCACAAGTTGAGCCGACAAAACCGGCGCCGATGACTGAGATTTTTTTACGAGTGTGTTTCATGCTTCCTACCTTTTTGATCTCAATCAGAGATCAGTGTCTGACTTTAATACCGTTTTCTACTGTCATTCTATTGTAAGCTGGGCCAACTGACTTCGCTTTGTGTTCGGGCCTTCGCCCAGATCGGCTTTTGCCGCAATCAGCGTCACCGATCGCTTCCTAGACCTGTTCCACATTCAATAGATAAGATAACATAAAGAAGAGTGGTGAATTCGGCAAGGTAGTGAAGGGATTGTGACGTGGCGTCACCTGCGATTGAATTGCGTCAAGTGAACATCGAGTTCGGTGGCAACCAGCTGCGCCGGCGGAGCGATCGGCAACAACACACCATGCTCGATAGTCTACCTGGCAAAAAATGGCGCAAACCCGTTTTGCAAAACATCAATTTCAAAGTCGAGCACGGAGAAGTTGTCGTCGTGATGGGTCCAAGTGGCGCGGGAAAATCCGTGCTCTTGAAACTTATGGCAGGGTTGATGAATCCCACCTCGGGTAGCGTTCTGATTGAGGGAAATGACTGGCGCACAATGCAAGGCAGCGAACGCGCGCAAATCGCGCTGAAGACCGGGATGCTCTTTCAAAAAAACGCGCTTTTTGATTCGATGACCGCAGCGGAGAATGTTGCTTTTCCGTTGTCAGAAGTCGCACGCGTACCCATGGCGGAAGTGGAAAAGACTGTCGCCTTTTATCTCGAGGCAGTGGGCTTGACGGCGGCCCGGGATCGCTATCCCGATGAAATCAGCGGCGGGATGCAAAAAAGATTGGGAATCGCCCGTGCTCTGGCAATGAAACCTAAGATTGTGTTTTACGACGATCCAACGGCGGGGCTTGACCCGATCACGAGCCGAAAAATCATTCAGCTGATTGTCGATCTGCACAAAGACATGAAAACCACGGTGGTGGCGGTAACAAACGACGTCAATCGAGCTTTTCAAATGGCCGATCGAATCGCGATGGCAGTGGGCGCGGAATTGATTGATTGCGGCGACGCCAGCACGACGCGGGCAAGTGTCGATCCAAGGGTCCAGCAATTTATCACGGGCGCGTTGACGGGCCCACTCACCAGACCTTGGGTGGCGCGAAAATGATCCGCTTTAAAGAAGTGTATAAAAGCTTTGGCGATAACCACGTACTCAACGGAATTACGTTTGAACTCGAGGCTGGGCAAATTCTCTTCGTTCTCGGCACTTCGGGTACTGGTAAATCGGTCCTGCTCAAGAATATCGTCGGTCTGCTTAGGCCGGACGCGGGGCAAATTTGGATCGAAGGGCAAGATGTCTCAAAAATTAGCGAAGAAGAATATTTTCCGATTCGTAAAAAGTGCGGAATGGTCTTTCAGCATCCGGCGCTGTTTGATTCAATCAGTGTCTTTGAAAACGTGGCCTACGGCTTGAGGCGACAACACAAGCTAACCGAGTCGGAGATTCGAACTCGAGTGAGCCGCTGTCTCGAGATCGTCAATTTGCCAAATATTGAGAGCTTAATGCCCGCAGAAATTTCATACGGGATGCAAAAACGCGTGAGCCTTGCCCGTACCCTGGCTTTGGAGCCCAGGGTCCTACTCTTTGACGAGCCGACGACGGGTCTCGATCCGATCACGACCAACACGATCAATCAGTTGATTCAGAGTTTGTCGCGGAGTTTACAAACCACTTCTATCGTCGTCAGTCATGATATGCACTGCGCGCTCGAAATTGCAGACCGTATCATCGTGCTCGATCAGGGCCAGATCGTAGCCGACGATAGTCCTGAAAAACTACGCAATTCCTCGATTCCCCTCGTTCGAGACTTCCTTGCCGAGGTCAATTCATGACGGAGAAAAATCCTCTGCTCGATTTTTTCACTGGCATTTTGATGGTTATCGACGACATTGGCGGCTGCGTTTTGTTTCTTCGCGAAGTCATTCACACGGCCATATTCCACCCACCTTCCATGCACGAAATATTTGTGCAAATTTGGCGGGTCACAACGCAAAGTTTGAGTACCACGGCATTGGCGGGCTTTTTTGTCGGCGCCGTGATGACTTTGCAGTTTACTCTCCAAGTTAAAGCCTACGGTGCGCTCGGTTATCTCGGTGGATTAGCGACAAGTGGCACAGTTCGCGAAGTGGGCCCGCTTTTAATTGCCTTTATGTTGAGCGGCAAAGTTGGCGCTTTCACATCGGCAGAGTTAGGAACAATGCGGGTCACAGAACAAATCGATGCCATCCGTTGCCTCGGCGCCAATCCTTTTCAAGAAATCATTTTGCCGCGAATCATCGCGATCATTATCTCGAGTTTTTCCCTGCTCGCGGCAGGGCTCTTGATGTCGATTTTCGGAGGACTTTTGCTGGGCATCGTTTTTTCCGGAATTAGCGCGGACGAGTACCTTCGGCACGTTCCGACCATCGTGACGTTGCCCTCGATTTTAAGTGGCCTCTTTAAATGTGTGGTCTTTGCGTGTGTTCTGGCCAGCATCTGCACCTATAAAGGATACCAAACAACGGGCGGAGCCAAAGGCGTCGGAAGAGCAGTCGTGAGCACTGCAGTTTCAACTATGGTCGGACTTGTCGTCGCCGATTGGCTTACAAGCCAATTCGTCGAGGGCATTCTCTCTCTTTATATTGGGAAGTAAACTATGCTGGCGTGGATTGGGACAAGATTGATCAACTCGAGTGCCGCGTCTTTAAGCTTTCTGCAACTCTTTGGCGAGACTATCGTTGGCGCATTAACTCCACCTTTTCGCGTGCGCGATACCATTCGGCAATTCTATTTCGTGGCCAATCAGAGCGCTCTGATTATCGCATTTTGTGTGAGCTTCGCGGCTGTTGTGACAATCATTGAAGCCTCATACCATATGAAACTGGTGATTCAAAACGACACCATGGTGCCTGGGTTTGCGGCGATGTTGATTCTCCGCGAGCTAGGTTCCGTTGTGATGGCTCTGCTTCTCACATCTCGAGTCGGAGCAGGTTTCGCAGCTGAAGTTGCCAGCATGCAGGTCACAGAACAAATCGATGCCTTTCGTATGCTCGGCCTCGACCCGGTCCGGTTGATTGTCGTACCTCGCTTCGTCGCTTGCCTTCTGGCTGGGTTTGTTTTGAGTATCTTCGCCAATTTGGTCTGTCTTTATTGTGCCATGTTGGTGAGTACGATGAAGCTCGGTTATACTATGGGCGGGTTCATTGTCGCGATGAGAACCTTTGTGCACTTTCGTGATTTAGTTTTCGCAAGTATCAAGGGTACGGCGTTTGGCAGCGTGATTCCGATCTTTAGCTGTTACTGCGGTTTTAGGTGCCGTGCCGGTGCAGAAGGTGTTGGGCTTGCGACAACTCGCAGCGTGGTGGCGACGTCAATCGCGATCATTATGATCGACTTTGTTTTGACGTTTGTCTTTGCCTACTTCTAGGTTTGGAGGGCAGTGGTGAGAGTTGAAACTAAAGTTGGCCTGTTATTCCTCGTATCAATCGCGATGGTCGGCGTCTTTGCATGGTATTTGGGAGCGCTCGACCCATTCACAAATCAAAATGAAATCTGGATCGCTTACAACTTCGCGGGTGGTGTCGAAGTCGGCTCTCCCGTTCGTGTTATGGGAATAAAAGTTGGCAAAGTTTTGGCCATCGAATTTTCACCCAGCATGAAGGCTCCTAACGGCGAGGAGGTCAATCTGCGCTTAAAAATTAGCGTCAGCAAAGAAGCTTGGCCCACAGTTCGTCGTGACAGTAAGTTTTATATCAACTTGGCTGGAGTTATCGGCGAGAAATTTATTGAAATCACACCGGGAACCGCCAAGTTTCCGGCACTCGACCGTGGAGCGTTCGTTCGTGGAGAAGATCCGCCGCGGATCGATCAACTGATCTCACAAAGCTACGGTCTAGCCGGAAAACTTTTGAATATGGTCGAAAAAAATGAAGGATCGATCTCCGACACGCTCGATAAAATGAATACTTTGGTAACCAACGTGAATCGAACCCTGGACCTTCTAGAAAAGACTTCGAAGAACAAAGAACTCACCCGCATCTTTGATAATGTCGCCAAAATGACCGATGACGTCACAGTCTTAACTTCAAAATTGCACGACCCAGATGCCGAAAAGACGATGGCGTTGGTTCACAGACTCCTTTGGCGCCTCGACGCCGTCGATGAAAAATCCATTCACAAGTTTTTCCAGGAAGAAGGAATTCGCGCTCGCTTGTTTTGACGTTGGCTGCGCTGGTGGGATCAGGTTTGAGCTCGCTGTAGCGACTGCTCTGAACCTGCAGCGCAAACTGGTGTGGTGACTGTCGCCTCGACTCACAGCTTCGCTTTTTCGTCTCGGAAAGAGACTCTAATCAGTTTGTGGCAAAAAAAAACCCTCGATCGCTCGAGGGTTTCCGAGTTTCACGTCTAAAGCGACGCTTCAACTCTTAAAGGCGCGTTATTTCTTAGAGGCTTTTTTGCGCGTAGCTTTTTTCTTGCCCGCTTTTTTCGTCGCCTTTTTCTTAGTGGCTTTTTTCTTTGCCATGTGTCGATCCTCCTAGGATGAGTTTGCCGTAACGTTAAACAAGAAGACTTCCTGTTTAAAAGTTTACTTGTGTGACTCTGATCGTCAATAAAAAAATATTCTTTAGGCCTTTTTTGTTGCGATTCACGCATTTCATCATCGCGGGGGACATGTTTCTACCCTTCAGAAATGAAATCTTCGCATCGATTTGTCGTTCGTCAGTCCAAATTGAAGATCGATTGACACAAATGTTGAGTGAAAAGTCCTTCATGCGCGATTCGGAAAGACTCTGGAACGTTGTCAGCTAAGCATCAACAAGCACCGGCTGGCGTCGGATCAGAGTCGGATGAGGCGGCCGAAACTTAATGCGAAACCTGATCTTTACCTGAGCATCGAAGTTGCATACCAAGCGATTCGTGGGTGAATCAACATCACGGGAAACTCTTTCTCAGTCAGCGTTTCCCGTGATTGTCGCGACTTCGAGTCTGATCACGACAGATATTTTTGAATCGGCTGATTTCTTGCTAACTTCTCACCGGGAATGCTCACTTGATGTTCATTTTGGCGATCTCAATTCTTGGATTTGCGATTTTGATTCAGAATTCAGCGCGATTGATCGATCGCCAACTCTTTGACGTTAAAGGTATGACAAAAATTGGCACTTTTTACGTCGCAATGGTCTTAATCACGATGATAGCGCTGCCACGGGGCTATTTAAGCGCGTGGATTTCTATTTTCGTTCCATTATTGGCCACCGCTGTTTTTGTTTTTGTGCAAATGAGGAGACGTGCCAGTCATTTTCGCCAAGCTTTGACAGAAGTTCTTGCGTTAGTGGCTTTAAAAATGAAAGCGGGACGATCATTTCGTCAGGCCTACAACGAAGTTGTGAGTGAAAGTGATCCTCGTCTTCGCGGCAAACTCTCTGAAATTGGCCGCGCTGTGGTTTTTTCACAACAAGATAAGGCGGTTGTAAGAACAAACTCGAGTTCGATTATCAATTCAAATCACTTCGTGATGGATGTGATCGAAGAACTAAAAGTTGTCGACCGCCAGCCTCATGCGGCTTCGCGCCGCTTGTCCGTGTTTCGCGAAAAGCTCCGGATGGAAGATGATTTTCGACGTAGGTCCGGACAAATTCTCGCGCGAATTCGTGCTCAGTCGATTCTTATGACCGGTCTTTATCTTGCACTTGCCATTTTCGTCGCCTTGAAATTTGGCTGGAATAAAAATGAGCGGCTGTTTGCTATGTCGCTGGCACTCTTTGCTGCTGGCTCATTTTGGATATGGTGGGGCGGAAGAAGGATGAAATGGAAGGTTTAGCTCCTCCACTCCAGTGCCTCATCGAAATTCAATCAGCGCTCCAAAACGGTGAGATAGCTGTAATGGTTGATTCTTCACACTCTTCTTGAAGCAGCTCGCTAGACCGGCATTTGATGGACCGGATTCCTCGGTGTTGATAACCGTTTGACAATG
>JAYTRM010000124.1:0-2649 GCA_043746165.1 Bdellovibrionales bacterium | reverse complement strand
CCCAGTCACCCGGACTTAGTCTGACGTACGCCATTTCTCACCCTTGAGATAGCGTATATCACATTTGGCTGACTGGGTACGCTTTTCCGATAAGCATGTGAAAATTACTACTTTGGCATTCCAATACAAAAAGCGAGTCAAGCCTCCGGTCGCCAAGACCGCGTGCGCGAACGCGAGGGAAGCCTTCCACCAGCCATTGCCGCCGCTCTCGTATTTTCTGCCACCCCCACCAGCACGGATGTGGTCTTAGATCCGACCTGCGGCTCAGGAACGTTGCTCGCGGAGATCTCGAGCTACGCGAGCCGTGCCAAAAGAATTGGCACCGACATCGACCCGCAGGCGATTGCGATCGCAACTGAAAACCTCAAGCACTCGGGCGACGAGCCGCCGCTGCTTCTGAATGTAGATTCGCGCAATCTCGACGCGAAAATTTCAGAGGTGAGTCTTGTGGTCGCCAATCTTCCATTCGGAATCAAATTCGGCGATCGCAAAACCAATGCAGAACTTTACCAGTCGATTTTCGAGAAATGTTATCAGGTGCGTGGCCCGAAGTGGCGGGCCGCGATTTTAACTTCGGATAAAACGAGTCTCGACACGGCTCTTTCGCGCCTTGGTTTTCTGGAGTCTCAGGAATTATTTCGCGTGAAGATTCGTGGCGAACTCGCGGTCGCCGTTCTCCTCACTTCGAGAGCCAAATGAAAATCGCCGTGATTTCTGATTTGCACGGAAATCACCACGCCCTCGACGCGGTTCTCGACGATTTATCGCAAAGAGGTGTCGACGAAATCATCTGTGCAGGCGACATCGTGGATCCACTTCCGGGAAGCCGCAAGGTGCTTGAGACTTTAGCGAAACTAAAAATCCCTACCTTGCGCGGCAATCATGAAGACTACGTGCTCAGAGCGGTTGCGAAACTCGCCGGTGATCCAATGACCTACGCTCCAAATTGGGAGCCTGTACGGCAAGTGGCGGGCTCTCTAGATGAAAACCAAATAGATTTACTACGAAACTTGCCGCTGTTCTTGCGACGAAGCGATGCGGTGGCCGGCGGTCTCATTATCTGTCACGCCTCCCCACGATCAACGATGAGCGGCTGGAGCAAGGGTGTCGCGCCTAAGCTTGCCGCAGAGCTAAGTGAGTTCTGCGCCGCCACGTTTGTTTGTGGCCATTGGCACCGTCAAAAGACAGACGTCTGGGGCTCAGCCCAGCTAATTTCAATAGGCAGTGTCGGCATGTCGCTCAACGGAAAACCCGAAGCCGAATTTGCGATTCTCGAGCCCCACCGTGGCCGCTGGTCGGTGGAACACGTCAATCTTGCTTACGACCGCGAAGCCGCCTGGCGAGAGTACCGAGACTCAGGCTGGGTCGAAAAGGGTGGGCCAACTGCATGGCTGCTTTTTGACGAGCTGCGCCTCGGCGCGCGCCGAATGAGCCCATTTATCGCCTGGACGCAGAATTCACAAAAGCCCCATCCCTCGTGGCCGTATCAAAACCAAGCCGAACTCGAGTCAGCTATAAAAACCTATCTTAAGGAAGTCGGCGCTTGGCAAGAACTTCGCCAACTTTTGAATCTTGGGAGTTGAGGAGAAAAAGCATTGCCACTGAACTTGGCTACCGAACTCGGCCACTGAACTCGGTTGCCGTGCTCATTAATAGCCAACCAATGGCTAATGATGATGTCCGTCGCCGGAATGTGAATGTCCATGTTCCATCTCTTCTTTGGTCGCTTCTCGGACATCGATCACTTCGACCTCGAAATGAAGATCTTGGCCAGCTAAAGGATGGTTGCCGTCGACGGTGATCGTCTTTTCATCCACTTTTGTCACGAGCACGACTTGGCTGTGCCCATGGCCTGAATCGGCGTGAAAGCGATCGCCAACTGCGACGTCTTTTTTCGGAATCTGGGCTCGCGGAACTTCAACTACAAGTTCTTGTTCAAACTCACCGTAACCATCTTCTGCTTTGACGAAAACAGACTTTTTTTCGCCTTTAGCTAAGCCTTTGATTGCGCCTTCGAGACCCGGGATAATTTGACCGACGCCTTCAAGGAAGCTTAACGGTTCGTCGTTCAACGATGTTTCTAAGGTATTACCTTTGCTATCCTTGAGCGTGTAGTGAAAGCTAACGACCTTCGGCTTCTGCGATCCAGCTGTAGTCGGAGCCATGCTCCCTCCTCGTTTCAATCATACAATTGAAGCGCGAAGTCGATCATTTTGGCCCGCGAAAGTCAATGCTTCGGGCTGTCTGACCCCACCACTGGGGCCAGAGACCACTTCTTTCTAGACTTAGCCGCCCCTCTGGCTCTGGGCGTCCGAAAAGCTTTGAACCCTAGAGAATATTTAGAGAATATTTGCAGCCAGTTCAGCCAGTTCGGAGCGTTCGCCCTTTGAGAGCGTAACGTGGGCGGATATTCTTTGGCCTTTGAATCTTTCGACCGAGTAGGTGAGGCCGCTGGTGGCGGAGTCAACGTACGGGTTGTCGATTTGGTAGGCATCGCCTGTTAAAACGACTTTGGTTCCTTGGCCGGCTCTGGTCACGATTGTTTTAATTTCGTGAGGAGTGAGGTTTTGTGCTTCATCGACAATGAGGTACTGATTCGGGATCGAACGTCCTCGAATGTACGTCAGGGGCTCGATGTTGAGCATTCCT
>JAYTRM010000123.1:0-12587 GCA_043746165.1 Bdellovibrionales bacterium | reverse complement strand
CCGACGGCGTCTTCCATCTCAAGGACGGTACGGGGCCAGAGTGCATTTTTCTAAAGGGTACCCGCTGCACCGTCTACAAAGTGCGCCCCGTGCAATGCCGAACGTGGCCGTTTTGGCCCGAAGTGATGAGCGCTAAAACCTGGTCGAAAGAAGTTAAGGCTTTTTGCCCCGGGGTTGGTAAAGGCCGACTTGTTTCCGGAGCTGAAATTGACCAGGTTCTTTTTGAGCAGAAGGCTTGGGAGGATGATCTTGCGAATGGGCGATGAGCGCCAGTTGTCAGGGACAGCGTTCTCAGTTCTCAGTTCCCTGTTGCAGTCGAAACCATCGATCTTTAGGGCCCAACTGCAACTGAGAACAGGGAACTGAGAACGCCGTCCTGAAAACTGCCTTCCCTACCGAGCGTATCTCTTTTTCACGGACTCGCGAATCTCAGCACCTTCAATGCTCAGCCGGGTCCACGGAATGGCGAGGAGGCGCTCATTTTCGATCATTTCTTCGGTTTCCTCACAGATTCCGTAAGTTCCGCTCTCAAGGCGGGACAGAGCAAGTTCGATTTCGAGCAACTGGCTACGCAAACGCTCGTGAAGAGTCAAGGTTTCGGCTTCCGCAAGAACTCGGACCGTTTGATCCGCCTCATCGCCGCCTTTGTCTTCAAAGTGAAGTTCTCGGCGAGTATCCTTCACGCGATTGAGAATCTCCATCTTTGCAGTTAAAAGACGTCTCTTACACTCTCCTAGGAGCTTCGCCTCAACGTGTGCCATAGCCATTCCCCCTCCAAAAACAAGTGATGCTTAATCTTTACGCAGTGCCAGTTTGGAACTGGTATATTTAGACACAAACGCATTTTTATTGGCAAGAGGAAAATCTTAAATTTCCTTACAGGTCGCAACTGATCGATTTAACAGTCTATACCCGTGCAAATTTGAGACATCCTAGACTTGCGAGCCGTCATCTTACAGAATTCGCGTAAAATCTTAAATTAGATTACAGTTTGTTCTGCCCAAGAGTCTGGCAGTGAGGGATTTTGTCGTGCCTGCTTTGAGTTAAAACTGAACACTCGTGCGGGTGACAGGGAGCCAGACATTTTTCTCATTGACCCAGTAACGCGCCCCGTACTCATCGCGAACTTGAATCCATTCGCCGTCCCGATCAACCTTTTGGAAGGCCATATAGCGGTCCACAGTTGCTAAATCAGCGATCGGCTGATCGAGTCCCGGGCCTTGACGCAGCCGCGCTGTCTTGCTCTTTATGACAGCACAATTGATTTTTCGACTCAGCGAGCTAGGCGGCGCCCAGTGAATTTCACCTTCAAAATCCTGGACTCTGGCCCAGCCAGATTTTCTCTCGAGCCGTAAAAATGGCATGTACTTCGGAACCGTCCACGTGGCAGCGAACTTCAATCCCGGACCTTTTCGTAAGATCACTTTTGGTTTCACCACGCAGACCGGCTCGGTTACGACGGACGCACCGAGGGATACTGTGCCGACGAAAAAAGTTGTCGCTGCGGCAAAGAGAGTGCTGAAAATGTTCATACCCTTAAGTTTAACAAAATTGCGAGGTGAGATCACGTCCCGTCAAAGAGCAAAGTGAAACCGCGACTTCAGTCGTTGTCTTTGGCGTTGTCTTTGGCGTTGTCTTTGGCGTTATCTTTGCCACCGTCTTCTGCAGGCAAAGTATTTTTGACGTCGATCACGAGCGGCGTAACGTCACGTACTTGACGCTCCGAGGTTGCCTGCCGCGGATAAGGACCGGCATTTGGGCCGGGTGGAAAACCGCCGGAGCCAAAGGTGAAGACCCGAAAACTTCCAAACGAGCTGCCGAAAGACCCGCCTACCATGCGCTTGGCTAACGCCTTCTTGAGACGCCTTCCCACCAAGGCAGCCACGAGGTGACGCGTGCCCGGGAACACAAGTAAAATACCAACCGCCTTCGAAACAAAGCCGGGCAGAATAAACAAAAGACCACCAATTAAGAGAAGCACGCCGTGCAGGACTTCGCGACTTGGCGGCTGGCCTCCTTCCATCGATTGTTGCATCTTTGCGAGAACAAAGCGGCCTTGGTTGCGGACGATGCCAATGCCGATCACCGCCGCAAAAAGCAACGCGAACAATGTATTGAAAAATCCGTAAGCTTCCCAGACCCGGGATAGAACGTAGATTTCCAGGACGGCATAACTGAGAAAAAGAAGTAAAATCGGCATCTTTAACTCGCCTTCTAGGCCTCGGCCAGTTCGATAAGGCACGGACAATGATCCGATCCCATTTGACCGTCAAGTATTTCGGCCTTTTTTACCCGGGACAAAAGGTTCTGGGTCACGCAGAGGTAATCAATGCGCCAACCACGGTTGCCGATCCGACCGCGCTCGAGCTGCGACCACCACGTGAATTTGTCGCGCTCGTTGGGATGCAGGTGGCGGAACGTATCGACGAAACCCAGAGCCAGGAAGGAATCAAACCACGCGCGTTCTTCGGGTAGAAACCCGCTCTCGCCAGCGAGTTTGGTGGGATTATAGACATCGATCTCGCGATGGGCGACGTTGTAGTCGCCGGCAATCACGATTTTTTCTCCTGCCTTCACTTTGGGTGCCAGGTGAAGACTGAGATCCTTGAGAAAATGTTGTTTGAAATCATGCCTCTCCGGCCCAGAGCCGCCGTTGACAAAGTAGATGTTGTACAGCGTGAAGTCGCCGTGCTTCGTGATCACGAAGCGACCTTCTTGATCGTAGGCATCAATACCGATGCCATGACTGACAGAAAGAGGTTCAGTTCGACTGAACGTCGCCGTTCCCGAATAGCCTTTTCTTTTGCCAGCTGACCAGACACCGTGCAGCCCGGCGGGTCTCTGCAGTGGAGGTTCACACTGACCTGGTTCAGCCTTGGTCTCCTGCACAGCCAGAATATCTGGCTCCACCCGCTCGATGAATTCGATCAGACCTTTTTTGTAGGCGGCGCGAATGCCGTTGACGTTCCACGACAAAATTTTCATGGGCCTCACTCTCTGAGTAATCGAATTGTGGCGAGGAATCTTGCCGCGAGGAGATTTCCATGGCAACAAAGATCGTGGCTACACCGCTGTTCGCAGACATTCTGAATTATTTTCGCTCCCACTACCCCGCATCTACTGCGGAACTCGACTTTGCCTCTCACCTATCGCCCCTCCTTTTTTGTCCCGACTCGGTCACTCTTCCAGTCGGCATCAAAGCCCAGGCCGAGGAGATCGTGAAGGCGTTTTTTTTACTTCGAAATTTAAACAGCCGAAAGACTCAGCTTGAAGCTCTCACCCCGCCGGTGCGAGATCCTGGCAACACCTCGGTTTTGATGAGCTACGACTTCCACGTCGACGCGCAGGGTGCTTTGCGGCTCATTGAAATCAACACCAATGCTTCGATGAGTCTTTTGGTTCATGCGCTTTACACTGTTAAAGGTGTCAAGAACGTCTTTAGCGACGACTTTATCAAATCGATTCTGTCGTCGTTTCACCGCGAATACACGGATTTCGCCTGCGCTGGCAAAACCGGGCTAATGTCTGCCGCCATCGTCGACGACGCACCTGAGCGGCAGAAGCTTTTCGCCGAATTCCTCCTCTACCGCGAGCTTTTTGCCAAGCACGGCTTGCAAGCACACATCCTGGACGTCAGGGCTTTGAAGTTTGATGGTCAGCGACTTCGAGCTGGCAGCGAAACCATTGACCTCGTCTACAATCGCGACACCGATTTTTATCTTCAAGATGGCCGATCTGAAGCCTTGCGAGGCGCGCTGGCCGCGAATGCGGTTTGCGTATCGCCCAATGCCCACGAATATCGCCTACTCGCCGATAAAGAACGGCTGACCGAACTCTCTCAACCGCAAGCGCTCGAAGCTTTTGCAGGTCAACTCGAACCGCAGGCAATCGAGGCGCTCGGGCGCTGCCTGATCAAGAGCCGCGACGTGAAAGCTTTTGCCAGCGGGGCTGAGCTCTGGGCCGAGCGTCGCAAGTGGTTTTTTAAACCGACGCGCTCATTTGGCTCGAAGGCCGCCTACCGCGGCTCTTCTGTCACAAAAAAGGTTTTTGAAGAGTTATTCAAGGCAGATTACGTAGCCCAAGAATTTGTACCGGCTCCCGAAGTGCTGCTGCCATCGCAGGAAGGAAAATTCAAATACGACCTGCGCTTCTTTGTTTACCGCGATCAAATTCAGCTCGCATGCGCCCGGGTCTACCGTGGTCAGATGACCAACTCGCAAACTCCGGGCGGCGGCTTAGCGACGATTGAGTTTCGCTAAAAGAAGTTTAGACTTGCTCGCTAGTGTCTTTCACCGAACCGCGGCCAGCCTCTAGAAGCATGTTATACACTGCGTAGCCTTCATCAATCCCGCCAAAAAACTTCACTTCGCCAGCTTCGAGTACTATTGCCTTGTTGCACACAAGACGAGCCTGCGCTTCGGTGTGGCTCACAAAAAATACGACGCCCGCTTCTTTGATCAAGCCTAAGACCTTGCGCGAGATTCGCTCTCTAAAAGGTTTGTCGGCGGCATCAAAGACTTCGTCGAGAATAAAAACGTCAGATGCCCTGGCCGTGGCCACGGAGAGACAAAGTCTGGCCTGCATGCCATTTGAGTAATGGCGAAACGGCGTATCGAGAAAAGTACCCAGCTCTGAAAACGCCAAGACTTCATCTAGAAGTTCAGCTGCCGTCTCAGCTGAAAGCTCAGGATAAATGAGCCCGATGAGAAGTTTTGCATTCTCGCGGCCAGTGAGTTCAGGATAAACAACGAGACCTGGCTCCAAAACAGCGCGCACTTGGTAGCGAGAATCAATTTTGACCTGCTCCGAGCGATAGATGCCCGCTAAAAATCGACAAAGCGTGGACTTGCCGGCACCATTTCTTCCTAGGATGGCAATGCGATCGCCGCGGACCGCACGAAAACGCACACTTTTTAGCACGTGCAACATCTCACTCCGGCGGCGGCCGAAGCTGAGCGGGCTTGAAACCAGCTCGATGAAGCGCGCACGTATTGAATTCTCGGCGTTGAGCCGCAGGCGAAATTTGATGTCGAGCCCGGTGACTTCAACCATAGGTTTAGAGTCTGAAGTAAAAAGCATCGCGACTCTTTCTCCACACCACAAGCGTGAGCATCATCAAGATAAATGCAAATGCTAAAGCCAGAGCCTCATCCTGAAGAAACTCCCGCGAAAATCCCTGGGCGAGCAGAGTGCGAAAGGGCCGCAGCAAATACGTCAAAGGATTGAAAGCGAGAATGAAGCGGTACTTGGCCGGTACAAAGTTTTCTGGATAAACAATCGGCGAGACGAAATAGAGAATATTGAGAGCGAAACCCACCACAAATCGCGTGTCAAAAAAGAAAACTTGGCAAACCGAGAGGAGAAATGACAAAAAAAGCACCGCCAGCAAAAGCGTGAAATAAGGCAGCGGAAAAAAAATAAGCGCCGACCATGGAACTAGGCCAAGTGATGCCACGGCGATCAGCGCAAGCGTCATAACCACCATGGAGTTGACGAAATTATCTAAAGCCTGAGCGAGCAAGAGAGTCAGGGGTGAAACACGAAGCGACTTCAGAATCCTGGCCTGGTGGTAGAGGAGGCCCGTACTCATCTCGACCGTCTGGGAGAAAAACAGCCATGGCGATAAGCCAAAGAGAAGAAATAGAATGTAGTTTTCGGTCTCCACTTTGAAAATCACCTTAAAAACGTAAGCTTGGGTGACAAACATAATCAGCGGACTTAAGACGACCCAGAGATAACCAGAAAACGAGTTGCGATATCGCGCTTTGATACTGGCATGTGCGAGCATCAAGCTTTGCTTGAAAATAGTTTTTGGCCGCAAATGCGACTGGGCTCGTCCGCCTTCTGGGGCTTGACTGTCGAGGTATCCCATCGGTGACCGTGAGGTAAAGCTTTCTGTGCTCGGCATCTCGTGGATCCCAGCATGGAAAAATCGGCTTTGCAAGGCGCGCGGCTAATTGGCGTCGAGGTCGATGATGAGTTTGGCGTGAAGGCCACTGTCGCGGTCACGCACGTATTTAAGTCGGTAAGTCGAATCTGCCAGTCGGAAAAGCTGTCCGCCACCGTGATGGAGAAGTTCTGTTAATCCAAGCCCCGCGCCTGCCGCCGCGTGGATCGCTTGCGAAGTGAGCTGGGGATTTGAAACAATCGCACCGGTATCCAATTTATTTTGGTAAAAGAAAACCTGCCGAAAAGAGAAATCTCCGGCGACTTTCTGAGCGCTAGCCACAAACTTAACCAACCCGGTTACCGAAAAATCGAAGTCGTTGCCAAATTTTTCAAGACCGTCAGCGCAAACGATCTCGACACCCTTATCGCTTCCGATCACTTCACGAACGAGAGCTCGGCTCGGGGCTTCGCCGGGGGCATTGGTCTTTTCGAGAAACAATTGGATTGTCGAAGCCACATAAAGTCCAGTCGGAAGCGACATCGGATCAAAGCGCTCGCCATCATCGCGGGTAAAACCTGCAGTCTCATCGCTAGAACAGGAAGAAACAGCGCGCTCGTGCGGGCCCGACGCTTGAGGCGTCGACGTTGAAATAGCCGTTGCACTGTTGACCGTCGCGCCACTCATTCCACTCCCGCCGGTCGAGGTGTTTCCAGCTGCGCTGGTGGCTGAAGGTACGCTGATCGGTGAAGTCGATAGGGCGGTCGGAGCCTGCGCTAGACCCTGGCTTATTGCGGGTGAGTCTTGAGGTGGTCGATTACAGCCAGTGACAAGAGCTGTGATCACCAGCGGCATCAGCCACTTGATCAAATTCACATTGTTTTGTACGAGACGAACTTTCACTTTGCTCATCTTCCACGATCTCCGCCCAGTGCGCCATCATGCTCCAAATCTTCGCAATTCGCAACCGAACCGGTGAGGCCGCCGGAAGCGTTCGACTTATCACCTAAATATCTAATACCATTAGGTGTTTCGTTATTCGCAATGGCCAAGTCGAAACTTTTATCAAAAATTGATGTGAGCGCACCGGCAGGGTGCAGGGCCGTCATTTCATGTCCGCTCCGGGTCTAGAGAATTTAAGTCCTGCCGCAGCCGCTCCGATGAGAGCAGAGATGTCAAAACGTCAGGCACCTAAACTCATTCCGGACGCACCCCTTCTGAAGACGATACCGTCGAGCCGGGCTGGAGCATATGACGCGTTTGACAAAATCGACGGGCGCCACCCGTGGCAGACGAAAGTTGATGACGGCTACGTGCTGTATCCCGTCCGCAAGCTGGGGCGTGGAAAAGTATTTTACTTCAACTTTTCGCTAGCTCGAGAGATGGGCCTGATTCCCGCTCATCATGGTGACGACATGACGCCGCAACTGGCAAACAAGCTCATTGAGACTTTTTCACTGCAGATTGTGAATGAATACGACCGCGAAACGGGCCGGCGTTTTCCTCCTCAAGCGATGAAAGAGCATTTGCACATGGCGACTCGCTACCTGCAACTGCAACATGCCGACAAAAAAGGCCGAACCTCGGGCGATGGCCGCAGCATCTGGAATGGTTGCATCAACCACAAAGGTACGACCTGGGATGTGAGCAGCCGCGGAACCGGCGTGACCTGCCTCGCGCCAGGTGCCGTCGTTGCGCAACGAGCTCTGAAAACGGGTGAGGGAACGTTTGGCTACGGCTGCGGTCTCGCCGACCTGTCAGAGGTTTTAGGCTCAGCCATCTTTTCTGAAATTTTTCACCTCAATGGTTTGATGACAGAACGGGTTCTCGCCGTCATTGATCTCGGCAAGGGTTGCAGCGTCGGGGTTCGCGCTTCACCAAATTTGCTCAGGCCCGCTCACTTATTTTTGTATCTCAAGCAAGAACGCCTGGAACCCCTGCGCATGGCCGCCGACTACCTGATCGAGCGTCAGTGCCGTAACGGCGCTTGGAAATTTTCTCCTTCTTCACCCGATCGCTACCGCCGCATGCTCACTGAAATATCTCTCTCGTTCGGGCGCTTTGCCGCTCGGCTAGAACGCGACTACATTTTTGCGTGGATGGATTGGGATGGCGACAACGTTCTCGCGAGCGGCGGAATTATCGACTACGGCAGCATTCGTCAGTTCGGGCTTCGCCACGATCAATATCGCTACGACGATGTCGAGCGCTATTCAACCAACCTCAATGAACAACGTGGTAAAGCACGTCTTACCGTTCAGGTTTTTGCACAACTCGTTCACTTTCTAGAAACTGGACGCAAAAAGCAAATTGAGGATTTTGAACGTCACCCCTCTGTCCGCAACTTCGATCGGGAGTTTGATCGTCGGGTGCGCCTCTATTTCCTCAATCAACTCGGTTTGCAGGATCTCGAGGCAGAGCGGTTGAATGACCAACACGCAAGCTTAGTCGAACGCCTTTACAAAAGCTTTTTGACGGTCGAAAAAATCAAGACCAAAGCCGGCGTGAGAAGGTTGGCAGATGGCATCAACCGGCCGGCCGTCTTCAAAATGAGAGCTTTCCTGCGCGAGATGCCGTCAGTTCTCTTACGCGAAACGGATGGATGGCACGCAGGTCGCTCGATAAGAGCCGAGACCGTCCTCGAGATCATTACCTCCTCGTTTGCAAAGAAAGCAGATTTGAAATTGAAAGGTGCGCTCCGTGGAAAAATTGATGGGCTCGTCAAGAGTTACGTTGAAACCCTGCGCACGGCCTGCGGCGAAGCCAATCGCACCTTGTTTCTCAAAGGCCTAACCTTAGCCAGTGAAGAAAAAAACCGTGCTGCAAGACTGACTGGCAACGGCGCCGAGTTCGTGGTGGAAGAAATTCTCAAAGCGCGCAAACGCGGTCTTGGTCCTGAAGAAATTCAAAACGCCATCGACCTTTTCATCGCCAGCCAGGCGCCACGCTCTGCTCTCGGTGGCAGGCGCACCAAACCTGCTGCTCTCACTTCCAACACGGGCCGGCTTTTTCAGCAGTTGGTCAACCTTGCCGACGAATTTCAGGACGATATTTAAGGTCGGGCCAAGCCGATAAATAAAGCTCTTGCCCAGACGCTCCTGCGGTCTTAAGACATGGTTATGGTTATCATCACGGGAGCAAACGGTTTTATAGGCAGCGCGCTGGTTTGGGAATTAAATCGAGCCGGCATCGATGATATCGTCGCCGTCGATACCGTGAGTCTCGGCGAACGGCCTGAACTTTTGCGCGATTGCCGCTATCGTCTGTTTCTGAGCAAAGATCAGATCTGGGAATTTTTGCAGCGGCCTGAAGCGGCTCGCGATGTCGAATCGATCATCCACATGGGCGCTTGCTCGACAACGACCGAATTGAATGTCGAGTTTCTCAATGAAAATAACGTCGAGTACACGCGAAGACTGTGGAAATGGTGCACGGAGCATGGCAAAAAGCTGATTTATGCTTCGAGCGCCGCCGTTTACGGTGACGGAGCCAATGGCTTTGATGACTCTTCGCCAACGAAAGTTTTTCGACCTCTTAATCCTTACGGTGAATCAAAGGCGGCTTTCGATCGCTGGGTTGACGACCAATTGCAGAGTGGCTCTCCGACTCCGCCGCATTGGCTGGGCCTCAGATTTTTCAACGTCTTTGGGCCCAACGAAAATCATAAAGAATTCATGCGAAGCGTCGCCAATAAGGCTTTCAGTGAAGTTCGCGCCAAGGGTTCGCTCAACCTTTTTCGTTCGCACAACCCGCAATACGCCGACGGTCATCAGAAACGCGATTTTGTTTACGTCAAAGACATCACCCGCTGGACACTTGAAATTCTAGGCCGACCCCAGATAAAAAACGGCATTTACAACATGGGCTTTGGCCAGGCGCGCACTTGGCTTGATCTAGCTTCGGCTATTTTTAAAGCGATGGATCGCGAAATGAAGATCAATTGGATAGAGATCCCGCAAGAAATGCAAGCCCGCTACCAGTACTTTACCGAAGCTAAAATCGATCGACTCTTGGCGCAGGGACTGTCACGCCCTGAGTGGCCACTTGAACGCGCCGTTGACGATTATATTGTTCAGTATCTGGCTCGAGGCAAAGGTCTCTCATAGCAGAAGGGTTTGGCATGCTGCCCGCACACCTGAAACGCTACGTGGTCGAACAAGATTATGGGCGCTACACGGCCGTCGACCAAGAAGTTTGGCGCTACATTATGCGGCAGCTGAGCCGCTTTCTCGGTGAACACGCTCATCCCTGCTATCTTGAGGGATTAAAGAAGACCGGCATTGAGCTCGACCGAATTCCCAATATTGCGCAAATGAGCTCTAAATTGGAAAAGTTTGGTTGGCAGGCGATTCCAGTAAGCGGATTTATTCCCCCAGCGGCTTTCATGGAGATTCAGGCTCATGGCTATCTGCCAATTGCTTCGGACATGCGCTCAGTCGAGCACATGGCGTACACGCCGGCGCCAGACATTGTTCATGAAGCGGCCGGGCACGCGCCGATTCTCGTCGATCCAGAATTTGCCGGTTATTTGAAGTCTTACGCGCAGATCGCAAGAAAAGCGATCATCAGTCATGAGGATCTCGCCCAATACGAAGCGATTCGAATTCTTTCAGACATCAAAGAAGACCCGTCATCGACGCCCGAAGCTATCGAGGCTGCAAACGAGCGTTTAAAGGCTGTCAACCTCGCGATCTCGCATATTTCGGAGGCCGCCTTACTCGGCCGAATGAACTGGTGGACGGCAGAGTATGGGTTGATTGGAGATATGGAAAATCCCCGCATCTTTGGCGCAGGACTTCTCTCGTCAATCGGCGAAGCGCGGGGCTGTCTTAAACCCCAAGTACGCAAAATCGCCCTCTCAATCGACTGTATCAATTTTAGCTACGATATTACTGAGCCCCAACCGCAACTTTTCGTTACGCCGAGTTTTGCTCACCTCACCGAGGTTCTCAACCAGCTTGCCAAACAAATGGCATTTAGTAATGGCGGGGCCGCGGGCCTCGAAAAAGCCTTGGCTGCCAAAACGGTCAACACTGCCCAGCTCAACTCGGGCGTTCAGATCTCGGGCGTGTTGAACGAAGTGGTTGGCGATGCGGCCTCGGGGCCGGCTTACCTGCGCTTTTCGGGACCCGTGCAACTGTCCGCGAGCGGTCGCGAACTGTCGGGGCAGGGTCGCATGCAACATCCTGATGGCTTCGGCTCCCCTGTCGGAACCATCATCGGTGCTTCGAAATGCCTTTCCGAAATGAGCGAGAGCGAACTCCGCCACATGCACCTACGTGCCGGCGAAATAGTTGACCTGCGATTTACGAGCGGCGTGATTATCAAAGGGCAAGTGACGCAGCTTGCATTCTCTGAGCAGAAAAAACTTCTCGTCATCAGCTTCAAAGATTGCCGCGTTATGCGTGGTGAACAGCTTCTGTTTGATCCGGCATGGGGTAGCTATGACGTGGCGGTCGGCTCGAAAGTCATATCGGTCTTCGGTGGACCGGCAGACCGTGACGCTTTTGGTGAGACCGGAGACTTTGCGGCCAAGGTGATTCCGCGCAAACCCTGGGCCCCGCTCGTACAGCTCAAGCACCGTCTCTATGGTGATGTCCGGCGTATTCGCGAAGATCTCCTGGCCGGCCGGCTCAGTCAGGCTTCGATAGCTTCGAGCCAGCTCGAAAAGCTGCTCTTTGAAACCGAATCCTCTTTTCCGAACGAGTGGCTCCTGCGCCTGAGTCTCTTGGAGCTCGCGCAAATTGTGCCGAGCGAAGACTGGCAAGCCCGCTTGCGTGAAGAACTTGCAAAGATATCGGGAGCTGATCCCCAGGTGCGTGAACAGATCAGCGATGGCTTCAATCTCTTACAGACCGCTCCGCTATGAATCTTGCCGTAGTCCTGCATCGTCCAATTTACTCGCGCAATATCGGCATGTGCGCGCGGGCTATCGCAAATATGGGCGGGGCGCGCCTAATTCTCATCGCTCCGCAAAATGCTCTCACCGATGAGGCCAAACAAGGGGCCGCGCACGCGCAAGAGATCTTACGAAACGCAGCGCTTTACCAGAGCCTCGAGGAGTTTGAACGCGTAGAAGGCGAAGGTATTCGCATCGCGCTCAGCGGCCGCGCTGGCGTCAAGGGTCCGGAAAATTTCTCTGAGGTCGTCGCGCAAATGAAATCTGATCTCGAACACCGGGCGCAAGACGCTGGCGTGACGTTCTATCTTCATTTTGGTCCGGAAGACGACGGCTTATCGGATGACGAGATGAAACACGCACATCACGTAGCCAAGCTTCCGACGTTTGGCGAAATCACAAGTCTCAATATTTCGCATGCAGTCTTGCTTAGCTGCTACATTGTGCAGAGCCAGTTCTTTACCGTGACGCCACCCGAAATTCCCTCTTTGAAGCCGATCGAATATCCTTCGGACACTATTCACGAATGGCTGTCTGTCTTAGGGTTTGATCTTTCCAAACCTAAGGTAAACATCGAAAAGACTCTGAATCGTCTGCTTCTTTCACGCGCTCCTCGGCCCGACGAGCTTAGGATACTCGACAGCGTGTTGAGACAAACCATTCGCAAATTGCGCGGTTCTTCCAGGTGATTGAAGGCAGGGCGTAAGTCAGCCTCCCGGGACGTCCTCCCGGGAATAACTCTTGATTTTTAGAGATTCGGTCATCCCTCATACGCAATATTATGTAAAGGCAGCTTCAGAA
>JAYTRM010000122.1:0-14803 GCA_043746165.1 Bdellovibrionales bacterium | reverse complement strand
CAGTTGGTGCATTGAGCACTCAACATTTTTTAACAACCGAGGAGATATCGTTTGGATTTGCATTTGATCTGGTCTGTTCTTCACGATCTGCCTTACTATCTGTCCATGGTCATTGGGATGGCTGGCGATTGGAGCTACGCGATTTTATTTGCAATCATTTTTGCCGAGACTGGTTTGATTGTGACACCTTTCTTGCCTGGCGATTCTCTCCTCTTTACGATTGGAGCGCTGACCGCACTGCAAAGTATGGGGGCACCGCAAGGCACAATGATGCTCGATCTCGCGATCGTGATTCCGCTCTTGATAGTGGCAGCCAATTGCGGGGACGTGGTCAACTACGCTGTGGGTCGCTGGCTCGGTCTCAAACTTTTTCGCAATCCTAGGTCGAAAATCTTCAATCCAAATTATCTTGAGCGTACGCAAGGTTTCTATAGTCGGCACGGGGGTAAAACTGTGATGATCGCGCGCTTTTTGCCGATCCTTCGAACTTACGCCCCGTTTGTGGCGGGAATCGGCCGAATGAAGTTTGCGCGATTTGCTCTGTTTAGCGTTTCGGGCGGAGCACTGTGGATCACCTCGATCACTTTGCTCGGACATTTTTTTGGAAATCTTCAATTCGTGAAGGATCGTTTTCAGTACGTGGTGCTGGCGATCATCGTCATCTCTCTCATTCCGGCCGTTATTGAATTTCTTCGCATGCGGCGAATTCCGGTCGCTCAGGAGCTACAAAAATGAAATCGTTCTTTAAAAATTTTTTTTCAAGCGCTCTCGGTGCCATCTTCGGCGTGGTGTTTTTGTTCGTGGCCGCACTTATTATTATACCGACCGTGATCGCATTGACGGTAAGTGCCGGTCGGCACGGCAAGGCTGACACGATCCAAAAAAACTCTATTCTTCACCTCAATATTCACGGGGTGATTATCGAGCGGCATCTGCCTATGGATTTTGACTTCCTCGGCGGTCGATCAATTTTTTCTGATGATCGCACGATAGGTCTTTTTGAACTCAATCGGGCGATCGATCGCGCGAAAGTCGATAAACGTATTTCTGGAATTTACCTCGACATTCACGACTTCCAAGCGTCTTGGGCCAGTGTCACCTCTCTTCGTCGACATATTCAGGAGTTTGCGGCGGCCGGCAAGTGGGTGATCGCTTATGCCGACCAACTCGATGAGGCTGGTTATTATTTGGCATCTTCAGCTAAAGAAATTTACATGGAGCCGTTTGGCAACATGCAGTTCAATGGCTTGGCGGTGCAGGAGATGTTTTTCAAAGGCCTTCTCGACAAAGTCGGTGTACAGCCCTTGATTTTTCGCGTCGGCAGATTCAAAGCGGCGATTGAACCGCTCATTCGCGAAAAAATGAGTGATGAGAATCGCGAACAAAACCAGGCGATGATCGATGATATTTGGGCCGAAGTGCGTGCTGCCGCGGCAAAGACGGCTAACGTCGACGAAAAAGTGATCGACCGTATTGCCGCCAATATGGAGGCGACATCTTCTGAGGGCGCTCTCAAGCTCGGCCTCATTCAACACACCGGTTTTGTCGACGAGGTCGAAGATCGCCTGCGCAAAGACTCGGTCGGTGAGGACAATGAAATAGAGCTTGTCTCTCCACTTCAGTACTTGCGCGACACCGGCGAAAAGCGCGGCGGCAAAAAGAAAATTGCAGTGGTCTTTGCCGAAGGCGAAATTCACTCCGGTGAGTCGGGTCAAGATTCCATCGGTGCTGATGATTTAAAACAAGATATTCTCGACGCTAAAGATGACGAAGATGTCGCGGCAATTGTCTTGCGTGTGAACAGCCCAGGCGGCGACGCTCTCGCGAGTGACGTTATTTGGCGCGCGGTGCATACGGCCGACCAGGAAGTTCCGGTGGTTGTGTCTATGGGAGACGTCGCTGCGAGCGGCGGTTACTACATTTCATCGGCCGGGCGCTACCTCTTCGCCGAGCCGACGACAATTACGGGTTCAATCGGCGTCTTCGGTCTGATGTTCAATGGTGAGAAAGCTTTGCATGACAAAGTGGGCATCAGCTTTGACCGTGTCGTCACTCATCCGCACGCCGATATTGGAAGCTATTCGCGACCGATGACCGCAGTCGAGAGCCAAGCGGTGCAGGCCGATGTCGAACGTGTCTACAAGCGATTTCTAGATGTCGTTCAAGAGGGCCGCGGATTCGAAAACCGTAGGGACCTTGAAAACATTGCCGAGGGCCGGGTATGGTCGGGCAAGCGCGCCGAAGAAATCGGCTTGGTGGATGAACTCGGTGGACTCGACGACGCGATCGCGAAAGCTGCCGAGGCAGCCGAGATCAAAGACTACAAGATCGAAGTTTTTCCCGCCGAGATGGATCCTTTGCGAAAATTGCTTGAGCGCTTCAGTGGCGAAGCCATGAGCCGAGTTGCGGTGGAAAAAATTCTCTCGTCTTTTGCTGGCTCGTCGCTGATCCGACAACTGCTGATGCGAGTGAAGACTGACGTCCCAGGTTCTGTGCATCCGGGAATCTACGCGCGTCTGCCATTTGATTTTGAAATTCATTGAGACGACAATTTACCTGGTATTCTACAAAAGGTATCTTTCGCCTGGGTTGCATTGCGCTTGTTCTGTTTAGCTCTTTAGCAACGGCCCAAGCTCATACTGAAGATTCGTCATTGCTAGAATTCGATCCACTTGCTGACGGTGAACAAGCACTCCATCATCACATCGACACTGGCGGGAAGGCTATCATCGGAAGTTCTGTTCTTGGCTTCACGTTGGCCCGAGAGTTTGATCCTGCCGCGCGAGACTATTTCAATGGGCAAAATCGAATCGGCGGGCTTTCGCATTTAGGAAATGACTTTTTGGGCACTGGAGTTCCTGGCATCCTTGCCGGAGCAGGTCTGTGGATTTACGGAGCCGAGTCTCGGTCACCCTATGAGTTTCACGCAGGCATCGCATCTCTCGAATCACTTTTCGAAACCTTTGTTTTGACCTCGGTATTGAAAATCACTGTGCAACGAACTCGACCTGACGGATCAAATACTGCCTCTTTTCCCTCGGGTCACACCTCGACCGTGGCGGCAAGTTCCATGGTTCTCGCAGAGTTCTATGGATGGAGGGCCGCAGTACCCGCTTTTTTGCTTACCGCTCTGACTGGGGCTTCGAGAATGGGCGCGGACAAGCATTGGCTTTCAGATACGGTGGCCGGCGCAGCCCTTGGAGTCTGGTCGGGATACGCGGTTTCTCGTTCGCATCTTGAGCGTCTCGAACCTCGACGGGAGTCTGGTTGCTGGGAGCTTGCTCCGCAAATCTGGTCGTCGGGAGCGGCACTTGTGTTTTCAGCAGAGTTTCCGTAGCTGGATTTTAGCCCCCAACGACTTGACCACGAACAACCGCCCAAGCATCATCTTGAGATGAGGAAGTTGTCGCTCGTCATATTGATCTTGCTGGTCCTAGGTGTGACGTTGACCTCTCGGGACGTTGAAGCGCGCCGGCGTAGGAAAAAGCATGCGGCGCAAAAAATAATCAATGAAAAAAAGCTCTACGAGCGACTCGGTGGCAATGCTTCTGTTGTGGCGATTGTTGACGAATGGGTGAGGCTGGGGCTGAGCGATAATCGTGTCTCGGGTTTTTTCTCCGCGCTGAAAGCAAAACCCGACCGGCTCGGGCGCTTTCGCCACAATCTCAGCCAGCAAATTTGTGAGATTGCCGACGGACCCTGCCAATACAGTGGGGCTGATTTAAGAAAAGTTCACGCGCCAATGAATATTGGCGATGACCAGTTTCTCTATTTCTCCGAAGATCTCTATAAGTCGCTACTCAAATTCAATATCGCTGAACGCGAAAAAAACGAACTCATGGCGCGGGTTGGAGAACTCAAGGATGAAATTGAGTCGAAATCGATGACTGCACCGAACGCCTACTTGAGGGATGGCCCCTCAGGCTCCTTGTCCGCCTCCGCGACTCAATGAAATCTCAACTTGCCATTTGCTGCGAATTTCGTTGTTATAACGCCGTTAGTACCTCTCAAATTTGAACTCTTGTAAAGGAGTCGCGATGATGAAGTCTCCAGTCGCTCGAATTGGCTTTTGTGTTTTAACGTTTCTTTTGGCCTTTCCATTGGTCTTTGCTTTGGCTTCAACTGTATTAGTTGGTTCATCAGCCTTTGCAGCCGATCCGGAGGTGGTCGCAAAGCCTGAAGCCCCCCACGCAGGCAGCGGAGCGATTAAAGCGGCTCATGTTGACTTCATTCAACCAAAAGACGGACAAACCATTTCGCAAAAATACATGGCGAAATTCTCGGTCGAAGGCATGAAGATCGCGCCGGCCGGAAAGATCGAAATTGGCACCGGACATTTTCATTTGCTCATTGACACTCCTCCCGTCAAAGAGGGAGTTGTTATTCCCGCCGACGCAACTCACGTTCACTTCGGCAAAGGTCAAGCTGAATACGAAATGAATCTTACTCCGGGTACTCATACTCTTGTCCTTCAATTCGCAGACGGCGCCCACCGCGCGTACAATGACATGATGACGAAAACAATCACCGTTACCGTTAAGTAAGACCATTCCAAGAGACCTCAAATAAATCCGTTGGTCGGGACCAGTTCTCAGTTCTCCGTTCCCAGTTGCAGTTGGGGATGGCGACGCAATTGCAATAGCAATGGCAATGGCAATAGCAATGGCAATAGCAATAGCAATGGCAATAGCAATGGCAATGGCAATGGCAATGGCAATGGCAATGGGAACTCAATTGACGGAATTGACCGAATCAGTTCCCAACCGCAAACGAGAACTGAGAACTGGCGGAGTTCGATGGTCGTGAAAACAGTCCACTCTCCAGAAGTTAACGAGGCAGCTGCTTTTGACTCTTTGACTCAACTGCTGCGCGATTCTTTTCAGCTCGAATCGTTTCGCAAAGGTCAGCTTGAGATTATTCGTTCAATCCTCGCAGGAAGCGACACCATGGCCGTCATGCCGACCGGCGGTGGAAAGAGTCTTTGTTACCAACTGCCGGCCTTGTTTCATCGTAAGCTGGTCGTTGTCATTTCGCCTTTAATTGCCTTGATGCAAGATCAGGTCAAAGCGCTCCAGCGGCAAGGCTTGCGGGCCGGCTGCCTGCATTCGGCGCAGACCGATAGCGAAAAGCGTGAAGTCTTTTCGCGCCTCAATGAACCCGGCAGCTTTTTGCTTTATTTGTCACCAGAGCGGGTGCAAAAGCCGGGTTTTGCAGCTTGGCTTCGCGGGCGCGATGTCGCATTGATTGCGATCGACGAGGCTCATTGCGTTTCGCAGTGGGGGCCTGATTTTCGACAGGACTACGGCAAGCTCGAAATTTTGCGACAGATCAAACCTGAGACGCCGATCTTGGCTTTAACCGCGACTGCAACCCCTCAAGTGCTCAACGATATCGAGGCCAGCCTTCAGCTTCGTAAACCAGATCGCCACGTCTACGGATTTTATCGGCCCAATCTTTTTTACCAAGTTGCGATTTGTGTCGACGACGATCGCAAGACCGAACTCCTTTTCGAAGCCATTCGACTGACGCCCGAAGGACGAATCATCATTTACTGCGGCACCCGCAATCTCTGTGAGACACTGTCGAGTCAGCTCGCAGCGAGCATGGACGGTGTTGGTTTTTATCATGCGGGCCTCGCGGCCGAGGTCCGTTCGGACGTCCAGGCTCAACTCTCGTCTGGAAAAATACGCATCCTTTGCGCCACCAACGCTTTTGGCATGGGAATCGATCTTCCGAATGTGCGCTTGGTCGCTCATTTTCAGATGCCAGCAAATATTGAATCATTCTACCAAGAAGTCGGTCGTGCCGGGCGAGACGGCAAAATGTCGCGTTGCTTGCTCCTTTATTCGAAACGCGATCGGAGTCTGCAGACGTTTTTTATTCAGCAATCGAAGGCCGAAGCGCGCGTGATTTCTTCCAAATGGCGCGCCCTGGATGCAATGACTCTATTTGCAGAAGGAGGCGAATGTCGCCACGCCGGCATTCTGACTTACTTTCGAGACTCGGAAAGGATCAAATCGTGTGGCCATTGTGATATTTGTACGCCAAAGTCAGATTGGGTCGTGGCTTGTGAGTCGTCGATGCAAAAGATTTCGTCTTTGGCCAAGGTCGTCACCAAAACGCGAAAGAAATCGAAAGACCGCGATGCCGGTGCGCGTTTAGAGACGGCCGAAGCAGAGCTGCGCTCTGAGTGCTTGCGCGAGTGGCGAAGAACCTATGCTGAACGCAATGACATCGCGGCGTTTATTGTCTTTAGCAATCGAACCTTGATTGACTTGGCAAATAGAAATCCTAAAGATCTCAGTGAACTGGCGCAAGTTTACGGGTTTGGCGAACACAAAGTCAGCACTCTCGGGGCGGAAGTCCTATCTGAACTTGCAAAATGTGAGCCCTCAAGGAGTTAAATCGTGGCCGATTACAAGCCGGCTTTCACTGCCGAATACAAAACGATCATTCGGGAAAGTCATCTCGATACTTTTGGCCACGTCAACAACGCCGCTTACCTCACTTTATTTGAGGAAGCTCGCTGGGAATTTATCACTGAGCGTGGATACGGTCTTGAGCGAGTGCAGCAGTTGCGGCAGGGACCAACGATTTTGGAAGTTAAACTGCAATTTCTACGTGAACTGGCAAATCGAAACCGTATCACAATTCGCAGCTGGGCGACGGGCCAGTCACGCATGGTGGCGACAATGAGACAGGTGATTGTCAAAGAAAATGGCGAAGAGGCTTGCGTCGCCGATTTTACGTTCGCGTTTTTTGATCTCAGCACCCGGCGAGCTATTCCTCCGACCGAGGAGTGGTGCCTCGCAATCGGTATTTCACCAATCCCGCCAACCCCGCTCGAAGGGAAATAAAATGCAAGGACATCGCAATCAAAAAGATACGTTTGCCCAAAAGCTCGCCTTTGGACTGTCGGTTTTAATTGTCGGTTTTTGTACCACAGGCCGAGCCCAGACGACGGAGACCGCAAAGTCGCTCGATCTGAAATGGGATGCATTTGTCGACGTCGAAGGTCGCCTGAGTAGTGATAGTATGCTTCCCAGTCGTGGTTTTACGGTCAACGATGGTGCCCTGTATTTGCAACGTGATTTTAACCGAGCAAAGGCCTACGTCGGACTCCCTTTTTTTTCGGACGTAAGCGGTGGCACCAATCGCTTTGTGTTTGCCGATCAGCGTGCTCAGGCCTACATCGAAGTGGATCGATGGGCTCCATGGTCATTCACCCTTGGCCAGTATGAAACATTTCTTGGAATTGAACGAAATGCTTCTCGCGATCGATTTTTTGCCAACGTCGGTTTATTGAAGAGTTTTTTGCTGCCGAGCACGCACACGGGCTTTCTTGCAATCTATCAGCTCCCATCCGTCTTGTTGCGTGCCCAACTGACCGATCCGAGTGGTGCAGGAAGCCTCGGTCAGGCGAATCCGGAGATCGGGTTACAAGCGAGCACCAAACCAAACGCGCCAATGACCGGTGCGGTGGGGCTTACTTACAATCAAGCTCCCGTCAGCGCGGTGAATGGAAATACCAATTTGCTGGTTGATTTCACGGGCGCGATGACGGTCAGTAAAACAAAGATTCAAGGCGAATTTGATTTCAAAGAAATCCCCAATTCAACAAAGGTTGAATTAGGCCTCGGCGTCTTCGGCTCCCACCCTTTCAGTGAGTCAGTGAGCTTCGGTGGCCGCTTCGAACTATTGAGCAATCCCTATCTCGCGACCTTGCCAAACAACGGGGGAGTCTATGACTCGGCCGTTGAATTTGCTGCTGGTCCTCTGTACCGCTTCGAACGCGATCTGATCATGCGAGGCGACTTGGGGATCATTAATTATTCAGTGTCGGGAAACAACTCAACGAGTTTTGTTGCTAGCTTGTCGCTAGTGGCGGAGATTTAAAGTGCGACGATTTCGATTTGCGGTTACTTGTATTTTGCCATTTGTGCTCGTGCTCGAACTTCTTCCCGGTTGTTCCTCGCCTGGAAGGAAATCAGAAGTCGATGAGAAATCGGTCAAGACCGCGAAGGTCGGCGACATGTTTGAGTTTGATATCGCCGCCACCAATTCCTCGGATACGGAAAAAAAGCCCTATGTTATTTTGATCTCGATCGATGGTTATCGATTTGACTACAATCGACTTTTTTCGCCCCCAAATCTTCTGCAAGTTGCTCGGGAAGGGGTGGCGGCTGAGTCTTTGCGCCCGTCGTATCCGAGCAAAACTTTCCCCAACCACTACACTTTAGTGACCGGACTGTATCCGGAACACCACGGAATTGTTTCAAATGAGTTTTTTGACCCCGCTCGCGGCGAGGGCTACTCACTTACAGATCGTAAGTCCTCGGAAGATGGAAGTTGGTATTTCGGCGAACCCCTGTGGATCACAGCGCAAAAGCAAGGGATGTTAACCGCAAGTTACTTTTGGGTGGGAAGTGAAGCCGACATCCAGGGAATTCATCCCAATTATTATTTTCGCTATGATGACAAAGTTAGCTACGATGCACGCGTTGATCAGGCGATTTCGTGGCTCAAACTTTCTTCGGCAAGGCGACCACACTTCATTACCCTTTATTTTGAAAGAGTTGATCAAGCGGCGCACAAGCATGGCGTCATGTCGGCTGAGGTGAAAGACGCAGTTAAGGAGATCGATCGTGCCATCGGTCGACTTCGAGCCGGGGTCGCGCAGACGGGGCTATCAGTTAACATCGTCATCGTATCTGATCATGGGATGCAGGATCTCGACCCCAAAAAAGTCAGTTATCTCGACGATCTGCCGTGGGCTAAATTTGTCCTGTCAAAGTTTCAAGTGGTCGGCCGTGGTCCGCAAATGCTTCTCTATTTGAATCCGGGCGAAAATCCTTCTCTTATTGATGAAGCACAGAAACTCATCAAGCGTGGTGCCAAGGGATACCAGGTTTACAAGCGGGATGAAATGGAACATTTCCACTACCGAGCGACCCCGCGCGTGGGTGACTTAATTATCGTTCCAGATGCGCCTTATTCTGTAGGGCTGCGCGCCACGCCACCCGCGATCACCGGGGCCAATCATGGCTGGGATGCCTATCGAAATAAGAATATGCATGGGATCTTTTACGCCGTCGGTCCACAAGTTGCTGAAAAGGGACATCTGGGAGTGGTCGACAATATCGACGTGTACCCTCTTGTCTTGCGATTACTGGATCTCAAGCAACGTGTGCCGATCGATGGAAGTTTGAGCCCCGTGCAATCTGCCTTGCGCCCGGATTCCGGCGCGTCATCCCGTCACGATTCGTCAGCGCATTGACGTGATCAAGTTTTTTGCACTAAGCCTCGCTTTGAGGTGCCTTGAAATCGCCGCAGATCTTCTCCAGCAAAGGGTTTCCCGTTTCTAATTGCTGCGAAACTGATGGCGGGAATCATTAAGCTCACTGCAGTGTATTTTTTTACAGTCGTGTTTAAATCTTAGTCAGTTTAAACAAATAAAAAAGACAGCTTACTTTTTAAAGCACGCTCCCTTCGCGCCGAATAGTTCTCAAGTTAGCAAAGGGGGAGCTGTGTTAAATTTGAGGTCATCCGTTTTCTTCGTGGCATCGGCTTGTATGGGATTGATGGGTTGTGCTCAGAACTCAGGCGGCGGTGGATTCGAGGGAGTTTCCTCGAGCTTGCCAGCAGTACAGCCAGGTTCGGGAGGTTCGCCAGCGAGCTCTTCTACCAGCCCGACGACGACTTCAACAGCGCCGCCATCCACTTCGCCATCCGCGCCGGTCGGGCCGACGAAGCCGCCCGCTCCTGTGCCACGCCCAAGCACGGCTAGTAACTTAACCGTCTGCCCAGGTTCTGTAACGATTCCGGGCGCCGATGTTTCAGATTATGATCCAGGCACAAGCTGGACGGCATACAAATCAGGTGGTTCCGGGTTCGCTTTTATCAAGGCGACGGAAGGTACCACCTACACCAACCCAATATTTAATAGTGATTGGGCGGCGAGCGAAGCGGCTGGCGTCGTTCGGGGTGCTTATCATTTCTTTCACCCGGGTGATGATCCGACTTCGCAGGCTGAGTTGTACCTTAAAACGGTTGGGCAATTCGCGCCCGGGGATATGGGGCCGATGCTCGATTTTGAAGTGACCGATAATATGAGCGCCGCGGTTCAAGTTTCGGGAGCGCTGACGTGGTTGAGTTTGGTCGAAAAAGCTACTGGAAAAATACCGGTTGTTTATGTGGATCCTTCGTTTTTTAACGCTCTCGGAAATCCTGCGGAATTTGTGAGGTACCCTCTCTTTATTGCGGAATACGGCGTGACGTGCCCGAAAGTTCCGCCTCCATGGTCGAATTGGACGTTCTGGCAAAAAGGTTCGGCTGTGATCCCAGGGCTGACTTCAGGCGGTGCCGATTACGACATCTACAATGGTTCGCTCAGCCAAATGATCAGTTCTGCAATGGCAGGATGGCTGTGAAAGCTAAGATTCATAACAGCCGCATTTGCACGCCATCTCTGCTTAGAAACTGATTAAAACAGGACTTGTTTGATTTGAGTTGTTGCCATTTCCGACCTGTCCGCTGCTGTTGGACCCCCAACAGTAGAGTTTTTCGGCGGCAATGCCGCAAACCGTGTTGGCGTCAGGACTAGCAGCGAAATTTTTGATACTGGTTCCTAAAGTTGATGCGGCGGCGACGGGAGATTTTTGGTTTGAGGTGCTGCCAATTCCGAGTTGCCCGCTGCCGTTGTCTCCAAATGCCGTCAGCGCTCCACCGATTATAGCAAAGGACGAAAGGTTTCCGGCGGCAATTTCAGTCACACCAGATAAATTGACCTGAACCGGAGTTGTCGAGCCATTTGTAGTGCCGTTGCCCAGATTCCCGTCGGAGTTGTTGCCCCAACAACTCATCGCTCCGCTCATCAACATGCAGGCGTGCGAGGTTCCGGCTGTGACTTGTGTTACGCCTGCAGTCGCGCCGGTGATAGCCGACTTAGCTGAACTATCGGTAGTCGTGCCATTGCCGAGCTGGCCGCTGCTATTGAGGCCCCAGCAAAAGCCAGCGCCGCTTTGAATCGCGCACGTAAACGAATCACCTGCTGAGACCCAAGTCACACCGCTGGTCATGCCGGTTGCGACTGTAGCCGCCGTGCTATTGGCTGTCGTGCCATTGCCCAGCTGGCCACTCCCGTTGTTGCCCCAGCAGAACAGTCCGCCATTTTGAATCGCGCAGGTGTGGCTGGCTCCGACGGACACTTGGGTCACCCCTGACGACATCGTCAAAACGGGCACGGGGGATGTGCGGTTGGATGTTGTACCGTCACCCACTTGTCCCGACGAATTGTTTCCCCAGCAGTACAAGCTGCCAGCCTGAATGGCGCAGGCGGTGGAGTTTCCGGCTGCAATCTGCGTCACTTGGGCTCCAGCCAGAACTGAAACTGCGGTCGGTGCACTGCTCGAAGAGGTCGTGCCGTTACCGAGCTGGCCGCTGTTATTATTTCCCCAACATTTGACGACGCCAGCAATCGCGGCGCAGCCCGCAGTCACGGAAATTGCGACCGATGGTGCGGGAACGGTGTCGACTAAACTCAACTGCTCAGTGACGGGCGCGATCGCATTTTTGGCCTCTGCAATATCGATCTGGTAAGATTTATTCCCGCAACCAGGAGCGAGTGTTGATGTCAGTGTAAACGATGCCTGCGTTTGCCCTGGCAGGACAGGAAGCGATCCGGACACCGTCGTGAAATCCGTGTTTATTGGGCTCAGTTGCCAAGTGAGTTCGTAACTCGCGCTGATATTGCTGAGTGACACGGTGACGGTAACGCTTTGGCCTGGATGGATGGTCTGCGACGAAACCGAAGCCGTCGGTGGGCCTGTCGGTGTCGGTGACGGGGTAGGAGACGTCGCGCTGGCCAGAGTAGTCGGATTGGCAGGTATGGCGACTGAGCCTCCGCTACAGTTTTGAAAGTACAAGAGTAAGATGGCCATCACGCCCGCGGCACTTAAACCTAAGATCATTTTTCTCACGATTGAGCTCCGATCTGTCCTGGAGTCTTATCGGTACGTCTCAATCTCGACTGTAGCGGCTTGAGTCGGAAATCGCCACCGCGATTCATCCTGAATCTCATCTTGAGACACAAATTGAATATCAAACCGAGATTTTACTTAAACAGCTGTTGAACAATTTTACGCTCGCTCTCCCACGGTG
This sequence comes from Bdellovibrionales bacterium, assembly GCA_043746165.1. Taxonomy (GTDB): domain Bacteria; phylum Bdellovibrionota; class Bdellovibrionia; order Bdellovibrionales; family JAMPXM01; genus JAYTRM01. Next base: position 2,644 of record JAYTRM010000122.1, on the reverse strand, counting down.
GATCTGGCAACTGAACTATCTCTTTGAATTGACTGCATTCCTATTGGGCTTGTGCCTTGCAAATCCTGCCAGTAGGGATTTGAAATGTGTGAAGGGATGAGGTGTTGCCAATGTCGACTAGCAAGACAAGAGAATCGCAAAGCAGAAATATCTGGGGCCTACAGAAAGTTTTAAAATTATCGGTGGCACTCTTGGTTCTCTTGCCGGCGGCAGCTTTCGCTCAGTCTTCCGATGATAGCGATCCTGGCCTCGGTGGCCTTCCCAGTGCTGCGACCCAAGGTTCTGGCGCTGCGACTCAAAAGATGGAGACTCAGACTGTCTACCGCATGCAGGGTCGAAACGTCGTCCCTGTGACGATTCAGGTTCCGGTCAATTCTAATTCGGCAGAGTCTGGCGTGTTTGAAACTCCGTCGAAACCCAAAAAATTTAAAGCCCACGTCTTCGCAACTGACCTAGCTCCGGTTCCGGCCATTCCTGAGCGGCCTAAGAAATTTAACTCAGGACCTGTCAGCAGAGACAACTCGGTGGATAACGGTGCGCCGCTACCGCCACCAGCTCCAGTGAAATTTAGATCTAAGGTCGCAGCTTCAGGTGTGAACGGCGCGAACGGCGCCCCTGGGGCAAACGGCACGGATGATTCAGTTCAGCCACTTCCGGCTCCGGCACCGCCCGCAAAGTTCAAATCAAGAGTCAACGCCGGTTCGGTGGGTGCTCCAGCTCCGATCGCAGCGCCGCCCGTTTCTCCGAAAATGAGAGCTCGAGTTGATGCAGGTCATGTGACGACTCCAGACGATAACTCACCGGCTCCACTCCCGGCTCCGCCAGTTCCGGTTAAGTTCCACGCTCGTGCTAGCGATGAAAACTCAAATTTGCCGGCTCCACCAGTTCCAAAGAAATTAAAAGCGTTGGTCGATTCAAAGTATGTAACGGATCCTGCGGACCCCGTTTCGATGCCAGTCCCGGCACCGGCGATCTCGCCAAAATTTAAAGCTGCGGCCGTCATGGCAGCCCAGAGTGAACCGATTACCCCAACACTTTCGGCACCTCAGGTTCCGCTTTCGAAAGACGCGGTTAACCCGGCACCAACAAGTTGCCCGTCGCCGATTGCTGCAAACTCAGTCGATCAGGCCAATGAATTGAAAACCACATTGAACCAAACTTTAATTACTAAAGTGAAAGATTCGGTTCAGGATGTTTGGGATGATGGCGACGACGCAGTTGATGCGCACCAACTGATGATTGTCGGTGCACACGATCAGCCGCCATCGAAACTCAATCTCAAAGGATCAGTAAGTCCTTTTGTGAAAAAACTTTTGGTAGCCGCTCGGTTCGAAGCCGGTGCTCTTTGTCGCTGGGTGGAGGAGCGCGGACATGTGGTTAGAAAGTGTCACACCGGCTCGAAGCATGCTTGCCTGCAAGGTGTTCGAATGGCGATTGAGAAGTCTCTGGGGATTCCCAATAAACTCTGGCCAGGAAAGCATGGTCGGAGCTGGGCAAAAGAGGCTGGTCCATATCTGAAGAAAGAGGGTTTCCAACTCTCGGCAAACGGCCAGTATACGCCTCGCAATGCTCCGGTTGGTTCGGTCTTGATTTATGATGTTCCGGGAAGCCCGAATCAAGCTGGACATATTGAAATCAAAGGTCAGGATGGATACTATAGCGACTTTTACGAGAAAAGACCAATCAGCGAAGCTATGCCCGGTCGCCGTCGTCTGATCGAAATCTGGGTTCCGCCGACAACTGCTTCTGACCGTAAATCATGAGAGGGGAAGAAGATGAAGTCTAAACACGTACTCACAGTCTCGGTCGTGACTCTACTAGTTCAACTTGCGATGCCGTTTGCTAAGGCCGATTGTGCCGGCTGTGGCGGAGTTCAGGCAGCTGCTGAAAAGCTTCGCGATTTAAAAAACAGAACCGGCAAGATTAAGCGCAGTGAGATCACCAGTCTCCTGGATCACGCCGGCAAAGCCGTTCTCGCTATGCCCCGAGGCGATGGTAACAAACTCACGGTTTCGCAAGTTCACGAAGTCGTGCAGCTGCTGCGAGTGACGCAAAAACTCGATGAAGTTCAGCTTGTGACCGAAGAAATCATCGACTTGATACGCGCTTCGAAAAATGATTTTCGCGATGAAGTTAAAAAACTGCCGGCGACGGAAGCTAGCGCCATCTCAGAAGATATCTCGATGGTTTTGCGGGACACCTCCAATGAGGAGGGTTTCTCTAGCGACGCGCTTCCGCCAAAGGCAAAATAGCTGAGACTTCAGTCGGTTCGAACCGACTGGCCTGGCCTGACTTGACATGAATCGACTGGCTTGGCCTGGCGTCAAAAGACGCCGCCTGCGCAGAATCCCGGGCTATGGTCGTGGCCTTAAAACAACAATCATGTCATTTTGAGATTCTTCCGATAAAAAGCCATGGTTCAGATTTGGTCTGATATTAAAGCCAATTTTCCAAGCGGCGCGGATGGCGAAATTTTCTTTTACGCGATGATGGTGTCGTTTTCGCTCGCAATCTCGGCGCTCGTCTCGTGGCTTTTTCGTCGAGATCCGCGAACTGCTGAAGTCAGGGAGCGAGTTCTCAGTCAGCCGATGAACGCCGTCCAGCAAGCTTTTGTCGTAGCGGGTCCTCAGCGCGCGGTCGAGAT
>JAYTRM010000121.1:0-4026 GCA_043746165.1 Bdellovibrionales bacterium | reverse complement strand
TCGCCGTCACGACCCGGACTCGCTCTTTTCCCGCGCCTTGTTTGCCTGTGTCGTCGCCAATCCGACTAAATCGGGTACGCTTTTCCGATAAGCATGTATTTTTGACTTGGTTGAGCTGAGCTATGGTTTTAAACGTATCCCACTTCACGTTCATTTTCGGTTCACAGCCACAAGCACTCTTATATGTTGCAGCGATGGCCTTCGAGGCCGGCTCTGCAGTTTTATCTTTTGCCTCGCGCTCCTCGCGGCCTGCGAACGCTAAGCTCGACTGGATCAACAGTAGCACTGTAATTGCAAGTTTCATCGTTAGTCCTTTCTGACTTCTTACTCGACGCGCGGTATGCGCGTCGTTTCTATTATTTTAATTGCTTGAGGAAGACGTGGCCATCTTGAGAATATCAGCTGCTTTCACTTTTTCCGAATCTCCTTTTGAATAGTACACGCTTATTTCTTTATTTGTACCTTGCGGATAAAGGGTCCAGCCGCCTCCGCTAAAAAGCATCGCGTTGTGGTCTTCGGTCTTGGACCCGCGTTTGACTTTGTAAGTCGCAGCTTTGTCGCCATCTCCTTTATCTTTCAGAGTCCAGGTGAAGGTTTTGCCTTCCCAAGGAGCGCCGACACCGACCAGGTGGGCAACGATTTCTTTCGAATCGTTGACGACAACTGTTTCAACTTTTTCGCCATTGTCGCCGATGTAGACTTTCGCGGGTTCGCTGGCCTTGAGATCCGCGAGCGAAGCCGTGCTTAAAAGAAGTGAACTCACAAAAAAAATAGCGCTCGATCTTTTCATATTCGCTGTCTCCTCTATACTATTTATTATTGTTTGAAATGCCGTGTGTTTTGATGTAGCTGCAAACGTGACTTGCCACCTTCAGCGCGTCGCCAGTCTGGGCGGCCGATGTCTTGCCATGCAAACTCAGCGAAAATAAAGTGAAAATCAAAGGCGAGCGCGCGCGCAAGTCTTAATCTCCTCGGAAGCCAGCGTTGAGAGCTTATGTTCGAAGAGTGACTTCTGGCGAGTCAAGATAAAGGTCTGTCCCCTTGTAAAACTAGACTTCACAAATTCATTCGATGTAAAATCGTTGAACCTTGATTCGGCGATCGCTACACTTCAAAAATCCGGCGAACAAACTGATTCGGTTTTTACCGAGCCCGCGGGGCTTCAGATTGGAAACGAAATGATTCAAGTGAACAACATTGTAAAGATCGCCTCGTTAACTTTAATTTTCGGGAGCAGCGCCTTCGCACAGACGCTACTGACCGTTAAGGTCACCGATACCGCATCGCTCGAGAAATGTTTTCAGATCCAGCCGTACCTCAACAGCACGAGTGCAGGTGCTGAAAAAGCTACCGAAATCGTAGATCAAGAGAAGATCAACGTAGAGTGCGCAAAGCGAGCTCAGGCGCTGGCCGCCGGCAAAATGAAAGTAGATGATGTCCAACAAATTGCAGAGGTCGTCCGCCAATATTCGAATGCGCCTTTTAGCCTTCGCGTTTACAAGGATTTTATCGTTTCCAAGAAATCGGGCTGCGAAAACCTCGAGATGTATAAGGCTTTAAAGGAAGCGCTCAGTCTGCCGGCGGACACTCCATCTAAATCCGACTCCTTTGTTCAACAAGCTTACGCCATCATGGACGTCTGTACAAAAAACAAAGACTTTTTGTCTGACCTGCTCGAGGACTCAGTATCGAAGGAAGATAAAACGCGCGCCACTAATATTTGCACCTACCTTAACAACAAAAAAATTGCCAATAAATGCGCTCATTGAACGGGCGAGTTGCGATTTTAAGGAGACGACGCATGGTTCTTCATAAGACTTTCCTGCTTTTTGTTTTGATTTTGACGGCAGTGTCGCAGGCGAAAGCGGCGGCTCCGCCCGAGCCTTCTCCGGTGAAGGTGACCTACCAGTGCGAAGGCAACGTGAAAGTCTACTTCAAACGAGTGACGTTAGGTCTCAATACGTCCACCCAATCGGCATCATTTAAAGCGATCGGATATCCAAAAATTGAAAACACGGAGCTCGCGATCCTAGATGCGGCCGGACATGTTGAATACTTGATTCGCCCGGCTCTTGCCGAATGTGGTTGCCTGTCAGACGACCAGATTTTCGTGACTCAGTTTAAAGCTTCTGGCCCTCAGCACCGCACTGTTGCGCAAGGCCCGGTTCAGTTCGAGCTCGACGATCATAGCGGCAAACTGTCGTGCCAGATCACTCTCGAGGGATTAAATACTAATTGAGCAGCGGCCCTATTGTGCGGAACCCGACCGAGGTCGAGCGCGGAAAATCTTGCGCAAGGTCAACATGAGAGGTTGAATGACTCATGGCAAATTCGAAAGCTTGGGCCCGCACGCGCTTATTCTTTAACCTGCTTATACTCGCCAATGATCCCGAGAAAACCGACGTGGTGTTTGATGTTGCCGACATTCTCAACACTCTCGGCGCGGCAGATGAAGCCAAACGCCGCATTGCAGCCGATCCGCGAAACGTTGCCGTCATTGAAAATCGAAAACTCTTGAACGCCATCAATCTTAGCGAGCTTGCCAAATTGCCGGAAGGCTCGCTCGGCTATGAATACGCTAGCCATATGCTGAGACTGAAACTCGATCCGGAGTTTTATCGCAAACGCGAGATCAAATCGGAGTTTGATTTTATCGTGATGCGGATGAGACAGACTCACGACCTTTGGCATATCGCTACGGGTTTTCAAACGACCGTGTCGGACGAAATCGGATTGCAGGCGTTCACTATGGCTTACATGGCGCTGCCACTTCCGATTGGCTTAGTCGGTAGTTCGCTACTCAAAACTCTTTTATCTGCTGAAACAAAAACCGGAGAATTGATCGATGCTATTGCAAAGGGCTGTAACCTTGGCAAACGCGTTGATGGTCTTTTTAGTTTTGACTGGGAAGCTAACTGGCTGACTCCCGTCATCGAAATTAGAAAGCGGATGAATTTGCAGCCCGAAGATCAAAAGCTGGCGCATGCAAATTGAGAAATCACAATTAATCATCATTTGGTTTTTAAACAAAACGGGAGCATTAATGATCAATCGATCTCTACAAGGTTTCGCAATAACCTTAACGGTTTTGTTCATGATAACGGCAAGCAGCGGCAAGGCGCTCGCTGGTTCTTCAGAGCAGAGATACTCACATGACGCCTCCGAGAAGGAAATAGCCAATGTCATTGCCGGTGATGCTCGCAACCGCGCCGAATCAGCGGTCGAAGCGGCCGCTGCTTCGACCACTGATTCGGCCACTGATTCGGCCACTGATTCGACCGAAGGCGCAATGGGCAAGCAACCTCGTAATCCCCTTCGTCCAGTTGAAGACACGGCGAACTTTCGTTACGTTTTGATGAGCTCGCAAGAGCCAAGTGACGAGATTGTAAACCTTCGGCACTCGATTGCCCAGAATTTGCCAGCCAACGTTAAACTTGTTATCCTCGGAGACACGTCAGAAGTTGCGGCGATCAAATCTGAGTACGCTCCGCTGCTCGGCGCCGATCGATTGATCATTGCTACCGACAACGACACGAGCGGCGGTTTGTGGGCTCGTGATTCTTTCCCCGTGCCGGTTTACGAAATGTCTTCTCAGCCAGGGCGTCCAGAGGTTTCGCTCGTAGCTGCGCATTATTACCGTGACTTTTCTTCGTGGGATGCAATTGCAAGCGCCGTTGGCGACCGGGATATGCAAAAAGTTGGCTTCACTTTCGTTGGCGGAAATATTTTGTCAGACCAAGAAGGCAATTGTTTTTCGGTCAATAGCTATCGGCTCTTCACAGCAACGGAAGCTGACTTAAAAGCATCGTACGGCTGCAAAGTCGTGCATTTGATGCCACATGTTCGTGGACTGGGCGATGTTGACGAAGTGCTGAAGCCGCTGCCGGGAAATAAAATGCTCACGAACTCAGTCGAGTACAAAGCAGATCTTGAGGCTTGGGGCTATCAGGTCATTTTGATACCGGCATTACCAGCCCCCGGTTTCAGGTGCCATTGCAGTCGCTGGTTAGTGTAAAAAACTTTTAC
>JAYTRM010000120.1:0-13359 GCA_043746165.1 Bdellovibrionales bacterium | reverse complement strand
GTTACGCCATTAGTCAGATAAATTATCAGACAAATTAACTGTGGGTCGCTGTAGAGCTATCTTTGACTTCAACTCGATCCTAACGAGAAATAGCAGACAGTCCTTGCGCAGGCAGCAAAGATTTGCTGGAATGCGCAGCTCGTACCTTACAGCGACGAACCGAAGGGGAATAACATGATCATTGGCGTGCCAAAAGAGATTAAGATCAGTGAAAACCGGGTTGGATTAACTGAAGCCGGTGTTAAACAACTGGTCCTAGAAGGACATACGGTCTACGTCGAAAAAGACGCTGGTGTCGGAAGTCGTATTCCCAATGAAGCGTACGAGCGCGCCGGAGCAAAAATGCTTGAATCGGCCAAGGAAATCTACGCCAAAGCTGACATGATCTGGAAAGTAAAAGAACCACTTGCCGATGAATATCCATTGTTGCGTGAAAATCAAACTCTCTACACTTACCTTCACTTGGCTGCCGAGCCGAAACTTACCAAGGTACTTTGTGAACGAAAAGTGAAGTCGGTTGCCTACGAAACAATTCAGGCCGCGGATGGAAGCCTTCCTCTCCTGACTCCGATGTCGGAAGTGGCCGGAAGAATGGCGACGCAAATCGGTGCCTTTTACTTGCAAAAAGACCACGGAGGAAAAGGAATCTTACTCGGCGGAGTGACTGGTGTTCATCGCGGTAAAGTCACCATAATTGGTGGCGGCGTCGTTGGTATCAATGCCGCTCGGATGGCTGTAGGCCTCGGTGCCGAAGTCACGGTGCTCGATGTGAATCACCGCCGTCTTGAGTATCTCGACGACGTGTTCCAAGGTCGCTTGACGGTTTTGCATTCCAATATCATTAACATTGAGAGTTCCGTGATCAACAGCGACCTCGTTGTTGGTGGCGTTTTGGTGACTGGCTGGAAAGCTCCGGTTCTGGTCACGAAGTCGATGATTGAGCGTATGCAGCCTGGTTCTGTTGTGGTTGACGTCGCTGTCGATCAAGGTGGTTGCATTGAGACTTGTCGCCCGACGAGCCACCAAAATCCGACCTACGATGTTTCTGGTGTGATCCATTACTGTGTTCCAAACATGCCGGGTGTCGTGGCGCGTACTTCAACCTACGCATTGACGAACGCAACATTTAAATACGGCTCAATGATCGCGCAGATGGGTGTCGAAGACGCCATCGCAAAAGATGCCGCGCTCTTTAAAGGCCTCAATGTTTACGGCGGGCACGTGACTTACGAACCTGTCGCGCGCAGCTTGAACATGGAATATCGCCCTTACAATCAGTAATTTTTCGATAATTTTAAGTCAGTCTGCCGCTCAGTTCATTGAGCGACTTCAAACTCTACCGAGCCCCATTCCTCTGTGGAAATAAGAGCAACACCCGCGCTTTTGAGGCGGGTGACCACTTCGGAGTGAGGATGTCCGTACCGCACTTTGCGTGCGCTCGCTACCGCCTGTCGCAAATCAGTTAGTCGTCGCAAGAGCAATTGAGATGTTGAAGTCCTGCTTCCGTGATGTCCGAGAACTAAAAGATGGATAGTTCGAGCCTTAAATCCCAATCGCTGAGCCCAAACTTTTTCTTCACGGGCGGTCGAGTCACCTGGCGCAAGAATATCAGCAGCAACGTCAAAGACTCGACTGAGGTCGTTGGGCGCTAATCGTTTGATCCGGGTGGAGGACTGAATTCGATCCGGTTGAGAAATCCGATCAATCTCTTCGAGAGGCAAATGACTAGCGATTTCATTTTCCGCGCAGAGTGGGAGTGCTTTCAGCATTTCTTGTTTATGCTGACTGCTCGGGCCTCTTGGTGGGTTGAGGATGCAGGCCGAACTCAACCGACGGCTGGCGAGGGTGGCGAAGTTGATATGGTCCCAATCCCAGTGACTGAAGCTGAAAAAATTTTTTCGGTCTTTGCATCGGTGCACAATTAATCGCCAGGGTGCCCGCTCACCTCCGGCGTCGAAATGGTAACACGAATCTGCGACGACCAGAGTGGTCCAAAGCCCTTGGCCGACATTCCAAATAATGAACCGAAATACAGGGCTAGCGAGTGGCGTGGCTTGCGCGGTGAGCGGTAGCCGGCTTGCTGGCCAACTTGAAACGAGGGCAATAAGCGAAGTGAATAACATCGTCTTCAAAGTTCCTGCTTCCGCTCAAGCCACCAAGCGGCCACCGTCAAAAGGCTCAGATAAGCGGCCAAAACCGAAGTCGAAATTTCGCACTGGGTGAGCGGCGCTGGCGAGAAGCGAAGAAAGAAACTCATGAGCCCATGAACAAAGAGCCAAATTCGGTCGGTGGCGTGGTGAGCTCCTGGAAATCCGTAAGCCAAAAGTGCGGCTGGGAAAAGAACAGGGCTCAAAAGAGTTCCGACGAAAAAAGAATAAGCTAAGTTGAGTGGATGTTGGGGCGAAAGAGATAAAAGGGCAGGAAACAAGAGGATGTAACCGGCCAGATGAAAGAAAAGCCGGCGAAGCCAACTGCCTGCGCCTGACAGTTGAGCTTGCCCCCGAGTCTGCGGGCTCAATGAAAAAACCGTCAGACTCGCAATCCAACTCATGAGGACTGAAAGTGCAGAGGATGGCGGCGTAAGAACAAGGGTGAGGAGTCCGGCGCCGGTTAAAATCTGGATTCGGCTCCAGCGGAAATTGAAATGATGAGTGCAGCGACTGAGAACCAAGACGAGCAGGGCCCTCAGAATCTTTCCCGAACAGTTGCTCATCAGGAGAAGCCCAAATAAATTTGACCAGAGCAAAAGCTGTAAGAGTAACCGCAGCGGAGACCTCGAACCCGAGCGCCGGCCCGGGCCAAGAGCCAGAGATTGAGCGATCCATTCAATGAAGAAGATCTGCGCTCCGGACATGAGGAAAAAATGAGACAAACCCAGCTTTTTACTTTCCTTAAGCCAATCGGAATTGCTTGGCGGGAATGCCTCTTTACCGGCACAAACAAGTAGCTCGTAGTTAAGGCGAAACGGCGAGGGTGGTGCAGAGTCTAGGCACGCCTGATGAAAAGGCGCAGCAATCTCGAAGGTGAAAAGGCGTGATGACGATCCCAAGAGCAGGGCGAGGGCAGAGGTAAACGCGAAAAAAATCGCCATATCGGAACCCTTTGCGGGAGCAACGTCGATGAACAGGATTGTTACGAACTGCGGCATTGTCGGGATGAGTCTGCTCGATGGAGAAGCAATTCGCGTTCTCGCGCTATTTATCGCAAGAACGATCGCCGAGTTCGAAGGCCTTCCGGCCTACGGATGTAAGACAAGTGACAGACGCCCATCAGAATAATGGTTAAAACAGGGAATGATAAATTAATTCAATTATTTAGATGTGCAAGAGTCTTGGGCAATTAGCTCAAAGCCTTATCCAATTTCGCGTCCAAGGTCTAGAAGGGGTCACATTCCACATTGAGTGTGGATAACTGTTAAGACCTGTTTAGTTTTCGATCAGGTTTGATGATGAAAAACTGTGCAATGGATGAGAAACCGTCTGACCCAGGCTTAAGGCTCGGTGCCTTTCGCCTCACTTTGCGAATTCAATTCGATCAACTACCATGGATTTAACCACTCTGATCACAGCACGTGAGCCGAAGAAAAGGAAACAAAGCCATGGAAGGCCGAAGCAACCTCGGAATTTATCTTTTAATCGCCGCCGTCTTTGCTGCGACCGGCTGTGCAACCTCCGGCAAATCTAAAATTCCACCTTCGGCCCGTGTGCATCAATTAGAGTTTGAGTTGAAGAAAAAACAGCAACAGGTTGAGTCATTGAAAGAGCGCAACTTAGTGCTCGAGCAACGAGCCAAGGGAACACCGCCCATTGAGGTCAGCGACCAGACTGCGGCTCCGGGGCGAATTCAAGATGAAGACGCGATCAGTCTGAGCTCTCAGCCTCAGCGACCGAGACAGGTTGCGGTCAGTGAACCGCGGCCAGCCGGCGCTGCGACCTCACTTCCGAAGATGGTGCGTCGCGCGAGTGAAAATGCGGCTCCCGCTCCGGAATCAAAACCGGACTCGAAGGCGGCGCGCCAAAACAGCGAGCAGATTCTCTACGCGAAAGTCATCGAGACCTATCGGAATCATAAATTTGCAGATCTGCAGAAGGCCCTCGGGCTATTGCAAAAAAATTATCCTGACTCCGTTTACGCCGACAGCGCTCTTTACGTTGCTGGGCTTTCGGCGCTGCAAGATGGTGATCTCCTCCATGCCGAAGATTATATGAATCGTGTCATCATGGAGTTTCCGCGTGGAAAAAAAGTTGTCGCGGCTCTTTACGCTAAGGCTGCGATCGAAAAGCGAAAGGGTCGAATCAACGAGGCACGGGGTATTTTTTCAAGTCTGAAAACTCAATTTCCGGGAAGTCCTGAGGCGGCCCGGGCCCGGCTCGAAGTCAAACTTATCGATCAATCTCCGACCCAAGCGCACGGTGAGGGATGATATTTAAACTGAGCTCGATCCTTGCCACTGCGCTCATTCTATCGCCACCGCTCCGCGCATTCGCGGCGGAAGCTGACGTCCCAAACATAAATCTAGAAAAACGCGTTTACCGAAATTATTCTAAGTCGAACACTGTAAGCAACGCCCAATGGGCCAAAATGGTCGGCAAAAAAAAAGAGGAAGTCTACATTGCTCAGCCCGGCGACACTTTGGCTTCGATCAGCAAAACTTTGTTTGGCGACAGCAGTTATTGGCCGAAACTTTGGGCGCAAAATCAGAACCTCGGAAACCCAAATGTTCTTAAACCTGGAATGGGTATTCGACTGATTTCAGGAACGACAAATGATGCACCTAAAGCTGAAGTTGTTTCGGCTGAGGTTGCGCGAATGATCCGTCTGAACCCGACGCTTGAGTTTCGTGGACGCCAGCCGACATATCGTGAGCAGGCGTTAAGAGACCTTGCGCCGGATGAAGTTTTTGATCAAAATGGAATCGAAGTCGATGAGTTGGTAGATGCGCCCGAAATTCCGGGACCGAAACGAAAGAGCCGTAAAGTTCTCGAAGTTTTGCCGCCTTCTTTTAAATCGATAGTTGTAAAGAATTTCGTGGCCTACGACAAAACAGGTTTAGATATCGGGAAACGCCCAAGTTACAATAAGGCGGCCATTGTCATTCCGAATTCATACCTCTCAGACGGTGATCCCGAAAGCATCGGTAAAGTGATTGAGATTGAAGTGCAGGAAAAAGTCGCATCGCTGGGCCAGAATGTCTTTGTCAAACTCGAGCGCGAAGCCAAAATTGGTGAAAAGCTAGCCATTATTTTTCCTAAGGGAAAAATATCCGATCCGCAACGAGGAGCTCTCGGGCCCGTCGTCGAAATTGAAGGAATTGTCGAAATTTTTGAGGTCGCGGATGCCGATAAAAATACCTACCTCGCCCAGGTGATCAAGGTGGTGAATCCCATCCGTGTCAATGCTCTTGTGAGCGACGCTCCTCTGCCGCGAGGGACTTATGGAAAGTCCGGCACTCGAGTTAATGTCGATGTGCGGATCGTGGGTGGAGAGTTCGATGAGAAGAGAACGACCTTTGGCGACTCTTCAGTCGTTTATCTGGACGGCGGTTCCGATGACGGTTTGAGCGCCGGAGATGTTTTGGCGGTGAAGGCAAAACGCGGAGTGCGCGTAAAAGATTCAACGATTCCCGACTGGTCGTACCCCGTTGGACTTTTAAAGATTGTGAAGGTTGAGCCTTCTGTTTCCACAGCGTTTGTGATGCAAATAAGCGAGGAGCTCCACCCTGGGGATCAAACAGGTGGAGCCGCGCCCGAAGGTGCTCGCGCCGTTCATGAAGAAATTTTGGACGATATGCCTCCGGCTGAAAAAAAGACGGAAACTGAAGACATTGAATGATGGCGATCCGAAGATCGGACCTTTCCATGAGCAAATCTAATTGGCGAATTTTGACGTCACCTCATGATTTGCAAGGAGGTTGTGCGGAGGGCCAATGTCTCACGAATATCGAGCCGCGCTCAGCCTATTTGACGGCGAATTTGGGTCTCAGGCTTCGCATTTGGCGGAGCAAACGGTTTCATGGTGTCGGGACCATGGCGCGCAGATCCTTTACCCGGGTCATGACGACTACCCTTTTACGGATGGGAGTCTTGAATCACCTCCGCGATTTCTCAGCTATTGGGGCTCTCCGGTTTGGCGACACCATCCTTTGTTGGCCGTCGTCGGAAGCCGCAATCCATCTCGCCTCGCAGTCGACTGGCTTGAAATTCACCTGACGCGATTCGCGCAAAAAACTTCGTCAGCAATCGTGAGCGGTGGTGCATGCGGGATTGATCAAAAGGCACACCTAATTGCTGTTCGGCTCGAAAAACCAACGATAGTTTTTTTGCCTTCAGGCCTAGCCAAGCCCTACCCAAAAGATTGGCTCAAATGGAAAGACGACGTCGTCGCCAGCGGAGGCGCCTTAGTCAGCATCAATTCACCTTTTCAAGAGGTCAGAAAGTTTCATTTTGAACGCCGCAACCGACTGATCGCAGCGCTCTCGTCACTTGTCTTCGTGGTCGAAGCTCGTCGCAAAAGTGGATCGTCAATGACGGCAAGGCTCGCACGCGAAATGAACCGAACTATATGTTGCCTTCCAGGATCTCCGTTAGACCCGCGTTGTGCAGGCACGGTCGACCTTTTATTTGAAGGCGGGTTTCCCGTTCGGGATGCTGAAGACTTGGAGATTCTATTTTCAATTTCGACGCCGGGCCACGGCGCCTCATCGAAGTTACGATTACAAAATAATCAGCTATCCCTAGCGATTTCGCCTTCGCCGTAACAACTGTGCGAATATCCCTTAGGCCGCTTGCAATTAAACAGAGCCGCTCGGTGAATGTGCATAACGGCACTTCAAAAAAAACCCACCGCTCGGGTGGGGTTTAAAAAATTCAATTCAGACTGAGTGATTACGGATTGATCTGAAGCGAAACTCCAAGCTCCATGCCCTCTTGAATGCGGGCTCGCTCTTCACTCAGCATTCCCTGAAGGGAATCAAGTTGCACGACAACTGACGTACCTGTCGCGCAGCTGTGACGCTTAGCTGAAACCACACGCATCGTGACGTAAGATGTCGTCTCCACATTGCCGAAATCGTCAACAACGGGGTTGCCGGAGGTATCGTACACGGGCTCGGTGTCAACATCGTAATCGTCATCGCGCACGATGAGATCGCCCTCGTGGAGCCGGCACTGATAGCTGTCGCCGTCGATCGTAGCCGTCTCGTTAAGAGTATTTTCAACTGTGAAGATATGACCATCGTTAATCAAGTTAGAAGCATACAGAAATTGCCCTTGGCGAATCGAATCGACCATTGCTTGTGCCTGATCAGCGAGGACATCAAAAATGTCATCGGAAACTCCGACATCCTGCTGCTGAATCGCAATCTGATTGTCGATCCATTCCTGGTTTTCTTCAGCAACCCAGTCGGCGTATTGTTCAGCTGCTAGGCGATTGAGACGCTCGGTCTCGAGTTCGCGCTGCAGATAGTAATCGGCGATCCAGTAGCCAAAGTGCGGATAGGTAACGCGAGGAGAGTAGTATCCCGGATAGAAATTCTCCGCATGCCAGCCCCAGCCCCAAGCGGCGTAACGGGCCTGCCAAGCATCCCAACGAAGCGGGCTATCCCAAACTACGAAGCCTCCGACGGGGCGCCACCAGGGTGAAACGTATCCGCCAGGAATGAAAGCACCGACTGCGAAGAACGAACCGTAGACGTGCCAGGTTCCGCCATAGACCCAGTGTGAGTCCATGAAATCGGGTTGTCCAAACCACTTTGGACGATAGACATCCACATACCGACCGTCGTAGGGATTGAAGTTGCGTACCATCGGGCGATTGCCGTTGATGACGATCGTTTTGTTATTAATCACCACTGATTTATTAATGATCGTGACGTTGTTGACGACAGTCCTTGAAGTCTGCGCTCCGTGAAAATTGATCTTCTCGACACCGGTGGTTTTGTCGACGACATGGCGGTAGCCCTGCGGCCCCTGCTCGGTGACGACATTACCGACAACCGTCTGCGTGACACCGTTTTTCGGTGCAGAGATCGGCGTTCCGGTTTTCTTGGTGTAAGTCAAAGCTGGTTTACCGGTTTGAGCGTTCAACACGGTTGTTGCGCCAGCTTTAGGATCTTTCACCGTAACAGTCTTGCCATTGCTACTAACTTTGGCCACTGCATTAGGCGGAAGGTGCGCGATCACAGTTGGCGGAAGTTTCGCCTTGGCTTCTTCAGTTTGCTTGTGTTGTTTTTCAATCACATCTTGTTGTATTTTAGCTTTCTCTTCCGGCTGAACTGGTTTCGTCAGTTCAGGTTTAGCCGGCGGTAGAGGTTTCGGCGTCGGACGCGGCGGAACCGGAGTCGGCTTCGGCGGAACCGGAGTCGGGCGCGGTGGAACCGGTGTCGGCTTCGGTGGAACCGGAGTCGGCTTCGGCGGAACCGGAGTCGGGCGCGGCGGAACCGGAGTCGGGCGCGGTGGAACCGGTGTCGGGCGCGGTACGGGAGGCTGCGGTACGGGAGGCTGCGGTCGGGGAGCAGGTGGTTCAGGACGCGGAGCGGGAGGCTGTGGACGCGGAGCCGGTGGCTCAGGACGAACAACGGCTTCCTTTTCTACCTGTTCGGCAGCACTTGCGGCGGCGTTGACCGCATCATTTGGACCAGCAGCATGAGCCACCTGAGCCACCATTGTTACAATCGCAAGTGTGGTGAAAAAACTCCTCATATACCCTCTCTTCAATTTGCCAAACTAAAAGTCATAAAAACAAAAAAGAGCTTTCGAAATCGAAATTGGCTCGATTTGGCTCCTGAGTTGCCTCCGGAAATACGCCGCTAAAACTAAGTGAGCAATAACTAGGCCAGACATCTTGGCGCTTCGATTCAGAAGCCGATATTTTAGAGCGTTGTTGAGACCGTAAGTTAAGAAATACGAGTCGGTTCGAACTGATAAACTTTAATTCCAAGCGCGCTTGAGGCTCCAGGCTGCGGCAATCGAGAAAACCAGGTTGGGAAGCCACATTGCGACGACTGGTAAGATCTGCCCCTGGCGAGCAGCTCCTTCGCAAAGAACGTTGATAATGTAATAGGCGACAATCAAACCGACGCAGACCACGGCCCCACCGCTCTTAGCGTTGCGACGGTTGGCGACGGTGCCGAGTCCGACGCCGATCAAACCAAAGAGTAAACAAGCAAAGGCGATCGCGGTTCGCCGGTGAAACTCGGTCTCAAGCTCGAGGCGATCATCCTTTTTAAGATCTTTTTCCAAGATCTTTGCTTTGAGTTCATCAACGGTCATCGACTGCGGCGATTTATTGCGAAATTGTTCTTCCGTCGGGTCAGACAGGTAAACCGAAAAATCTGAAAAATCGATTTTGGTGTGAGCGCCGGCCGAAACGCTATGAACGCTGCCATCAATCAGTTGAAGAAGAGCGCTGTGTCCCGGCTTATCCGGATCGACTACGATCGATCCTTCTTTGGCGATAATTGTGAGCGGCGGCTGTTTGCGCTCATCATAGATGAAAACTTGACTGAGTTTGCCGGCGTTTGAATCGACTTTGTTGGCATAGACAACAAGATCGAAAAAACCTTCCGAAAATGTTCCTTCTTTCAGTACGACTCCGGGTTTCATCGAACCGGCTTTTGTAAATAAAACTTCAAACTGACGATTTCCCCAGGGCGCGATGTGAAAAGTAGTCTGTAGACTGAGGATTCCAACCAAAATGCTTAAGATCAGGGCCGGCGTGACGATCGAAACCATACTTAGGCCGACCGCGCGAAATGCCACCACTTCAGAGTCCGCGCTCAGGCGGCCGTAAGTGAGAAGTACGGTAAAGAGCAGCGACATGGGAAACAGGATCGGTAAAAAACTCGTCGACATGTAGGCCATCATTTGCGCGACGAGAGAAAGCTTTACACCGTGAATGAGAACAAACTCGGTGAGACGCAGCACCTGAAACATCAGGAGGATGAAAACGAAGACAACCACGCCGAGAAAGAAGGTGGGAATCATTTCGCCCAGCACGTAGCGGATCATTAAAAATGCGCGCATCAAACTCCTGCCGGTTGTCGAGCTCTGGATCAATGGGGCCGCAAAGAATCCGTCCTCGCGGGCTCAGTGTCTGAACCCGTGCCCCAGCAACTGTCGACTTTAGAGTTTCATCTCGCCCACTGCTTCAGGCGTGCGAATAGCCTTACGGACGTCGATCGACATTTTTAGTAAGGCTTCGTAGTGCTTGAGGTTGAGTTGCGAGGCCGCATCGCACTTGGCTTCCATCGGGTTTGGATGAGTTTCCAAGAACAGAGCATCGGCCCCAGCGGCGACCGCCGCCAAGGTCAGGTGGGGAACAAAGCGTGGCTCACCACCGGCAGGATCTGCGCTCGAGATGCCGTACAGGCGAACAACGTGAGTCGCGTCGAAGCAAGCCGGAGCGCCGAGCTCTTGCATCACTGGGATTGAGCGCATGTCGGCGACGAGACGGTTGTAACCGAAGCAGGCGCCCCGTTCAGTGAGGAGAACATTCTTATTGCCGGTCGAATGAATCTTGCTCACGGCGCCACCCATGTTCTCAGGAGCAAGGAATTGGCCTTTTTTTACGTTAATTGGCTTACCGGTTTTTCCGCATGCAAGAACAAGCGACGTCTGCTGGCACATATAAGCTGGGATTTGCAAGACGTCGACGAATTCCGCGACATGATCGACATCTTCCACGCGGTGAACGTCTGTCAGCACGGGAACGCCGAACTCTTTGCGCACCTCAGCCAGAATCTTCAGGCCTTCTTCGGCCATCGGACCCGTCCAGTTTTTTTCTGACCCGCGATTGTCTTTTTCGTAGGAGCTTTTGAAGATGAGGCCGACGCCGAGGCGTTGAGTGATGTCGACGAGAGCGCGCGCCGTTCGCATCACGAGGTCACGAGAGTCAATGACACAAGGTCCGCTGATCACCGCGAGGCCATGTCCCGTACCGATTTTTACGGGAAATTTCCCCCCATTTACGACGAACTCTCGTTTCGGGAGAGTCGTAGTTTCGGTCCTGGTCATTTGGTGTTTATCCTGAGCCGGTTTATTTTTTTCCACTGTGGGAGCCTTTCGTTTACGGGTTCTTGATCAGGCGATAGGGTCGGTACTCGCCGATACGATAATTGAAAATCTTTTCGATCATATCGCTGCCGAGAAGATTGAGGTCTTTCAACGTCCAATCCATCCAGCGGCGTTTGTAGTCAAAGCTCCAGTCCTGGCTTTCAACGAGCGCTCGCATCACCATTGGATGAGTTCCGTCAAAGCGCTTCAAGCCGTATTGTCTCGCGTATTGAAAGTCGTCAAACTCGTTGTCGCGCTTGTTTCCGTGCCACCAGCGATTGAGAAGCTTACTCTTTTCGCCCATCATTTTGGGAGGTTTTACCCATCCGTAATGAAAAACTCTTCCGCCCGAGGATGCAACAGTCGGCTTTTCTCCCGCGACCCGGAAGCCCTGAGCATCGTTGAAGCTGCGGATTCCCGAGCTGCGCCGAACAAGGCGAACTTCATTACGATACCAGCTGCGTGAGGTCGCGATCGTTTCGTAACTGCCGTAGAAATGAGTGTATTTAAACAGCAATCCGTCGATGCGAGGATCGCTTTGATTTTTCTCAAGCGATGCGACAATCGTCTCCAGGTCGTTTTCGTGAATCACTTCGTCGGCCTGGAGGTAAAAACACCATTCATTGCGACAGCGATCTAGCGCCTCATTGGTTTTTTCGCTCAAAACCAAGCCACCCTTAGTTTTTGCGGTGTCCCAAAAGGAATTGAAGACGCGGATCTTGGGATCATTGAGCCCTAGAATTAGGTCTTTAGTTTGATCATCGCTTTGCCCGATTCCGACAACGAACTCGTCAACAATGGGGAGAAGGCTCTTGATGCTTTGAAGCACCGGGTAGCCCATGAGAATTCCATTGCGAATGACGGTAAATCCACTGATTTTGGTCGAAGACATGGACAATGTTGTATCAATGTCAGGACCCCGCATGCAAGCGTCGGTTTGATGACTCTGCGATTGACGGATCTTCCCTACGGCTTATTATTGAATGAGAGGGATCAATGCGTAAGATCATGCTCGTTGTCGATGAATATACGGAGCTGGTGACGCTTGAGAACCTACTTAGGCGGCTCGGATTTGATGTTCTTTCGCTCGGTAAGGAAGTTTTGGTTGCCGACGCTCTCTTGAGATTCGTCCCTGACATCGTCATAATGACGGTTAAGGGCAAGTCGGTTGACGGCGCCAGGCTCGCGGCTAAGTTAAAAAAACTCTCGCCGCCCCCGAAAGTGGTGTTTCTCTATGCGCCTCTCTCTGACAGTGATGATTTGACGCCAGAGGTCCGGGGGTTTGCAGACGCATTTTTAATGCTTCCCTCTCAGCCCACAAGCACGATCAAAGCCGTTGCGGACTTGGCCGGTCTCGACGCCCAAATTTTGCTTGATAAATATGGCAAAATTGCCAGCACCAAAAATCCCGAGATGCCCGAAGCCGAAATCATTCGCGGAACTCGGGACACCGAATCCAATGTCATCAAGGTCAAAAGCCTCGCAAAACCGTCGGTCGGGGCAGACAAGATGCCAGTTGATCCATGGCCCAATGATCATGAGGAGTTTGACCCGGTCACCACAGCGGGCCAAGCGGCGACGCTGCGCTCGGCCCGCTCAGACCGCTATGAGCAATTTCTGCAGCAGCATCAGGAGCCCGTCGATCAAACGCTCTCTCGCGAGGCGATGGTTGAGGCGGCCGAAATCTTAAAGGCTGAAAGTGAAGAAGATGGCGCCTGGGTGCAAAAAGTCGAGCGCGAAAAACGCGAATTCGTCAAAGCGCTGTTTGCTGAGGAAACCAAGATCAAGCCCGAGGAATGAGGGAAGGGAAAATGGTTTGGCTTTGGAGTCGGGGTAGATTCAAACTAAACTGCGACCATTAAAACTACTTCTTCTTGCGAAACAGCATGCCCACGACGTCTTTCAAGTCACCTTTGAGAAGCTCGTTAATAGACTTGCCGCTGGAGTTATTTTGTTGAGCTATCAAAACGTTGAGTTCGCGTCGGGCCGCGAAAAATTCACTATCTTGGTTGAGCACGTGTTCAAGAATCCTTTTAGCGCCAGAGATATCTCCGGATGAGCGCAGGTACAAGGCTTTGACAAATAGATAAAGGCTAGTATGCCGATCTTCGGCCGGGATCGAACTCAGCTCCTCACTGATAGCAGTCAGCTCCAACTGATTGCGGGGGCGATCTGAAGTTTTAAGCTTCGCCCACACGTACATCAACTTTGTGGTTGGCCGTGGAGGAATAAGGGCAACACTTTGTTCAAGAAGTTTTTTAGCGTGAGCCACATCGCCTTTGTTTAGGAGTGGCCTTGCTTGATCGGC
>JAYTRM010000119.1:0-6511 GCA_043746165.1 Bdellovibrionales bacterium | reverse complement strand
TGTCGTCGGTGTGGTGAGCATGATCACTTTGGCGTCGTTCTTCGGTTCAGAATATTATCTGCACTCTCATTTCGATCCGAAATACATTTATTACATGCTGCCTGGACGAATGGGGGAGCTCGCGATAGGCGGTCTGCTCGGAATCATCCACCGGGAATATCCTCGCACTGAAAATTTCAGCAGCGACTGGCTTTCAGTTCTAGGTGCCGCACTGATCGGGACAGGATTTTTCGTGTTTAACTCGCACACGCTTTTTCCGGGCTTGGCAGCAGCAGTGCCTTGCCTAGGGGCGGTTGCGGTCATCGCCTCAGGGACTGACTCTTTGGTTAATCGTCTACTCAAACAGAACTCGATCGTTTTCATCGGAGCCCTCTCTTATTCGCTCTATCTATGGCATTACCCTGTGTTTGCTTATTTTACCTACCTCAGGTGGCTGACACCGCTAGGAGCGGTAGCCGCGGTCGCGATCGTCTTTGCACTTTCACTTTGGTCGAAGTTTAAAGTTGAAGATCGTTATCGTCGCAGCCAGGTTTCGTTCGGGCGAGCCCTTTGGAGTTTTTGGGCGAAGCCGGCTATGATTCTCTTAGCATTTGTGATTTGGGCCAATGACTCAAACGGTATACCGCAACGTTATTTTCTTTCAAAAGGCGCGATCGCGCGCGACGTAGCTCCATTTTACGATAATTATTGTCATCAAAAGATCGTGGGCGATTGCAGCATCGGCCAAGGCAAGAAACCTCCCGGAATTTTACTTATCGGCGACTCGCACGCGGGACACTTTATACCTTTTTGGGATCGGGTCGGCACTGAAGCGAATTTTACCCTGACGGCCAGGTCGAGCACGTGGTGCCCCGCCGCCATCGGGCTGAGATCAGATGTGACCTACTGCCAAGAACAGCGCACGTGGTTTGACAAACATTACCGCGAATATAAGGTCATTATTTTTGCCGCCCGGTGGGAATTCTTTTTCAGTCGTGACCCTGAGGTGACGCGAAACTGGCAAAACTTTTTGCCAGCTTTTCGCGAAACCCTACGCGTGCTTCGAGACCAGCAAATTCGTGTGATCGTGATGCCGCAGATTCCACGTTTTCACGAGCGAGAATATGATTTCGCTATGAGGGAGAAATACTTCCTGCTCGGTCTCTTTTCGCAAGCGAAGGACCGAGAGATTCATCTCGCTTTTGATCCGGTTACAGACGACACGAACCAAAGACTGCAAGATTTTCTCAAAGACTTTCCAGAGGTCAAAACCTTTGATCCGGTTGCGCTGGTCCCCGAATTTCGCAGCCGACTTCCATACCGCGAAAACGGCATGGCCTATAAAAACAGCGATCATCTCAACGAAGATGGTGCGATCGAGCTTGCCAACCAATTTATTAGCCGCCGACTCCCGCTGCCTTTTTAAGGTCCATTGCAATCTCTGGACGTTTGACCTTAGAGTAATTGAGTTGAATCTTCGTTAAGCTTTAAGTCAGGGGTCTATTTTGAACTTGTTTCGTGGCCGGCGATTTCTTCCGTTGTTTTGGACGCAGTTTTTCGGCGCCTTCAATGACAATTTCCTTAAAAATGCGTTGGTTATTCTCGTCACCTACCGTTCGTCATCCGTGTTCGGGCTGCCTCCATCTGAAGTTGTCGTCCTGGCCGGTGGAATTTTCATTCTGCCATTTTTTCTCTTCTCCGCGCTTGCCGGACAAATTGCCGACAAGTTTGAGAAAGCTCAGGTTATCCATTGGATCAAAACTGCTGAGATTTGCATTATGCTCATCGCGAGCTACGGTTTGATCGAAGGAAAATTTGAGCTGCTTCTGCTTGCATTATTTCTGATGGGACTTCACTCCACTTTCTTTGGCCCGATCAAGTACAGCATTTTGCCTCAGCATCTGCCTGAACTCGAACTCGTCAGCGGCAACGCGATGATCGAGGCCGGCACCTTTATCGCGATCTTGCTCGGCACGATCGCCGGTGGAGTCTTGGTCGGCGTCGAACATGGAACCGTGATCTTGAGTTGCGGCCTCGTGAGCTGCGCGGTGATCGGATTCACGGTCAGTCTATTCATTCCGAAAGCTCTGCCAGTTGAACCAAAGCTCGAGCTTCAGTTTAATCCGGTGCCGCCGACAATCGAAATGTTCACTTTCGCCCGTAAGACTAAGTCGGTTTTTCTATCGATTCTCGGCATTTCGTGGTTTTGGCTTTTTGGCGCTGCCCTTCTTTCACTCTTTGCTCCGTTGTGCAAGGAGGTGCTGAAAGCAGATGAGAGGGTCGTGACGCTATTTTTGGCGGTATTCTCGGTTGGCGTGGCCGTCGGTTCGGTCGGTTGCGAACGCTTGTCACGTAAGCGTCTCGAACTTGGCTTAGTGCCTTTTGGTTCGATCGGCATTTCAATTTTCGCGATCCTGATGTCGTGGCTCAGTAGCTCGGCCGCAGGACGGGCAGGACACAGCGTGAGCGAAGTCCTCTCGACCGGGTTTGGCCGAGCCATTGTCGTGGATTTATTTTTTCTCGCCGTTTTCAGTGGCTTTTTCATCGTGCCACTCTACACGATGATGCAAGAGAGATCCGAAGCCAAACAACGATCGCGAGTGATCGCGGCTAACAATGTTCTCAACGCGTTGTTTATGGTGATATCTTCGATCGCAATCACGTTGCTGCTGCACTTCCGATTAACGATCCCTGAAATTATTTTAGTTCTGGCGATCTTGAATGTGGCGGTTGCCCTTTACATTTACAGTCTTTTGCCTGAATTTCTCTTGCGATTTTTAATCTGGACGTTGGCGATCGGTATCTATCGCCTTCGTGTTCGAGGCGATGACAATATTCCACGCGAGGGACCCGCCATCCTCATTTGCAACCACGTGAGCTTCGTCGACTGGATGATCATTGCGGCGGCGATTCGCAGACCGATAAGATTTGTGATGGATCACCGGTATTTCAAAGGCTTCATTCGTCGGCACCTCTTTAACAAGGCCGGAGTTATTCCAATCGCTCCTGCCAGAGAGAACCAGGCGATTCTCGATCGCGCCTTCGAACGTATGGCAGAGGAATTGAGAAGGGGAGAGCTGATTTGCATTTTCCCCGAGGGCCACATCACAGATAACGGCGAACTCGGAGTTTTCAAGCCCGGTGTTCTTAAGCTGCTCGGCAAAACTCCAGTTCCGGTCATACCTATGGCACTCAATGGACTCTGGGGCAGCCTCTTTAGCCGAAAGGATAAATCTCTGATCAAAAAACGTCCTCGCCGTTTTTGGCAGATCATTGAGCTTGTGATCACCGCACCGATTCCGCCAGAGCAAGCAACGATCGAGCTCATGCGCCAAAAAGTTGAAAGTTTAAGCAAGGGGCTGTAGCAGCAGATCGTTCCACTCGCACGTTAACGAAACGACGGCGGCTCGTCGCCCGGCGATGAGCCCCAGTCCGTAGGACTGTCGGAGAGTGCAAAGCTAAGCTCAAGTCCTTTGGCAACATCGGCAAAAGGGATCCATGTTTTGGTTACGCTGCGTCCATCAATGGAAGCTGAGGCGACGTAATATCGCTGCGAAGCCTGAGGCGCGTGGATTTTAAGGTGATGACCATCTTTCAAGGTGACATCGATGTCGGAAAATAAAGGGCTTGCGACGGCGAGTCCACCGACGCCCGGAATTTCAGGATAAAGTCCGAGCGCTGACCAAACAAACCAAGATGAAATTGCACCGAGATCGTCGTTACCCGGAAGTCCACCGGGTGACGAATCAAAAGCCTCAAGCAGAATCTTGCGAACAGCAGCTTGCGTGCCGGCGGGATAATGGGCCCAAAGATAAACCCACGGCGTTCCGAACGAAGGCTCGTTGCCGATGTAAAGGTTGGGTGCCTCTTGGCCGGCGTTCACCTGCTGAAAAAAAGAATCGAGGCGCTCACTCGCAGCCCGGTCACCGCCGACGCCCTGAACGATCGCGCCCAGGTTAAATGGCACGAGCCAGTTGTACTGTTCGCCGTTTCCTTCGGTAAATCCCTTTTGAGAAGCAGGGTCGAACGGGCTCAGCCACGAGCCATCTTCGAGCTTGGGGCGAATGTGCCGAGTACCTGGATCCCACAGCGATTGCCAGGACGACGACTTCGCCAGCAAAATCTGGGCGAGTTGGTCATCGCCTCGAGCTTTAGCGAACTGCGAAATCGCAAAATCTGAGGTCACAAATTCAAGGGTGATCGACGCGGCCAGCTCGTCTGAAGAATTCAGAGGTAGATAGCCCTGGTGCAGGTACGTCTCGGCAGCATAGCGAATTTCGTGGCCGTTGCAAGAAGCATTGGGATCGAGGGCGTTGACCTTCATGAGCTTAAGTGCCGACGCGGTGTCGAAATTGGTCGCGCCGAACGCGTAAAGGTTAGCGAGAATCAGTGGGCCCGGATCACCTGGCATCACGCCGGTATCTGAATTCATCTGCGACCATTTCGGTAAAGCTCCGCACTGCTCACCACTCAAGACGAGAGACTGCGCGATATCAGAAGCTACGTCGGGAGCGACGAGTGCCAGCAGCTGAACCTGCGAACGATAAATGTCCCAGCCCGAAAAATTGGCATAAAAGCCTCGTGTACCGACTGAGTGAACTTTGTTATCGAATCCCATATAATCACCGTTGACGTCGCTCGCAAGGTTGGGGTGAAGAAGCGAGTGATAAAGCGCGGTGTAGAACTCGGCTCGGAGCCCTAAATCCGCGAGAGGATTAACGCGAATTTTGCCAAGCAGGCTTTCCCACTTTTGGCTCACTTTGCTCTGCAAATGCGGCCAAGACCAATCGGCGTTCTCGCTCTTGAGATTAAGAAGTGCGTTGCTGCGCGAGACATAAGAAATTCCAACTTTCATTTGCAAACTGCCGGTGGGAGGAGCAAACGAAATCACCGCGAGACCGTTTTTAAACTGCAGATCACTAGCCGGGCGATCGAACTGGATCGCAAAGTGGAGTTTGTAGGCATTGCCCATGCCGCAGAAATTTCCACCCTCAACCGTACCGGTGAGGCGCTGGTGGTCAACAAACGTAATTTGGCCCTTGGTTTTACCCGTGCCCCTGACTGAAGTGTTGAGCATCACCCCAAAAGACTTTTGTGTATCTTCGGGAAACTTCAATCGTGCTAAGCCCGTGCGCTCCGTGACCGTCAAGTCAACCTGCACGCCGTTTTCGAGTTTCACCTGGTAAGTACCCGGCGAAGCGCTTTCATCAGCGTGATTAAATCCGAGCGGCGCCCAGTTCGGAGCTAAATTCGCCGGTCCGATGAAGGGCTGAAATGGCAAGTCCCCAGCGTTGGCGCAGCCAGGCCCGCTCAGGTGAGTCAGACTAAACCCTTTGATTTGCGTATCTCGATAATTGTACCCGGAGGTCTCTGGGTGGGCTGTATCAGGGCCCCACTCAATCATGCCAAAGGGTGCTACGGCTGCAGGGTGAGTAGCCCCGCCTCTTCCGCCGTTGGGAACGCTGGGTGGAGCGACTTTAGATGCCATCGTGCCAATGAAGGGGTTGACCGAGGCGGAGAGAGATTCAGCAGCAAATGCTTCCGCAGCCAGAAAACTTACAAACGGGGTGAGCAACAAAAAGGCGAGCGCAAAAAAATAGCTTTTCATGGGACGTGACTAGCACGGGGTCAATAAGTTGGCAACAAAGCGCAGACCAGGCGACTGACTGTCGGGGTACATGAAATCATTTCACTGGTGAGGGTCGCGCCAACCCCCAAGTCTCTTTTCGCTGTTCGTTTGTCTTTAATTTTCCGCTCCGAAACTGGAGCGTATCTAACATGTTGAAAAAATGACCTTAAACGCGCGTCGCCAGATTCCTTTTAGCGCTAAATTTCGGCTTTCACGAGGGCAGCCATTGCTTGCGAATCAAAGATCGATTAAACATGTTCCATTCACAACCAAGCGGAGGATTTTAATGTTTATTCGCACTGCCATGTCTTTGCTCGTCGTAGGTATGTCACTGTCGGCCTGCACGATAACTGCGGGTAAAGATGCTGGCTCCGGTGCCGCTCCGAACTCCCCTCCGCAATCTCCGGCCGAGCAAGCGGCCCGCGATAATAAATCTGGTCCTGATATGGTGGCATGGGCCAATGTGCCGAGCGATTTTAATCCGGATATCAAAACGTCGACGTTCTCCGTTGTCGGTATTCAAAAAATAGAACTGAGTATTTTTTCGAGCGGTAATGTCCAGGTCAACTACCTTCCCAACCTCGATCCTGCAGCAGCGACGATCAAGAGTTTTACGGTTCATAAAAACTCGGGCTCCTTCGGAAGCATTGAGCTCAACCCGAAAGGATCGGTCCTGGAAGTTGAGAGCATTGGCGAGTACGCGTGTTCCATCGAAACGTCCAACGGCGCCATTACCAAGTTAGATGGCCTGTGCGTCGTACACACTGAAATCAATCTGCCCGACACGGCACAAGTCGAAGTTTATTATACCACTTAATATAAATACGTAGACTATTCTACCCAGTCCGCATGACAGACTGACGATACAATTTCAGTGGACAAGGCGCGCCAAGCTCGAACGCC
>JAYTRM010000118.1:0-8965 GCA_043746165.1 Bdellovibrionales bacterium | reverse complement strand
TCACTTAGAAAAGTTAGCTAGTAAACGAAATCGGATTGAAAGCACGGTCGTGCAACTTCTCCGATAAATCAACCAGACACGCCTAATCTTACGCTACCGGTGTCTGCGGTGGCGCCATCACCGCAGCGATCGTCAATTCGATACCCGACCAGCAGGAACGCTATGAGTTCGTTCGGTCGCGAAAATTTTATACTTTATTGCGAAACCTGAACCTCAAAGACATCACGCTCGTGGATTTTTTTGCGCAGGTTGAGAATCTTCGCTGGGACGCCAGCATCAACATGGAAAATCCACCGAGATCGCGGATCATTCCCAAAGATATATTTAGTTTTAGTTTGTTGCCGATTACAAATGAGTTGGATCAATCGGGTGTCACAGGCTCGTTCTCATCTTCGGGGATCCGCTCGGTCATCGTGGCTGCGCGAATGGACTTTGAACCTTCGGAAGCTGGCCAGAAGCTTTCGCCCAGGCGCAAGCTCTACACCGAAACGTACTTTACCGACCCTGACACGGCTCGCTTTATCTCGGGCGTGAGGTCATTCACAGGCTCGAATTTTCCGCTGAGCGCGATGAATGTGAACACGCAGGTCCTAAGCCACGTTAGCTTGATGAAGGCCGTCCGTGCTTCGATCGCCGAGCCGCTGCTCACCTCTCCCCCACTTGTCGACGATCGGTACTACATGGGCGCTGCGGCTGATCTCAATCCAATTTATCTCGCCCGTGCTCTTGCGGATGAAGTTATCGCCAGGAAGCCCACTGAGTTTAATAATTTCTTTGAGGCTCCCGGCATCGAAGCAGTCTTCGGCTTTGATCCCAACCAAGTGAGCCGAAAAGTAAGCGAAGCCGGTGTCGACCGCTGGATCGATGTTCCGGAAGGAACGTATCCGAGTCTCTCTCCGGATGCCCAACTCAATATCTGGGGCGCAATTCACAGCTTCAATCCAGCCCGAATTGTCAAATTCGCGTCGCTCGTGCCCGACACTTACGAAGGGTACCTGGAGGTCTTTGATGCGCAATATGCGACGGCGTACAAAGGCGCTTACACGGCGGGCTCAAGCCATCACCCCTAGTTAAGACAGTTAAGAAGTTAAGGCCCAAACGCGCTTGACGATTTCCGTGAAACGCATTGAACTCTACCGCACACGCCACTTATGGGGCGCAAGGCGTAGTGAAGTCGCCCTCTTTCGTACTAAGAAAAGGAGACCCACATGAGTCAGCAGCAGGTCACGTTTAAAGCGAAAGATGGAAATTGTAAGGCCTGGTTCGTCACTCCCGAAGGAAAAGGATCGTGGCCCGCGGTCATTTTTTACATGGACGCTTTCGGCATTCGCCCCGCGATGCTTCAGGTGGCCATTCACATCGCAAGTCAAGGTTACGCAGTTTTGCTGCCAGATCTTTTCTACCGCTTTGGAGCCTACGGCCCACTTGATCCAAAGGAAGTTTTAAAGGGCGACTTCCGCGCCACTGTTGGGCCGCTCATGGCATCGTCAGATAATCACCGCGCGGCCGACGACACCGCGAGCTTCCTTAACTACCTCGACACGCGAGAGGAAGTCGCGGGCAACAAGGCAGGAACTATTGGATTCTGCATGGGCGGCGGCATGGCATTGACGGTAGCGGGTTACTACCCAGTTCGCGTCGCAGCTGCGGCAAGCTTTCATGGCGGCAATCTCTGCACCGATCAACCGATGAGCCCCCACCTACTGATACCGAAGATCAAAGCCGAAGTCTACGTGGCGGGAGCCGATCAAGATCAGGGTTATCCCGCCGAGCAGGCCCAACGGCTTGAAGATGCATTGACGAAAGCTAGCGTTCGCCACAAATGTGAAATCTACAATGGTAAAAAGCACGGCTGGATGATGCCCGACATGCCTGTGTACGACGCTGAGGGCGCCGCTCAGGGTTGGAAAGAATTGTTTGCGCTCTACGCACGAACTCTTCGCTAATCCCAAATCAGATAACGTTCAAACTACGCGAGATTGTGACGGCCGGATCAGTTTGCAACACGCCGCTTCTGCAATGGGAACCAGGTACCTTTCACCGCGCCCAGTAAGCCGTAATATAACTGGCGTAGCTCCACGAAAGATCGCGGGCTGACCCCATGAATCCGTCGTATCGATCTATTTGTTCCGAGAGCGATCCGTCCGCGTTTGCGTGGAGCTGAACCCGTTTTAAATAAAGATCACCAAGAGCATGAAGTCGCGCAGTGAAATCTGCCATCTGCGCCGATCCGGGCTTAATCACCAGCCCGACCTGAACGGGCTTACCGCCCAACGGACCATTACCGGTGAGACGGTTGATGAAATTCAAATTGCGCGAATCGACTGTGATCACCTGAACTTTTGCCTCATTCGCAACACGATAAGCGTACTCCGCAAGTGCCGCAGTGTTCAGCACCCACGGATTACCGTAGTCGACACCGTTGCGACCCGAGTAACGATCTTCGGGGTAGCGGCCGATCGCCGTGCCAACGTCAGCAAACCGATGTGGATCGTTGATCGAATAGAGTGTCCCAAAAACTTCTTCGAGTTTTTCGGCCGTCGCCATGACTCTCGAATCGAGGACACCGAAATCGACAGCACCTTGAGTGCCATCTTGCGAGAGATTGGCGTGCAAAACGCCGAGAATGATTGCGGTGTCGAGACCCGAAGATTTACCGCGGTTGTCGCCTTGAACGTCACGAGTCACCCGCAGGTAACCGACGTTGTCATCCCAGAAGTTGGGCAGATCGGCCATGATTGACCGCGCCTGTTGGTCGTAAAAGTTTGCGGCCCCGCCGTCGCCGAGATCATTGGCGAGCTGAGCGCCGAGGCGCAGAGCCGAAGCTTGTACGATACGGGTGTAGAAATGCGTGCCAAAAACTTCTTCCCAAAGATCGAAGCAGGGGTCGCTCCAGTGGTGGGAGACAAATTCGAGATCGGTTTTGATTGCGGTGCTTGTCGGAACGCGGCCGTCGTAAAGTTTGTTGCGTACTTCGTCGATCCGGCCCTGCGCCATCAACTCGTGGGCGTAATGAATCAGCGTGATCGCGCGCAAAGCTGGGCCGTCATTCTGCGGAGAATTCCATTGCGTGTAGGCCGAGCCGTCGGGATTGAATTTGGCTTCGCCCAATCCGTGCATCGGGTTGGAACGCTGCAAATACAAAGTCAGATTGAGATAATTTTCCATCATCTGTGAGCGATCAGAGGCCGCGTAAGCCGTCGAACCGGAGCGAAAAACAACGTCGGTCACGAGCGCCGCATCACGGACCCAATAAAAAAAGTAGTTCGGATCACTCGTCGAAGGAGACGCCACGACCATGCCCGGGAGCATGCCCTGAGGAAAAATATTGCTGCGCATCTTCGCAAATGACGTCGTCATTTCGTTCGCGGCCCAGCTTTCAAAAGGAGCAGGAGCCAGCACAAAGGAGTCCGTTGTCTTGGTCATCGTTGCGGTCGCACTCGTTGTTGCCATCGCTATGACAACGGTTGCAATCAACGATCCTAAAATCGGACTCACCAAACACGCCGTCTTGCAGTTCATTGTTCTCATCATCCCCTCTTGGCGTATAGGACGTATACCACGTGTCCGACGTGCTCGAATTGCGCAGAAAAACGCCCTTCAGCTTTTTTCTTTGAACATAATCTTCGGTGCTAGGGAGAATGCAAGACGATTTCATCGACTTCGGTCGGGCGGCCACGCCGCATCTCGGCGATCTGCCTAGTTATTGAACAACCACATGCCGATTTGCAGCTATGTGACGCATGCCAGATAGTAGACGCATGCCAGATAGGAATAAGAGTTGCAGCGCAGCAAGCCATGGAATTTGCAATGCTGAAGCCCATCGTCACCCATGGAAAATCGACCGTCATTTTTTCTCTCATAGCCATGGCCCTAGTCATGGCTATGGCCTTGGCCATTAGCTCGCCGGCCTTCGCTGATAGCATCGCCTGCCAGATCGTCATGTCGCAAGGTTCTGACCACATTCTGATGCCTGCCAGCGGTCCGAAAATGGAAAATAGTGATCTCGAAATATTTGATAATGCCCGCGCAGTTGAAACGCAGATGGTTGCTGGCGGAGCTGCCCACGATCACGGCTGGAGAATTTTGACACGCGATGCAGCCGGAAACGCCACGAGCGCCAGACTGCGCGTTCTTGTCGACAACCCTGGCTATGACAATCAGCTCTTTGTGATTGGTCCTTTCAACAATTGGGGAAAAAACCTTCGCCCGAGTGATGCCCTTCATCCCGCAAACGACACACCGGGAATTTTCTCGGCTGACGTGACCGGCATAGCTGATGGCATGCAATATCGCCTTCTGCTCAATGGCCAACAGGTTTTGGATCCCACTGCAAAAATGTACAACACAATCGAGTACGCTAGTCGCATCGGCTCAAGCGACATTCATCTCAATTCAATCTTTTGGGATGGCGAGGCCCCTGGACGCTACCAGAGTAAAACAAATTTTGTCGATGTGAGCGAAAAGCCGGTTATCATTGCCGAGATCGAACTGCAGTCGCTCGTCGCCAAGTTTCAGGCGATTAACGGCCAAGTCGGCCCGCGCACCGTCGCTGACACTTATCGTTTCATTGCTCAGTCTGGCGTGATTGGCAAACTTCGCGAGGCCGGGTATACGACCATCGAGCTGATGCCCATCAACCAAAGCGTGGACGGCGACGCATGGAATCTTCGCTATCAATCGTACGGAATTTTTGCTCCGGATTCGCGCTACGGCGATCCGAGTGAACTGAAAATGATGATCGACGAGTTTCATCGCAACGGAATGGCGGTCATCGTCGACTCCGTGATTTCGCACTTTCCGTTTAAAGGCAACAATGGCATTCGCAGTCTGCAGGGAATCGGCATGGATCAGTGGTTCAAAGGCAACGGACAAAAACTCTTCGCCGGTGAGTTGAGCCCCTGGGGTACAGATCGTTTTGCTCCAGCAAATCCCTACGTCCGCAGGTTCTTGATCGACGGCCTCACTTTCATGATGACCGAATACAAGATCGATGGCTTCCGCATGGACAACATCGACGGCATTCTCAGTCTGCCCGGAGGCCTCGAGCTCCTGAAAGAGCTTTCGGTCGCCGTTCGCAACGTCAATCCGCGCGCCACGATGGCAGCCGAAGCTTTTTTCCCGCCGAACACTTTAATGAGACGAGCCGATCAGGGAAATTTCGGCTTTACAACCCGCAACGACAGCAACTGGTTTGATATCTGGCACAACGCACTTCTTGGACCCGACGAGGCCTTAGACGTCAGTCTCTTCAGCAAGCTTTTGCGCAACATCTTTGATTGGAAAGAGATTCCGATGATGCGCTACTTGACCAACCACGATGAAGCGGCCAACGGTCGCGGTGGCTTGACCGGAGCCTACCCAGCGTCGCTGATTTCTGGCGATGCCTACTACGCGTTCTCTAAGACCAAAGCGGCTGACAGTCTCAATATGTTGGCGGGCGCTTTCCATTTGTCGATTCCACAAGCTCGCATGATGCAGACCGGATCATTTTATTCTAACGCCGCTGTCGATTGGAGCCAGATCAATGGTGGCCGCGGCAAAAATCTGTGGGAATATTTTGCTGCGTTGTCGCGTTACATCCAGGCAAAAAGTTCGTTTTTTAACTTTCGCAGTCTCAGTAAAGATATCGACAATCATTACGACAACACCAACAAGGTGATTTCATTGAAGCGGCGTGACCCGGCGACCGGCAAAATACTCTACGTTCTCGTCAATCTAGGTAGCCGTCGCATTGCCAACTACACGTTCGGCGTCGAGCAACAGACTGCATATCGAGTCGGATTCGATAGTGAATGGAGCGGTTTCGGTGGTGATGGTGCGCTCGAAAAATCCTTGCAAGCCAGCGGCATTCAGGCTGGCTTGCAGGGCGCCACCGGCAAACCGTATTCGCTCACGACGCCGGTGCTTGCGCCGTACTCGGTTACCATCTTCGAGGCCCAATAACTGTTTGTTTTTCGTTATAACATGAGTAGAGTTTAAACTCGGTGCCCGGATGGCACAGAGGGAGACTCTTGTTACGGAAGATCTTAGCTCGCGGAATCACTTGTTGTGTGGCGCTCACAGTAGCCTTTGCTCTCTATGTTATGGTTCCTTCAATTCAGAAGGCACATGCGGTCGGAAGTCCCCAAGGCGAGCTCAACACATGGCTTGCGCAAGAATCTGCGGTTGCCCTTTCACGCCTGGAGATGAACATCTCTCCTCTCGACACCGTGCCTGGCCTCATCATCGCCGCTCCCTCAAAAAGTGAACCGAATTATTACTACTACTGGGTTCGCGATGGCGCGATGGTGATGCGCTCGATCCTCGGCCTTTATGAATCGAGCACCGGCGCAGCACAGACGCACTACTTGGTCATGCTGAAACAGTACGTCGATTTTTCACGGCAGAATCAAACTGCGGCGGCCAGTAACCTTGGCGAACCTCGCTTTGATGTCGACGGTGCGGTCAATACCGAGCCTTGGGGCCGCCCGCAAAACGATGGGCCCGCTCTCCGGGCTCTCATCCTGACACGTTTTGCCCGCGATCTGGTGAGCTCCGGTCAACTCGATTACGTGCAAAAAAATCTGTACGGCGCACAGATACCGGCGAACACGGCAATTAAGATTGACCTCGAGTACATCGCGCATAACTGGCAAAGCCCCTGCATCGATTTGTGGGAAGAAATTTGGGGTCAGCACTTCTTCACTCGCGCCGTGCAACTGGCGGCACTACGCGAAGGATCAAGCTTTGCGCTGACGATGAACGATCCTTCGGCTTCCGCATTTTACACTCAACAAGCAGACCTTCTGGAGCAGCAACTCACTAAGCACTGGAGCCCCACCAACGATTACTACCTGGCGACGCTCGACTCTCATGCTGGCCCCGATCACCAGAAGCCTTCGCAGCTCGATACTTCCGTACTGATCGCGGTCCTCGCCGCCGAGCAGACCACGGGAATTTTAAGCCCGACTGATGGCCACATCCTTTCGACCGTTGATCACCTTGAGCAAAGTTTCACGAAACTCTACGCAATCAACTCAGGCGTGAGCTCGACGAGCGCCGTCGGCGCAGCGATCGGTCGATATGCCGAAGATTATTACTTTGGTGGCAATCCTTGGTTTATCACGACTGCGGCGCTCGCCGAGCTTCATTACCGCTTGGCCAACGTGATCGAGAAAAATTCGACCTTCGTGGTTGATTCATCGCAACTCGCGTTCTTCACGCACCTTCTCGATGATCGCGTTTCGCACGAATTGCACGCGGGCACCGATTTAGTCGCTACTCCATGGTTAAAGTCACTTGTTGTTTCGTCGTTATTTGCAAAAGCCGACAGCTACATGGCGCGGATTCGTCTTCACACGAACGCGACGGGAGCTCTTTCAGAACAGTTTGACCGCAAGAACGGCTTTGAACTTTCGGCTCCGGATCTTTCTTGGAGTTACGCTTCTTTTCTGCGCGCTTACGCCGCGCGAATGAGCACCCAGGACGCGCGCTAGAATCTATTCGGTTCTATTTTGGCGCGACGTATCTCCAGCAAATTGGTTACCGTCGATGAAAACGTTGGCCGCGAGATCTTCCGTACCGATCACATGGTGCTGTCGATACTGAGCAACAAGGCCCGCTTTTTTGCAGGCCTCAGTCGGTCCTGGATGATCTGGGCCGATGATCACGATCTTCGCAAACAATTTATTGATCGAGCTGCAATTTCTCTCATCGACAATGGCGTGCTGAAGCCAATTGGCACCATTGGAAAATCCAAAAAGCGTCATTCCCCCTTGAGGATTAAATGTTGCATCTCCGCAGGCCTTTTCAGCCATACTCAGCATTTGTTTGTAGCTAATGCCGTTCCACTCGTGATTTCCCGGGGCGCTCGACTTTTTGCTGCTGATGATCGGCGAGACCGGGGCGGCGATCAGACAATGCTTTCCGGACTCCCTATTGTTCACCAATTTTTCCAGATTTTTTCGGTAACCCGCCTCGTAAGTTGAATAAGGAATCGTGCCGCCAAATAAACCGTGCAGATAAATTCCACAGATATGCTGGTCGACACCAGCTTGGCCCTTGCCAATGCAAGCAGTGTTGTTTCGAGCCGAGTGCGAAGGCGACGAATCACCACTGCGATCAGCGCAGGCCTTTTCGGCTGGACTGATGAACAAAATCAGGACCATGAAAGTGGATGGAAGTAATCGCGCCCATTTGCCTGACAAAGCTGACCTCGCCCTACTGAAAATTTGTTATCCTCATGCTAGGACGTTTGCTGGTTTGTCACAAGGTCCAACTTTTTACTGAGCTTCTCGATTCACTGGAGCATTTTATCGACTGGTTTTGCGAGTTGCGACAAAATAAATCCTGGCGCCACACGACTCATAATCTTAAGCACATTGCTTAGGCCGGGTCTGATCTCAGTGCGCCCTCTTTGCAGTCCCTTGATGGTGTGAGTGATCAGATCAGAGACTTCCATACCTTTGGTCCCGCCGATGTCAGCATCGGTGAATTCGCCGCCGCGAAAGAGCGGTGTCTCAGTTCCGGGCGGAGCCAGCTCAATCACTTCGACGCTTGAGTTCTTCAGCTGAATACGCAGGCATTCCGTAAAAGCGTGAAGTCCAGATTTTGTCGCGCTATAGACGGGCGAAAGTGGAAATGGAACAAAGGCAAGGCCCGAAGAAACGTTGATAATCGCGGCCTTCTTTTGCTTTTTCAGATGTGGCAGAAACTGCTCGATCATACGGATAGGACCGGACAAATTAATATCGATTTCACGAGTGACATCCGTCAAACCATGAGGCTCATTTAAATTAAGCTTGCGCATGATACCCGCGTTATTGACGAGGACATTGAGTGAAGGAAACTCCGTGGTGAGCTGGTTGAACAGTGATTCAATTTCTTGTAACTGGTCAGCAGCTAGGTGATGAAGGTGGGTAACTTGCCTTCAAAAAGGAGCGTCAATGCCTCGGTGGGGCCGACGCCATTTTTTCTGCAAGTT
>JAYTRM010000117.1:0-6631 GCA_043746165.1 Bdellovibrionales bacterium | reverse complement strand
CGAGATAAAATTAGCCTGCTGCGCAAATAACGCATGCGCTACCTGCCGACAACGAATTCGGGCGGACTCACGTCAGAATTCGTGAGCGGTTACACCATGGCCGGTCGATCCCACAAGCGGCCGCCCGCATTCGCTGCACGAGCAAATGCCGGTGGCGGTGAAATGCCGCCGTTCCGCCCGTTCAAGTCGTGATCGCTCCATCCGACCATTCTCATCGAGAATCGCCTGCACCAGAAAAAAGATCGTTTCACTGATGATCGCGGGCCAGGCCGCTTTTACGACTTGGTACTTTTCATGAGGAGTCAGCTCCTCCTGATTCTTAGTCTTGTTCCCTTTGTTGACCTCGCGGAGACCAGCATAGGCGTGATTCCTCAGCAGATTCGCCAGGATTTGGCTGTTCCAGATCGTGTCTGACTTGGTTTGCTCGGCGCTTAAGCCGGCACGGCACGGTATACGCAGTTCGCGAAGTTTCGCTGCCGCTTTGTACAGTGAGCCCTCGGTCGCATACGTGTTGAATATCGTCTCAATGTAATCTGCTTCGTCTGGGTTGGCTTGAAGTAACGACTTGTTCGTCGGATCAACCCGGAAGCCGAGGGCAGCTGCTCCGCCATTTCTCAGCCCGCGCAATGCGCGAGAATGGAAGTTTAGCGTAACTCTTTCGGAAATCTGACGTCTTTCAAACTGCGCGAGGTTAATCATGTTGAAGAGCATCATCTCGCCAGCAGCCGTCGTCGTGTCGAACTGCTCCTTAAGCGAAAGGAATTTTGTCTTGGTTTCCTTAAATACGTCGAGAAGGGAGCAAAAATCGCGAATGCTGCGCGAGAGTCGCGATAGGTCTGTCACCAACACCATGTTGATCTCGCCCTTCTTCATGGCGCGCAACAGCCGCTGCAAGGCTGGACGGTTGGTATCCTTGGCGGAATAACCGTCATCGACATAGGATTCGATGACGGTTCCCCAACCGCTCTGCTGCATATTCTTGAGGTCAACAAATCCGTTGAGCCGATGTTTCTGGTTATCAAGTGAGCCTTCAATGCGGAGGGCCTGCTCTTCGGTGCTCACTCTTATGTATTGGCCGATCCTAAGCTGCATCGGAAACACCTCCGTCCGTTTTCTTCGGACGTCCACGTTTATGCAAATTTATGAACATGAGGCCCATGATCTGTTGGACGACGGCTTTTCGCTCGCGTCCACCTTTGTCAGGGTCAAAATGCGGAATCAATTGAACGCGCAACTCACCGAGTGTGGCGTATCTGCCACCGCGACGACGTGTGGTTGCCATAAATCTCCTGATGATTTGGAAAAATTTAAATGGGTTCATGGCTCAATAAATCCTTGATCAAGGCTCTGGCCTTCGTGGGCGGCAGGGAATTCAGATGACGAAGAAGACGAATTGCGAGTTTGCTGGGCTTTCGAAATCCGGTCTCGATGTTCATCATGGCCTGATAGCCGGACAAACATAATAGCGAAGCCAATTCATTTCGATCCATGTCCAGTCCTTCCCGAATTCGCCGTATTTCTTCCGCCTTCACTGACCCATCCTCTATCAACCCCAAAAAATTCCTGTTGCATCAGTTTCAACGGCCTTAAGCAAATGATTGAACTGGCGCGAGGGTTTTGCCTCATCGTACAAGTGCCACTTTGAATTGCGGTCCGAATAATAGAGAGCCCAGGTTTTATCCTCTGGACTAAATCGGAACTGAGCGATCGGAGTGCTGGTCCATTGATTTGGATCTTGAAAGTAGGGTCGCTCCTCAAACAGCGACACTGATTCGCCGCTAAATGAAAATCCGAGCCTGACTTGAGTGCGAACATGGGCCGGAATGCGTTTCTCACAAAATGAGCCGAGCGTAGTCTCGACCTGCTTTTTAGTGATCTCAGATAGACCCATCGTCATTCCTCCAATTTTGTCATATCATCATTGATGATGTTTTCTTGCAAGGTCTTTTTCATTTTTCGTTTGGGCGTCTCGTCAAGACCCTCGTTCTTTTGCAAAAGAACCCGCAGCTCGTCAGGGACCACGCCAGTTTCTTTAGCCCTTCGGAATGCCGATTCCAAGGCCGCAACGGCATCATAATGATCGGCTCGAATTGTGCG
The DNA here is from genome assembly GCA_043746165.1 of Bdellovibrionales bacterium. GTDB lineage: Bacteria > Bdellovibrionota > Bdellovibrionia > Bdellovibrionales > JAMPXM01 > JAYTRM01. The sequence continues at coordinate 4,534 of JAYTRM010000117.1, read as the reverse complement.
GACGTCCGCATCCGACAAGTTTTCGCTGAACTTCACCAATATCCAACTCGCCATCTGAACGCGATTAACCTTCCCACCCGTAAACCCTTCGTTCACCCGATCAACCACCGTTGCAAGCGCCTTATCCGCCGTTTTCGATACCGTCAGTCGCAGACTATCTTCTGCTTTTTGTTCCCTGTTTTTTGTATTTTCATTATCAGATATTGATTTATCCATTCCTATCTCTCCTCATACCCACCACCACCCGTGTCCTGGTACCAGTAAGAGACCCCTTTCCACCAATGTACTCGTTGGGGGGGAGGGGTCTCTTACGATCAGGGACCAGGCGAAGAACGGGCGGTGGTGGGTATGTCTTTGGTTTCGTTTGTCTTTCAACTCTTTAGCGCATTTGATTTTGACTCATGCATTGGAGCCGCCGAATCCAATGCGGCTCCAATGTTATGCGGCGGCTAACTGTGCCAACGTTGTTGCACCGCTATCTAAATGGATCGCCGTCATTGTCGGGTCCTTCAGCCATCCGTCGATTGAGCTGAAACCAACTTGCCTCTCCCACGTCGGAAATGTTGTGTCCCGCATCGCACGTGCCAAGGCGTCGAAGATGGTCGGTGAGCGTGAAAGGAAAATGATAATGTCGTAGTCACGTTTGGCCGCGTAAGATTGAAAGACCTTTCGATAGCGCACCGGACTCTTCCGGCTCAATTCAAGTTCGACGGCCATTCGCCTTATTCCAGAATGACACTTCACTTCGAGAAGAAGGTCCGGAAACTTAACTGCTCTTGCCTCATTAAGTGATTTGTTCAGTCCAAAGAAATGCCGTTTCTGCTCCGCCTCCGTCATAAATGCCTGAACTACGCCTTCGCGCTGTAGAGACAACGCGATCCGAGAACATTGCTCATCATGATCAAGTTGGAAGATATAGGGCGCGGAAACAACGGCATCGTTAGCCATCTTTTTCACCTCCGGACTTCTTGGATTTGGAACGAAGACGTCATCGGCTCGCCTCGATGGATGTCTCAGGAAGTAGCCTCTATCCAAGAAAGATCTCCAGACCTTGTTCTTCCAGCTCGACGAGCCGCTTGCAAAAAAGTCGAGCCAAATGGATTTGCTCAGAAATCCACTTTTGGCGGCAAAGTGAATTTCTGCGGCGGGGATTTGCAACTTCATCGGTTCTCATCCCAGCGAGCAGGCTCGGCAATCAGGTATTCGAAATGGCCTTCGACCCAGCGGTTCGTACCAATGGGATGACCTTCAATCCATTGTGACTCGACTCGTGCCGGTTTAAGGGTCGGCATCACCCCCGACTGTGGCGGGGGAGCTGATGCGCGCCCCTTTAAGAAGGCTTCTCGCTTTTGTTTTTCCGTTTCATCGTGGATGACACTGCCCGTGATCATTCCGGCCATACCGCCCAGAGCCGCACCAATGATCACATTGCGTGTTCGATATTCGCCATTCTTACCTGGATCAGCTATTCCACCTAGCACCGCACCGGTTCCTGCTCCAATCGCACCGCCAAGACCGACACTTTTATTTTCAGTGGCACAGCCTACCATCGCCAGCGCGATTGCTACCAATTGAATGACTGCAAAGTAACAGAAGTTTGCGCTTTCGCGTTTCACTTAGACCCCAATTTCTCTCCCGCTTGTATATTGGGAGTTTTGACTTCGGGAAGGTCGAGCCCCTTCGCCGTAGTTTTAACTGTCGGCTCAAGTGGTATCGCGATTAGGTCATCATACTTTTGGAACTTAATATTGATCGCTTTGCTTCCGTTCTCATGCGGAATCACCATGACGGCTTCTCCAACTCCTAGCTCAGATTTGAATCGGTTTGGGTGAACGATGAACTCTTCGACTTCGCGAGTGCTACCGTCGCCCGTGGCTTCCTGGCTCCAGAGACCTTTCTTCGTTCGCTCCGTGAACTTCTTGCCGGTGACCGTTCCAATAACTTTGGCAAAGTATTCTGCCGACTCTGGATCATTGCCACGCATAAATATCTTGAGGTTCGCATTTGTGAGGATCGAATTGGCAATCGCATCGCCCATTGTTTTGATGTCGCCGAGTGCCTGGTGAGCAAACACGATACCGACATTAGCACTTCGGGACTTATTCAAAATGGAAACAAAGCCTGGATAAAGGTACTCGGAAAAATCGTCTAAAAAGACAGAGAAAAATCTATGCCGCTGCATTTACACCTCGGTGCCGATTTGCAACTGCACTCTGAAGACACTGCAAAATCATCTTTCCCGATGCTTTACCCAAAAACGGCGTCAGCAAAACCGGAAGCTGAAAGTACACAATCAGATTTTTGTTGAGAGCCTCGTCCAAATTAATCGCCGGAGTCTCAGTATTAAAAAGTGAAGCCGTTTGTCCGAACGCGAAGTGACTTAAAGCCGCTGTCAATCCGCTCACTCGCTGCATTCGTTCATTCGCCGGTAGGTCTTGAAAGTAAGTCGCCCATTGCTTAAGTCCGTCGTCCTCAATACCGCGCGCCAAATAAGTTAACCGTTTTGGTTCTGTGATTGCTTGGTGGAGTCGCAAAAATGTCGGGACCATTTGAGCCGCTGCGAATATTCGCATGACCTGCGAGAAGATTTCGAACTGAACACTTCGATAGTAGGCGTTCTCAAATTCAAACGAATTGAAGACCCGCTCCGAAATTTCCTCTGGCGTGCCGCCAATCAACGGATTGAACTGTTGAGAGGCCTCAATATGACTCAAAGAGAAAAGACGAAAGTCCTTTTGCCGACCGGCTTTCACAGTATAAGCCCATAATTTATCGAGCAAACTTCTATCCGCCTTGCCGTCAATGAGAATTAGCCCACGGCCCTGCTCAATATCTTGGATCGCCCAAGGAAGGATGACCGACTCAGTTTTACCGGCGTTGGTGGTTCCGATAACCTGGGTGTGCATCGCTCGCTGTCTTGGCTTGGTAAAAACCGGCTCAATCTTGTCGGTGACGCCGCAGAAAACTGCGCCGTCGTCTGGGCCGATGATTGCCTCTTCTTGTTTTCGCTTCGCCATGGCGGCATCGCGCTTTTTGACGGCCCAGTAGAACAGTGGCGTTAAGATCGCAATTAGATTTCCAACAAGTAGCATCTGGTGTTCCGGGGATTTGATCCAATTCGAAAAATAATGAATGATCTTGTTCAATACCAAGAGACCGAAAAATATTCCGGTTCCCCAAATGAGCGCCTGATCACCGAATTGGCCTTGAGAGCCGTCATCTGCCATAAGTGGCCCCAGGGTCTCTGAAGACAAAGGCTTGCGTCAGGACACCATAAAATTCTGTGCCCGGTGAAACCTCAATCCAGCGTTTTTCTTTCTTCAATTTTTCGGCGTAGCCGTTAGCCTGATCTTGCGCCGTTTGCGCGAGTGCGTTTTTCCAACCATTGTCACTTCCTCCAGGACCAGCGCCAAGCACTCCGGTTTGCATGGAACCCTGAGCATAGGCGCCGATGAACCGAGTCAGCGTTTGCCCAACTGTGTTCTTCAATGCTTCGGAGTGAATCGTTCCATCGACTCCTGCTTGACCATCTGCGCTCATTCCAACTGCCGAGAGTTGATGGTTGCGCCCATCCGGCAGTTGAATTGACCGCCAATCTACTTTTGCGCGGTCACTGCTATCATCAAATGAAATCTCACCAAAGAGTTTGGATCCCTCGGGGATGGCGACGATGTCGTCGTGAACACAATCATGGGTCACGATGCCGATCACAGGAAGGCCCTGGTTCGTCACCGTTGCTTTCTCGATCAGTCGAATGGCGATGCGACTTCCAGGGGGAAGCTGCGTCGATGAATCCTGGCCACTTCGGGTCAAGATCATCGTCGAGTTGCGATCCTGTCCTGCGGGGCTACCACCACCACTGCCGTGAAGGTAGCTCATGTCCCTGGGAACACCGCCGTTCCTTGATCCTCCTGCCTGCATTTGATCAATGGCTTCTTGAGTGGAGTCCGTACCATTGGCCTGCGCACGAGTGCTGCCCGCACCGGCGTGCTCATGAAATGGTCCCTGACTCTGTTTGGGTGCTGGCAAGAGCAGGATAACGATGACCCCAATGACCACGCTGGCGACGGCACAATTGCGAACAGTCTTCCAATTGATTTCCGGCTTTTTGACGAATGGACTCGATTCCTTCAGAAAAATTCGCGACATCCTTCGCATCAGAGGTGGTTTGGCTGTTGCCTCCATAGGTTTTCCTTCGGAATGGTGAGAGTTGAGGTCGCTTTCCTTCTTAATTCAATATGGAGCGGTTCATCTGAATCGATATCAGATCGCAAGACTTGAAGAGTGCCCTTCACTTCGCCGTCCGGCCCGAGCTCAAGCCCTGACAAAAATAAATTGTGAATGGGGCGGACAAGTCCGTTCTGCGTGAGCCAAATCCATTCGGGCCGCATTCGTTCCCTGATGCTGTCGTGAACCACAAATTCGACAATCAACACGCCGTCGTGACTTCGTCCAATTCGTTGGAGATTCAATTCAATCGATCCATTTTTTGTACGACGCTTGAGCGACGTCCAACTCATAGTTAACTTCGGAA
>JAYTRM010000116.1:0-2437 GCA_043746165.1 Bdellovibrionales bacterium | reverse complement strand
GCGGTGAGTGTCACTTTGTTCAAGCCCGGCGACGTGTCGATCGGTCGAGTTTAGACTGAGTTGAAAGCTAAGCCAGGGCCGGCGGAGCTTTTTTGGTACGACTTCTGCTTAGAGGTGTTCCTTGCATGGCATCACCTACAGTTCTACCAAAAAAAGAGACACCGGACCGAGTCTTACGAATCTCAGATTTGATCTGTTCCGTTTCTGGCGCGGCACTTTGTGGGCTGCAAGTCATTCTTGCGAGCGGCCCGCCTTCCTGGTCCTCAGCCACTGACATTTCGGGCGTTCTATTTATCCTGATTGCACTCACCTACCGCGGGTCTTACTTGAGCTGGTGGACGATACTCGGTCCCTCATCGTTACTTTTTCTTATGGCGCCGATCGCCCACTGGGAAATGTCGGGAGCCATCCACACTCCAGGTGGTCTGATGCGTGCAGCACTCACTCCCGGATTTGCGTTTATTGCTGGTGCTCTGCTCATCACGGCTCGTCACATGCGGACGCGTTCGATTGAAGGCTCAGGGGACATGCATCAGCTTCGCCTCGGTTTACTCAAAAATTTGCGGATTGTGCGCGCGATGAAGCATTCGCTCAGCGATATTGTTCGCAAGGGCGAGTTTCACCGCCACCCAGTCGTGACTGAAGAACCCTATGTCGCAAGCGAACCAGCGCTCAATTGGGAAACGCAGACCTTTACAATCGAAGAAGGACAGCTTGTGAAAGCGACCGAGAGCGAAGTCATTTCATATTTTGACATCAAGAACTTGGTGTCGCGCGAGATGGAGGCTTTGGCTGAATCGCGTCGACATAAGTCAGGCATTCGCGTCAATTGGTCATTTCCAGGTCTTGATCCCCAGGGTAGCGAAGGCATGCCGCCGCTTGCCGCTCGCGGAAGCCAGCGCGATTTGCAAACGGTGCTCCGCGGCCTGTTGCAGGTAGCGGCGGCCTCGTTTGGCGAGTCAAGCGCCGTGCAACCGGGATTAAGCGGTGTGATTCGCCTGACTTTGCGGCCGACGCTCTCAACACTTCAGTTTTTGATAGAAGACAATGGACGGGGTCTGAGCGAACAAATGATGTCGAGAATATCGCCCGGAGACGAACCGACTTCTGGTTTGAGTTATTCAGAAATTCGAGAAATGATCCGCGAGGCCGGTTGGAAAATTGACCGGCAATCGCGACTCGGAGTGGGTTCGCGGATGACTCTCGAGCTTCCCAGAGCCGATTCCTCGCCTCGACACGCTCGTCAAGCGAGTGATGTGAGAAAAAACGAAATTCAAAATTCAGAATTACAGGGCTAAGGTCGCCGCGCGTTCGATACGGTCCCAAATCGCCGACCAAAGACCGCTGCGATCTCCTGAGTTGCGAATGAAAATGGCGCTCGCGCCACTTTCGCTGAGGCGCCTCATCTCGGCGTAGAGCTGGCGGGCGGCGAGTGTGGGATCAGAATCAAGTCTAAGCTCCGCGATGTTCCTGGCTGCCTCGAGACTCACTTTGCTTGCGACTTCGGTGCGCAAGTGCGCGACTGTCATGTCGCCCGTGATGATGAGCGGAATATCAGGCATGTAGTGGTGACGTAGGTGGCCGGGCGAAGCGGCGCTCTCGCGGCGTTTGATCATGACAGGGTGGGAGAATTTCGCCAACGCTTCTCTGAGCATTTCTTCTGAAACTCCGCCCGGGCGTAGGATATTAATTTCGTTTGCTGTTTCGGTCTCCACATCGAGAACCGTCGATTCAACTCCGATTGCGCACGGACCGCCGTCCAAGGTGAGGAGATCGATGTCGGGAAATTCGCTTCTGACATGTTCGGCAGTCGAAGGACTGGTGTGACCAAAGCGGTTGGCACTCGGAGCAGCCAGCGGGCAGTCGCAGCGGCGGATCAGTTCCAGTGCAATGTCGTGTGACGGATAACGAATTGCCACGGTCTCAAGGCCCGAGCTGATCAGAGAACTCACAACCGAGTTTTTCTTTAAAATTAAGGTCAAGGCGCCGGGCCAAAACATGCGCGCCAAAAAATCCGCGAGCGGAGGCCACTCCTGCACAAGGCCTTGCGCCTGTTTGAAACTCGCGACATGAACAATCAGGGGATCAAAAAATGGCCGAGCTTTAATCTGAAAAATACGTCTCAGTCCCTGTTCCGAATCGATTCGAGCCGCGAGGCCGTAGACCGTCTCAGTTGGCATGCCGACGACTTGTCCAGCGTTCAATCGTTGGACGGCGAGATCGAGCTGAGTCTCGATCTCAAGATCAGCGATATCTGGCGGGTGGGGGGGCTTTGTTGTTTCCATCAAGATGCCACCTTAGCCGGCCTATGAGACCACCGGCAAGTGGGCCGTTTAGGTTTCAGCAATTCCCGCCGAAAATAGTTTTCCCAATTGTTTGAGGATGTTTGGCCTGAAGGGCAAAGAAACCCAGCGGCACCAACTCGGTTAGCACCAAG
>JAYTRM010000115.1:0-5527 GCA_043746165.1 Bdellovibrionales bacterium | reverse complement strand
TTGCAGAAGTCTGAGGAAGAACCTTCGCTTTTTGAACTTGTCGATCGCTGGCTCGCGCGCACGCCATTTTTGCGCACGGAAGATTTTGATTTTTGGGCGACCTACCGAAAAGCGGTCCAGGAACTTTCTGACTCTGATCGCGAAACGGTAATGGCTCATCCACTGTTGAAGGAAGAGGAAAAAGCTCGCAATCTCAAAGAAATTGAGTCCTCGAGCGAAATGTTCTCGGCCCTATTTGACGAAACCAAATATGAGGCGTTGCGTTCTGAGGGAAGCTTCCGACTCAGTTACCCGGCTCTGCATGCGGCCCTGCTCATTCAACTGTACCGTGATCAACCGGTATTTAATTTGCCGTTTCAAATCATCACTTGCCTTCAGGACATCGACGAGCTGATGACCACTTGGCGCTCGCGGCACGCCTTGATGGCCCACCGGATGATCGGACGAAAAATCGGTACAGGCGGGTCTTCCGGCGCACAATATTTGAAGTCGGCAACTGAAAAACATCGCCTGTTTAGTGACTTTTTCAATCTCACGACGTTTCTAATTCCGCGTTCGGCGCTTCCGGGGCTGCCCGAAAAGGTGCGTGAGAAATTAGGCTTTTTCTACTCCGCAGGTCGCTAGGAGGTCCGGGTTGCGAAAAAGCACGGCGCGCACTGGAGAAGCGTCGGCGCCTTGAATCTTAAGCGGAAGCGCCATCAAAGTGTAGTAGCCCTCAGCCACGCCGCAAAGAACAAGGCCTTCAAGAATCGCCATGTCGTGCCTGGCAACCACGCTGTGGCTTCGCAGAACTTTGTCCTGCTCGGCATCGACAGAGGGCGTGTCGATGCCGATCAAGCGCACGCCAGCACCTGCCAAATCTTCGAGGAAACTGCTTTCTATGGAATTGAAATCGCCGTTCCAATGATTGGGATCAGGAAAACTTCCGGTGCGGATTAAAACGCGCGAGGCGCCCCAATCGGTTACTTGTTGCCATCTGTCTGAGAGATGTTGGCGGCCGATTCGCTCGCCTCGCGAGGCCGTCGCGTGTAAAACTAAACAGCGCCCCATATAATATGACAGATCGCGCTCGCCAATTCCCGGTTCGCCTTTGGCATAATGAACCGGTCCATCGGCATGAGCGCCGAGATGAAGGGTCGATTCGATCGAACTCAGAACCAAGTTATCGCCCTTATCAAAATGCAGAGACGTCGTTCTTTTGAAACCGACGTCTCCTGGAAAAACGCTGATTTTTTCCGAAATCACAGGTGAAATATCGAAATACTGGGACTCGTTCAAGAGCGGGTCCTTCACAGTCCACAAACGAAGTCGTAGACAGACTTAGCGTGGCCATCGACTTTCACTTTTCGCCACTCGGCTAAAATCGTACCGTCTTTTCCGACCACAAAAGTCGAACGTTCAATGCCTTCAAATTTGCGACCATAAAGACTTTTCATTTGAATCACGTCAAAGGCCTTACAAATTTCGCTGTTTTCGTCTGATAAAAGTGCAAATGGAAAGCCGCACTTTTCGCCAAAAGCTGCGTGCGACTTCATGGAGTCTCGAGAAACGCCATAAATCTCGCAGCCCAGTTTTTCAAATGCCCCGTGCAGTTTTTTGAAGTCGAGACCTTCGGTCGTACAGCCAGGCGTGTTGTCTTTTGGATAAAAGTACAGCACCACCACTTTCTTTTTTCCCAACCGATCACCCGTCGGAAGTGTCAATTTAGGCGCCGCATCGCCAACTCCAATGGTGTACTGAGCTGTAGGCTTTTTGGAAGACTTTTTCGAACTCTTAGCTTTTCCCGCTGCCGGCACCCTCGCCGTCGCTGTTTTTTTCTTGGCTTTTGGTTTTGCCTTCGCGCTCGCCTTTGACATTACTCTCTCCTCAAAATGTGTGGTACATCCCGAGAATAAAACGAGCACTTGCTCAGTGGCAACTGGCAATTGACCTAGCGGAGACTACCATTCATGAGCCAAAACACGCATCGCCGAATCATCGAGCTACCGCAGGTCTACAACTCGCGAATCCGCGAAATTTTATCTGATCTGGGCTACTCGCTCGATAAACCGGGTCGACTTGCCGATTGCGTTTTACGACTCTCTGATTTTTACACTCAAAATGGTGATCTCAGCACACCTTGGCGTGAGCCCTGGGCGCAGGTCGCCAATCTGTGTTATTACTTTCCGCTCAACTATGTCCGCAACCGCGCCGTTGCAATTGAAGCAAGGCGCCTTGGCTTCTTTCAAAATTTAAGCTCGGTCGTCGACTGCGGAAGTGGACTTGGAAGTGCACTTTTTTCTGTTCTCGATTTGCTGGGCCCACAGGCGTCAGCTGTGGCCATGGATGTAAGCCTCGAAGCGCTGAGCCTTGGCCGGCGACTTGGATCCGAATTTAGCTATCAGTGCGAAGCCGATTCGCCGAGATCTTTAGCTGACCGTCTTGTTCTTGCCTCTTACCTATTGACCGAGCTTGCGGCGGCGCCCAGCGAGTGGCTATCGGCTGAAGCCCTGATGATCGTTGAGCCCGGGACTGAGCAAGACGGGCGAAATTTGCAGCGCTATCGCCAACTGCTTATTGCTGAGGGCTTTCACATTTGGGCGCCATGCACCCATCAGGCCAGCTGTCCGATGCTTTCCGACTCGCCCCAGGCTAATCAACTTGTTCCGCCCACCCCCCCGTCGCCCCCTCTCTCGCCCCCTCTCTCGCCCCCTCTCTCGCCCCCTCTCTCGGCCCCTCTCTCGGCGAAGAAGCACAATTGGTGCCACGACCGCATCCACTGGAAGCAGCCCGACTGGTGGGCCAATTTAGAAAAGCTTCTGCCGATGAAAAATCGCACGCTGGCGTTTTCTTATCTCCTGGCGCGGCGAAGCCTGACGCCACCTGCGGCACTGTCAACACTCGCCCGACTTACGGGCGACATGCTCGTTGAGAAAGGAAAGACACGGCAAAGTGTCTGCCGTGGTCCCGAGACAGAGTTTTTAGCGTGGTTTCCACAGCGAATGAAGACTTCGCTTGAGATGAACCGCGGCAGCTTAGTTGAGCTGCAAGGCCAGCCAGAAAAGAAGAGCAACGAAGTCCGTCTGACAGATGGACTCGTCCGCGAACTTGGCGCGGACGAAGCACTTTAGAGCCCTGATAACCCAAGGCTTGTCTTGCGGGTTACAAAGAATTGAGCGCCGGAAGACGAGCTCTGCGCCAATCGACCAACTGATTCGCGATGCGACCTACGAGCGAGTTCACAACGGAAACCGGATCGTCGCCGATCACCTCCGCAAAAAATCTTCCTGCAGCGGAGACAATAACTAATCTTCCCTCGAACCCGCTCGCTGTTCTTTTGAGCAGAGCACGGGCACTCGAGTCACTCGGAGACTCGCCAAACAATCGGCGTAGGCGTTCTTTTGCAATCGTCGCTACCGAGTTCGTTGGACTGAAATCGATAAATTCAAATTCATTTAGATTAGCTTGATTCATAACGGCCCCCTTGATTTAGAACGTCTGCCCTGGGACTAATAGCCTGACGGTATTCTCAAAACCCAGCAAGCGCAAGTCTAGAGCATAGAGCTTGTACTCTAAAACATTTATTTCGCCCAACCGATTTATTGAGCTTTCTAAACAATCTCTCCGGAATCGCGTTGTGAAGAAATCTTATGCTGACTTTTCTTTTTTACTGAGGGGGAACTCGGTTCTGTTTGGGCTGCGACCTTGGCGACGTTTGCGCCCTTAAGCTCTTCGAGCATCTTTATCATTTGGTTCCTCATGCGTTCACCCTCGAGCCGCAACTGCTCTTTTTTTTCCTGCAAGTTTTCGGAGAGTTGATCGAGGGTAAGCTCGGGAAGGTAAAGCTCACAGAGCATTTCAAATTTTTCTATCGGTAGCGGCAAAAGCGGTACGGTGAAAATTCCGGACTGGCGTATTCTTCGCTCCAGAAATTCACTAACAAACTTAGGAAGTTTATCGAGGTGAGCGAGCGAAGCTGGCGAAACTGAAATCGATTTTGCCCACCTCTCCGAGCCCGAGTGAACGCCGAGCAAAATGGGCGCACCGGTGCGCACGGAAAGCTCAATAAATTTCACTGAGCGCAACTCCTGAATTTGATCACTTGGCCCAAAAAAACAGTTCGATCCTTCCGGAAACAGCACGAGATCGATGTCCTCACGGGTTTCAAAACGATCGGCCAGTTCGGCATAAGACAAAGACCGCTCGGATTGACTAAGATAACGAGCGAGCTCGCGCATGATCGGAACCTGAAAGAAAAAGTGATCAAGAACACCCATCGGCAGGCGATCGCCTCCACCGCGAGTCGCCACTTGTGACGTGAGCAAAGCAATGGCCGGAAGCCAACTGAGCGGGGCGCCGTGGCTCAGCGCCACGACGAGACGAGGATTCTCAGTAAGAATTTCGCCCAGGCCAGGCCGGCAGCGGAATCGCGTCTCCTTTACAATCATTCGCAAAACCAGACTCAGAAAGGGTTGGTAGTGCTTAAGTTTTCGCATCGTGCTCTTTCCTGTCGCCTCGCCTTTGGGCCAACGGGCGTAAATAAAATGTGGGAATTCATAGGTGTGTCAAGCTTCGCATGCTAACCTAATTGTACGAGCTCAACACCAGGGGAACTTCGTCATGCTCAAGGATTATTTTTGGAGCCTCGCCTTGGTCGCCGTAATTCTCGGCGGTTATTCGGCAATCGTGTTCGTCAAGAAATCAAATAGTTATGATCTGCATTCGGAGCGCGGAGAGTCACATATCGAAGCTCTGCGGTCTTCAGCGTCGCTCAAGCCGAAATCAGAGACTCAAGCAAAGCCTGAGTCCAATTCAGCTGGCTCGATCGAATCGGCTCCAGTCAACGACTGACGTCAATCGACCTCTATAGCCAAAATTTCAGAGCGAGCATAAAATTCAACGTCGAGAAGCTATCGGTATTGAATGACACTGAGTTCACCGAAGCACTCGCGGCTTGGACCGAAATGTAGCTGATCTCGCCGCCAATCGACAGTTGGTCGAGAATCCAATAATCATAACCGGCCACCAAACCGTAATGCATCGGCGATGCGGAATAGGTCGTGCCGGTGGCATTTTGCGGGTACTGAGCGCCAAGTTTACTCATCCCGAGCATGACGCCCAAGTGCACGCCGCGGCTTCACCCTCAAAAAAGTAAGCAGCCATAACACCGTACAGATCATAGTTCCAAGGCTGCGTGACGTTATTGATGGTTTCATTGTTGTGCGAGCTCAGGTAATAGGCCCCGACGCCGAACCGACCTTTGCTCCGCCAGTTATGCCAAACGCCGATCTGGCATTGGTGCTGCTTTCACTCGGGATTGAAAGGCCATACTGCCCGCCCAGCCAGGCCAACTTATCTGTTTCAGCGGAAGCCAGTCGCCCCGTCGAAGCGATCAAAAGGAGTGAAAAAACAAAAAGGAAATTTCGCAGATACTTGTTCAATGTCGATAGTGGCATATCAGCATCCTTTCATCGAGCTCTGTGCATTTGAGCACGAAGCTCGACTTTTGGCCGCAAGATTGCCTTTCGATGCTGTCAAGGTTTCTTAG
>JAYTRM010000114.1:0-25061 GCA_043746165.1 Bdellovibrionales bacterium | reverse complement strand
CAATTGATCTAAACTGCCGGCCAAAGGGCGGCACGCTGGTTGCCGGCGTAGAGCCGGCACGGATACCTCGCAGCTTGCTGCGAGTGAGAATTCATTTTCTCGACAGAATGAAATGAAAAGCGCACACGGTATTGGCGCGCAAAGCGGTAAAACAAATCGTCAAAATCCTCCATCCGATCGCGCAGCATCGGTGGTCTGACTTGACAGACGTTAAGGCGATAGAAAAGATCTTCGCGGAATGCGCCAGTTTGCACCTGCACATTCAGGTTTTTGTGGGTTGCAGCTAAGATTCGCACATTGGTCTCTATGGAACGGTCGCTTCCGACGGGCCGAATCTCACTGTTTTCTATAGCTCGCAAGAGCTTGGGCTGAAGTGAAAGTGGAAGATCACCGATTTCGTCAAGAAATAAAGTGCCGGCCCGAGCTGCTTCGAACGCACCTTTGCGGTCGTGAGTTGCACCGGTGAAACTCCCCTTTATATGTCCAAAGAGTTCACTCTCAATTAAGCTCTCGCTGAGAGCACTGCAGTTGATGCTGACAAAGGGGCCGGATTTTCGGCTCGAGAGTTCGTGAATCGAACGCGCCAAGATCTCCTTACCGGTTCCAGAGGCACCCGTGATCAAAATTGAAAAATCAGTAGCGGAAAAAGCCGGAAGCCGATCGAGTTGTGCCTGCCAAGCCGGGTTTTTCGAATCCATTTTCCCCTCCTGGGGAGCGCCGGCAGAGAAGACATAAACGGTTTCGCCAAAGCGCAAGCGATCAAAATCGCCGACGGTCGCCTCGGTTACTCGGGATCCGTTAAGGAAGGTTCCGTTGCGACTGTGAAGGTCGCGGACGATGTAGGATCCACCTTTTTTCTCAATTCGGGCATGACGAGAGGAAACGTATGAATCTGGCAAAACAAGCTGGCAGGAGCCATCGCGGCCAATGGTCAGAAATTCGGAAACCTTGGCAGAAGGAAGCTGCGGATTTGAGACTGGCACCAAGTAGCCGGGGAGCAGCTCGATTGAGTTCGATGGGGAAATTCGGACTGTTTCCATTAAAATTCATCTCCATGTCTGAGGTTGCCAGAACTGTCGTATCCAACCTCCATGCCAGCATCGATGAGCCTCAGGATCAAAAAGGCGAGGATTTGTCCGAAATTCGAAAAGAATTAAACCGAAATACGGACCACTTTCCCACCCGCTGGATTTCTCCCTTGGACGAATGCACCAGGTCATGGTAGAAAAATGGCCAAGTGAATCGTCCCAAAGTGCAGCGGAATACGAAGCGTCTTCAATTCGTGACCAGCTCGGTCAATTTGCAGGGCTGCCCCCAAGACCACATTCCCGAAGTCGCCATAGTCGGCAGGTCCAACGCTGGAAAATCGACGCTAATTAACGGAATGGGTGGGGCACGCATCGCGCAGGTCAGTTCCACGCCCGGAAAAACCCGCCTTCTCAACTTCTACCAGACAGAGGCATATCGCCTTTGCGATATGCCCGGCTACGGCTTCTCAAAACGATCGGGCAACGAGCAGAGCAGTTGGCAGGAAATGATTGAGCCTTATCTGTCCAGGCGAGACAACTTAATTGGCCTTTGCCTAGTGATGGATATTCGCCGTGACTGGAGCCAGGACGAAGAGGATCTGCTCGATTGGATTGAGCCTCGGCACCTTCCTGTCTTGGTCGTTCTGACCAAATCCGACAAATTGACTCGCTCTGATATGAGCAAAAGGGTTGATCAGATTCGATTGCAGTCTGGGATCGATGAAGTCTTAGCAACGGCAGCTCTCGATAAATCGCGCGCAGGCTTCGAAGCCGTCGATCATTTTTTCTTTGAAAACTGGATCAAACCTCAAGCGAAGAGAAGTCCATGAGCCAAAACATCCGGGTCGTCGGCGTGATTCCGGCAAGGTGGGCATCGACCCGTTTTCCGGGAAAGCCTCTGGCCGTGATTGCGGGCAAGCCTCTCTTGCAATGGGTGATCGAAGGCGTTCAAACCGCGAGATCGCTCAGCGAAATTATTGTCGCGACCGATGACGAACGCATCGCGAGTTTGGCGCGAAAGTCTGGGGTGCGTGCGGTCATGACCGACAGCGGTCTCGCCACGGGCACTGATCGCGCTTGGGCCGCAGCTCAGGAATCGATTGCAGAAGTCATTGTCAATATCCAGGGCGATGAGCCATTGATCGAGGGGCAAATTCTCGATGTGCTCGTGGCGCCATTTCAGAGCGACGCTGGTCAGACGTTGAACATGGCGACTTTGGCGCGCGAGCTCGATCTCGAAGCTCTGCAGTCACCAAACACCGCGAAGATTGTATTAAATCAAAATAATGAGGCTTTATATTTCAGCAGGTTCCCTATTCCGTACTCGCGAGAAAAAAATCCTACAATTCCCAATGCGGCGCTGAAACACATTGGTATTTATGCCTACCGGCGAGATTTTCTTCGACGCTTCTGCAGTCAGGCGCCATGCGCCATTGAGCTCATGGAAGGTCTGGAGCAATTGCGCGCTCTGCAAATGGGCGAGCGTATCAAAGTTTTGAAAGTTGAGCACGACAGCTGGGGAGTTGACACTCCTGAAGATGTGCAGAAAATTGAGTCCATGCTTCGCATCCGGGGGAAAATCTGATGAAAAAGAAACACGACAAGAAAACCAGAAGATTAACGCCTCGAACAGCGCTGCGGTCGGAACTGCGGGAGAAAGCCTCTTCCCATCAGCTCCAACAAAAATTCGTTTTCGTCACCGGAGGAGTCGTCTCCTCGATTGGCAAAGGACTTTCGGCGGCAAGCCTAGGCACGCTTCTCGAAGCGCGTGGTTTGAAAATCACATTGATGAAGTTTGATCCCTACATCAACGTAGATCCCGGTACGATGTCACCGCTTCAGCACGGTGAAGTCTATGTGACGGAAGACGGCGCTGAAACCGATCTCGATCTCGGTCACTACGAGCGGTTCACGACGATCACAGTGCACCGTTCAAACTCCGTCACCACGGGTCAGATTTATGAAAGTGTGATCGGCAAAGAGCGTCGCGGTGATTACCTCGGCGGAACCGTGCAGGTGATTCCGCACATTACGGACGAAATCAAATCGCGAATTTATGATGCCGCTCAGGGTGCTGAATGTGTGATCATCGAAATCGGCGGCACAATTGGCGATATCGAGAGTCTTCCATTCCTCGAAGCGATCCGTCAGATGCGCGTCGATGTCGGTCATGAAAACTCGATTTTTGTGCACGTCACCTATGTCCCTTTTATCGCGGCGGCGGGTGAACTCAAATCGAAGCCCACCCAGCACTCAGTGCAGAAAATGCGTGAGATTGGTTTGCAGCCCGATTTCTTGATTTGCCGAAGTGAGCGCGAACTTGGACCCGAAATCAAATCTAAGATCGGACTTTTTTGCTCGGTTCGGCCGGAAAACGTGATCGGCGCCTACGATTGCGAGTCGATTTACGAAGTGCCTCTGATGCTGCACAAAGAAGGCTTTGACGAGCGAGTGATCGAACGCCTTCAAATGGAGACCCGCGCACCAGACCTTTCAGGTTGGCGCAAGATCGTAAGCACTTTAAAAAATCCCTCGCACCACGTCTCGATCGGCATCGTCGGAAAATATGTCGACCTCAAAGAGAGCTACAAGTCGCTCAATGAAGCGATCGTCCACGGCGGTATCGCCAATGGTACTAAAGTGGAAGTGGTCTGGGTTGATTCCGAAACTTTGACTGATGAAAATGTGGCCTCTGCTCTCAGCGAAGTCGATGGCGTCCTTGTTCCGGGAGGCTTTGGCGAACGCGGGGCCGAAGGAAAGATGGTCGCGATTCGCTACGCCAGACAAAATAAAATTCCTTTCTTCGGGATCTGCTTTGGTATGCAACTGGCGGCGATAGAGTTTGCCCGCAACGTCTGTGGAATTCGCGATGCCACTTCGCGCGAATTTGAAAGCCTACGCAAATCGCGAAATTTTGTGATCGACATCATGGACGAGCAACGCAAGGTTAAAGACAAGGGCGGCACGATGCGCCTGGGAGCTTACCCATGCACTCTGAAAGATGATACCCGGGCGCGCCAGATCTACGGGCAAAGTCATATCACCGAGCGCCATCGCCACCGGTATGAGTTCAATAACCAGTACCGCTCACTTTTTCAAAAACACAAAATGGTGCTTTCGGGAATTTGCGAAGAGCGCGATCTGATTGAAATCATCGAGCTCGAAAACCATCCTTGGTTTGTCGGTGTACAATTTCACCCTGAATTTCGTTCTCGCCCGCTAGCTCCGCATCCATTATTTCGAAGTTTTGTCGATGCCGCCTTGGCTCACTACAAGAGCTTAAGAGTCGGTGGACAAAAAGCGGTTAAAAGTACTGCCGGCGCGAAGCCACTGAAAACAAACACAACAAACACATCGAACAAGTCAAACAAAGAGGCGCCTCGGCTCGCGCCCGCGTCGAAAGCGAAATCGAGCACCCGAAACGCCAAACGCCGTCAGTCGATGATTTGAGGTTAAAAGTGTCGAATCTGGATTACGAAGAGGCCCACCGGGTTTTAGATATCGAGGCTCGCGCCATCGTCGGGCTCAAGGAAAAAATCGGCGAAGCTTTTGTCAAAGCTCTCGATATCATGGAGCGTGCCGAAGGAAAAATTGTCATCACGGGCATGGGCAAGTCGGGCCAAGTCGGACGAAAGATCGCCAGCACGCTCGCCTCAACTGGACGGCCCGCGATCTTCCTTCATCCGGCTGAGAGTTCGCACGGCGACTTAGGAATTTTTGGATCAACTGACGTCATCATGGCGATCAGTTACGGCGGAGAGACTCCGGAACTCAAGGATATATTAAACTTTGCCGCTCGCAAAGGCTTGGCAATGATCGCGGTTACGGGTCAGCCGAAAAGCCGGTTGGGTGTGGCAGCCGATGTTGTCCTCGATATCAGCGTTACTGAGGAAGCTTGTCCTCTCGGCCTGGCCCCAACTGCAAGCTCAACTGTCACTCTTGCTCTGGGCGATGCCTTGGCGATGTGCTTACTCAAGCGGCGCGGTTTCAAAGAGGCTGATTTCGCAGAATTCCATCCAGGCGGCTCGATCGGTCGTAGGCTTCTTACTCGCGTGGAAGACGTGATGCATTCGGGTGAGGCGTTTCCACTTGTCCGATTCGACACTGGCATGCGCGACGTGATCGCAATGATGACCAAGAAAGAAGTGCGCGGTGTTGCCGGCGTGATCGATGAATCGCAAGCTCTCATCGGCGTCATCACCGATGGTGACCTGAGAAGATGCCTCGAACGCAGTGGAAACCCACTCGCTGGACTAGCCCGTGAAATCATGTCACAAAATCCAAAGACGGTCGATGCTAGTGAACTCGCCGAAAAAGCACTTTTCGTTATGGAACAATTCGCGATCCAAAATCTCTTCGTCGTTCGCCGCGACTCTCCCGATCCCAAAAAGCCCGTCGGCCTCCTTCACCTCCAAGACTTACTTAAAGCCAAACTGCGATAGTCCAGGCGCTCGGCCCGCCAAAATTTTGAAAGACTGTGCGCTACACGACTTAGGGCTTGAGTCTTTGGGTCCAGTTGCTATGGGCCCGATTTGTCTGACAAAATAAAGTGATTCTCATTTTGTGACGTTGTTAGCGGCAAGCCTGAGGGGACAGATGATGAGTGGCTTAAGAGATTCAAATCGGCGTTTACCGGCCGCACTCGGGCTGGCGCTGATCTTGACGGTTTTTACCGTCAGGGCTGAGTCGGAAACAATTTCGTTTCCTGACTCCGAACTCGCCTCTGAGTCGGTCTTGCCGGTCGTCGACAATCCTGTCAGCGTGAAAAATAAAAACGTCGTGAATTCCCATCGCTTTGAGCTTGGCGTCCTTGGCGGTCTTTCACTCCTTGAGCCATTTTATAGCCCGTGGAGTTTTGGCTTGGATCTCGGCTATCACATTACCGACGAGCAAGCGATTAACCTGACCGGTTTATTTTTCATGCAAGGACTTTCCAACAACGGCAATAGTTTAAATCCGATTCCGGGCTCTCTAAGCCCAGTGACCAACCAGCCAATTTCTGCGAACCTGCAATATGCGCCTGCGCCGAAATACCTCATCATGGCCGACTATCAGTACACAGGTTTTTACGGTAAGATTTCGCTGTCGAAAGACTTTGTCATGAATTTAAGCGTGTACGGCCTGGTTGGACTAGGGGCGTTTGGCATTGGCGACGGTGTGTATCCAACTTTGGATCTCGGCATCGGACAAAAACTTTACATCACTCCAAATTTTGGAATTCGCGCCGACTTTCGCTTTGTCTTGTACCAAGGCCCGGACGTTCTTTCGCGCGACCTGGAGAGCGCCACGACGACGCAGCCGTCGAGCAGTTTTTCGAATACGACACTCTACGTAAGTTTGCTATCGCTCGGAGTGGTTTACTTGTTTCCTGGAATGTAAGCAGCGCAAGGGTAGTGCATCTTGTTAGGCAGTGAAATGATTGAAGACAGTATAAAAATTCGAATTGGTTTTGCCCGAATTTTCTTGGTTGTGGCTTTTCTTGCTACAATTCCATCGTCGTACGCGCGTGCGGCCGACTCAGACGGCATGGATGAGATCGAAGGCCTGCTTTCCAAAGATGAAACCACGGAGTCTGAGCCACAAAAGCCTGCGACAACTCCCACGCCTCGACCAGAGGCAAGTCAAGCCGCAAAGACCGACGTCAAAGCTGTGACCGATCTTGGAAAATTACAGCCTTTCAATGACGTAGCGGTCGTGCAGAAAAGGTTCTTGCCCAAATCAGGGCGGTTTGAATTCTACATTGCTCCCGCCTTGATGCTCAACGATGCCTTCTTTCTTGATTACGGAGCGGCCCTTAGGTTTACCTACTATTTCTTTGAGAGGTACGGGCTTGAGCTCGACTATAACTTTCTTAATACCACCACCCGCAACGTAACGAACCAACTTGCTGCTCGCAACGTGTACACTTCGACTTTCGTAAGTCCAAAAGGCTATTACGGGGCCGACTTCAAATGGGTTCCAGTTTACGGAAAGATGACCTGGCAAAATCACAGCATCACACCATTTGATCTTTATTTTTCAATCGGCGCAGGTCTCACGCCAACGAACCAGAATGCGAGCTCGGCGACTCTCCATTTAGGTGTGGGTCAAGCCTTCGCATTTTCAAAGTCCGGAGCGCTGAGATGGGATTTTAGCTGGTTCATGTACAACTCGACGTCGACGACGCCCGGTGGATCGAGTTCTTCGCTTTATAACAACCTGCTCTTTTCGATCGGCTGGAGCTTCTTCTTTCCGGAGGCGACGTACCGATGAAAACCCCGATTTTTCCTTGCGCTCGCAGCTTGTACAAAACCGCATTCACGACGGCCCTCCCTGGCGCCTTCACGTCGGCCTTAACGGTTGCGCTTGTTGTTGCGGTTGGTCTACCTGCGTTGGCACAGTCTCGTGCTCGCAAGTCGACCTCCTCGGTTGCGCCAAGGTCTCCGTCGCCGTCTTCGCGCTCGTCATCGTCATCGTTAAGCCAAAATGATCCGTTGATGATCAAGGCGCGGTCGCTTGCCTCCGGTGGACAATATCAAGAGGCGTCGAAGTTGCTCTATCAAATGAGCCGTTTGCCGAAATACGCGCGTGAATCGGCCCAAATCAAATACATTTTGGGTCTTATGCTCTACGAGATGAGATTGTATCAGTCGGCCGCGTTCGTGTTTTACGATGTCGTACGGCAAGAGAGTAAGGATAATCCTCATAGCAAATACTTGCGGCAGAGTTTGGAAAAACTAGCATTAGCCGCTGATAGCCTCAACAGCGACGTGCTTTTGCGCTTTGCGATCAAACAAATTGATCCCGATCAATTTCCAGCCAGCAATCGCGACATGATGTACTTCAGGACCGGCGAAGTTAAACTTGGTGAAAAAGATTACGCGGCCGCCACCCGCGAATTCGTAAAGGTACGCTCTTCGAGCCGTTATTACCTGCGTGCGCGCTATAAATTGGCGCTGGCTCTTTCAGAAGCTAACGAACTCGACAAGGCTTTAACCGCTTTTGAAGATCTCGTGGAGCAAACGAAAAACCGGGGCGTCACGGACCCCACTCGCGTTAGCGCGTTGCTTGGCCGCGCGCGTGTTTTGTACCAAAAACACCAGTTTGAACTCGCTTATGAAGCCTATCGGGAAATCCCTCGCGATACGGAGCAGTGGCACGAGGCCTTGTTCGAATCGACGTGGTCGATGTTGAGAGATGGACGATTTCGCTCGGCGCTGAGCAACTTTCACTCGTTGCACTCGGCGTTTTTCGAGGACTATTACCAGCCAGAGTCGTTGTTTTTGCGCTCGATCGTTTATCTCTATATTTGCAAATACGACGAGATGGAAAAGACGATCGGACTTTTCGAGAAGCAATATGCGCCGGTTCAGCGTAACGTGAACGATCTGCTGGCTTCACTGGACAACCCTATCGATATCTATAAAGAATTCGTGCGAATCGAAAACGAGGAGATCTCCGGCAGAAAGACTCACAAGTTCAACCGCCTCGGCTACAAACTTCCAGCAATCGTGGCACGGCAAATTTCCAAGGAAGGCGATGTACGCCGGACTTTTTCTTATCTCGAAAATCTGGAAACTGAACGCGGTCGGATCTATGCCATGCCCGGGCAATGGAAATCGTCTGGCATAGGCCAGTTCGTGAATCGCGTGATTGAAGCTCGCACTCAGAGTACGAGAAATTTTGCTGGCCGCCTGATTCGTCACCATCTCCAGGTCGTGCAAAGTGAATTGAAAGATCTTTTCGAACAGGCTGGCTTTTTGCACTTTGAAATGCTGTCTTCCAAAAAAGAGTCTCTTCGCAAACAGATCGCCGGAAAAGGCCTTGAAAAACAGCGCGTCGACGAAGACACGGGTCGCAGTTACTACATTCAAAATGGTTACGATTACTGGCCGTTTAAGGGCGAGTATTGGCTCGACGAGCTCGGTAACTATCAGTATGTCGGAGTGAAGGCTTGTGATTAAGTCTAATCTCTACCGCGCCTTGGTCATGGTATTGGTCTCGATTGCACTCGCTGGACCTGCACATGCCCGTGACGTCTCGGGCGCCAAAGCGCTCGACTTAAAAAAATCCAGCAGCGCTTTGCCTCAGTCACAAGTGTTTACCGAACCGGCGAAGACGCCCCATAGTCTCGACACAATTAAGCCTCCTAAGTCGGGCGATTTTTACCAGGGCGACACCAAGGAAGCAGAGTACGAACACGTTCTCGACGAGGAGATCAATACTCTTTATAAACTTTCTCGAACCAATCGACACAGCCCGAATCGTGGCGAGATTTGGCTTCGCCTGGGTGAGCAGTACGTAGAAAAAGCTCGACTGATCAGCTGGCGTGAGCAGGCGCAGTTTGAAAAAAATCAAAAAGATTATCAGGCGAAGAAAACGCGGATTCGACCCCAGCTCAACTCCAAGGCGTCGCACGAATACAACATCAAGGCCGTTGAACTTTACCAGTGGTTCGTAAAAGACTTTCCCAGCGATCCTAAGATTGACCAAGCCTTGTTCTTTCTCGGTTACAACCAGTTTGAGCTTGGCAATACGCAGCTCGGAGAAAAGTATTACTCCCAACTCGTTCACGATTTTCCCGATAGCGTCTACGTCGCCGAATCGCACTTTGCACTAGCAGAATACTACTTTGAAAATGAAGCTTGGAAGATGGCGCTAGAAAACTACGCCAAGGTGCTCAAAGCACGCCGCACGCGTCTGAATAGCTTCGCGCTCTATAAATCGGCCTGGTGTCTGTACCGTCTTGGCCGCACTCCGGTTGCATTGAAGGCCCTTGAAAAAGTGATCCATCAAAGTCGTGTTGCCGAAAGCGAAGCCTCGGAGACGGGTGTCCACAAACCTGTTAATCGCTTGCGCTTAGGCCAAGAAGCGATGCGTGACTACGTTCCGTTCTACGCCCAGTCGGACGTTAGCGACCCGGCCCAGGCGCCAGCCGAATTTGCACGTGTCACCGGAAATGAAAAGCAAACTCAGACAATGCTTGAGCGGCTCGCTTACATCTACGCTGATTCGGGAAACCGTGTCGGCTCGAGAGCGGTCTTTAAATACCTGATCGGGCAAAATCCCTTAGGCGAAAGAGCAGCCGAATATCAGTATCAAATTGTCGTTTCCAATATTACGCACGACCAAAAGGAATTCCGCAGCGAGCTCGGTATCTGGCTCGACAGCTTCGGCCCTTTGAGCTCCTGGGCCAAGGAAAACGCCAAAAATACAAAATTGATTGCCGACGTCGGCAGGCTTCAAGAGACCACCTTAAGAAATTACGTTTTGCAACAGCATCAAACGGCCCAGAACTCGCGCGCTCCATTTTCGCAGAACGCGGCGCTCGTTGCTTACGCCCAGTACGTGAAGTACTTCTCCAATTCGCCGAAGATTGCCGAGATGCAGTTCTTTCATGCAGAACTGTTTTTTGACATGAATCGCTTTGACGATGCGGCGGCGACGTACTCCTGGGTCGCCGACAAGGATCCAAAGGGCCCCTACCACGAAAAGGCGATCGTTGACGCGCTCCTTGCTTTAGAGAAAGTCTTGCCGGCGACTCAAGAGATAGACGCCAAGCGCGGAAAGTCACTTGAGCCCTTGCCGCTTGACCCCCCCGTGCAGCGCTTCGAAAAGGCAGCTCTGCGATACATCGAAACATTTCCGCACGGTGAAAAAACAAACGACATTAAAAGGCGTCTGGGAGTCATCTATTACGGTTACAACCATTTCGATGAAGCCATCGGTATGTTTGAGCAAGTCATTAAGGACAAACCCAAGTCTGAGAATGCGGAGATTGCCGGTAACCTAATTCTCGATATCTATAAAATTCGCGGTGATATGCAGGGTCTCGCCAAGCGCGGTCGGGATTTTCTCAGCAACCCACAAATTGCCGGAACGCGCTTTGGTCAACAGGTGCGTGTGATCATGGAAAAAGCGGGCTATCTCGAAGCTGAGAAAACGGCCTCCAGCGGTGACGCGGCGAAGGCGGCAAAAGGTTTCGAAGAGTTTGCCATCGCCAATCCGAATTCAGAGCTGGGGCATGCGGCCCGTTACAATGCGGCTATCAATTACGAAAAAGCCGGCGACGTGCTTTCGGCGATTCGCATGTACAATGTTGTTCTTGCATCGGCCGGTGCGAGCAGTGTCAGCAATCCTAAACTAAAGTCGGCGCAAAATGATTCGAAGAATGCTCTCGCCCGAATCTATCAGCAGACTGGCCAGCTCGAGCAGGCGGCGATTCAGTATCGCTCGTATGCCGAAAGCAATCCGAAGGATCAAAAAGCGATCAATGCCTTTTTCAACGCGGGCGTGCTGTTTGATAGCCTCGGTGAAACTGCGGCGGCCATGAAGTG
This sequence comes from Bdellovibrionales bacterium, assembly GCA_043746165.1. Classification (GTDB taxonomy): domain Bacteria; phylum Bdellovibrionota; class Bdellovibrionia; order Bdellovibrionales; family JAMPXM01; genus JAYTRM01. The sequence goes on along the minus strand of JAYTRM010000114.1, from coordinate 13,717 downwards.
TTACCAAAGCTACATGGATCAAAGCACTAAGCGCGACCGTAACGAAGTGCTTTTCGAAATGGCCGAAATGCACTACCGCGAAGGCCAACCGACAACGGCCTCTGCTGGCTACGAAAAATACTTGCAATCTGGCCCCCATCACCGCGACCGGGTCGTTAAAAGTTCATACATGATCGCAAAAATTGCGGAGCGAAAAGGTCAAGAGTCTGTAGCCAAAAGATGGTTTCAGGTCACCATTAATGAGTATGAAGCCTCGCCGGGCGCGGCTCGCGAACAAACAGTGAAGTATGCTGTTGAGGCTCGTTTCTTTTTGGATCAAGACACTCTGAATAAGTTGTACCAGACCACGTTTGGCACAAGCGATAAACAGCAAGCCCGTGCCGCAGGCGACATGAATTATTTGAGTCAGAGATACATCAATCAGATGAAAGACGTAATTCGCTACGACAACGGCACCTACATTGTCGCGGCCCTGGCTTCAACTGGAAAAATGTTTGATCGGTTGGCCTATATGTTCAGTAAGATTCCGACGCCGAAAGGTCTGAATGCTGCGGAAACTGAACAGTACCGAGGCCTCATTCAACAAAAAGTCGACGGCTATCATAAGGATGCGCAAAAATCTTACCAGGCGGCAGTCGACAAATCTCACGAGCTCGAAATCTATACGCCCTGGACAAAAGTTGCGCAGAGCGGTCTGCAAGCCCTTCAACCTGACGCCGGTGGAATCAATGATACCGGCGAAATCGTCATCGAGTCTCGGGCGGTTGATTGGATGGGCTTATGAAACTTAGTAAATTTATTCTTCTGGGATCGCTCGTTCTGATCGTTGGCTGCTCGTCGAAGGGAAAAAAGAGCGACTCTCAGGCAGGAAGCAGTGGCGACTCTGCCCAAGTCGATTCAGCCAAGTCGCCTGAGAGTGCCGGCGCTAGCGGAACAAGCTCGGCGGCAAAGTCACAACCGGGAAGTTCGACGGCTTCGTCCGGATCGTCGTCGAGCCTAAGCATCAATGCTGGCGATGATCCCCACTACAAGTTGCTCGAATCGGCTCTGCGCCCGGCCTCCGGTGCAAAGTCACAGTCGAGTATTCAAGATGAAGCCGCAAAAATTCTCGGCTCAAACCCAGGCGACGGAGTCGCGCTCAATACCTTGGCACTCATGCAGTTGCGCCGCGGAAAAACCGGTGCGGCGAAACTTTTACTGCTCCGTGCGTTGGAAAAAAACGATACGATGGCTGCGCTTCACAATAATCTTGGTGTCGCGCTCATGACAGAAGGCGATCAGAGCGCCGCGGTTGCGGAGTTCAGGCGCGCGCTGCAGATTGACGACTCGAACGCCGACGCACTCGGCAACTTGGGAACAATATACGCGCAAGCGGGTGATCGCCTCAAGGCTCAATCGCTTCTCGAAAAAGCCTACAAGCGGAACCGGACTGAAGTCGCGATTGCTAATAACTATGCGATCACGTTGCGAGCTAGTAAAAATTACGACGGCGCCCTTCAGGTTTATTCCGAGCTACTCAAAGCCAATCCGAAAGACGTCAGCATCATGCTAAACAATGCGATCCTCCTCATCAACTACATGAATCGCCCGAAAGAGGGTCTGGATCTAGTTTACCGAATCAAGCTTTTAGAAACTCAGAGAAAAGATGTCCTAGACCTTGCGAATGCTTTAGCAAAAAAAGCTGAGTCCGGTATAAAATGATGAGGTTACAAGAGCACGAAAAGCCAGGGCTTACATCGATGTGTCAACTTCAGGGTCTTTTTAAATTCCAGGCGTATCTAGGTCGAAAAGTAGCCAGCGAGCTGTCTAACTATATTTTATTTACTAGTTTAATTTTGACATTTTCAGTTGCGCCTGCGTTGGCAGCGGATAAGCCTGCGGCCACTAAGGGCGCCGCCAAAAAGACCACAATTAACTTTGAAGATCAGTTGGTTGAGGGAGCGACGCAGAAGCCGGAACTGTTCTATTTGTTGCAGCAACGCAACAATAACTTCAAAAGACTGATTCGTTTGCGTGAAAACTTTATTCCTGAAATGCGAAAGTCTTCCGAAGATGTTGGCCGGCCGACGGGTAAAGGTATCGACGATTGAAAAAGCCGATAGTTTTAAGAATTTTAAAGGGTGATCAAGTCATTGGGGTGAAACAATTCCTCGACGCCCAGATCGTTATCGGCCGGCAGACCGATGATTCGGAAGTGCAGGTAGGTCTCGACGGCGAATCTGTTTCCATTATCCACGCATCCATCGAAGAGCGCGAATCCGGAGTTTATTACGTCAGTGATCTCGGTTCTTCTAGCGGGACGTTAAAAAATGGTGAGACTGTCCTCGATGCTTCGCTAAACTCCGGAGACTTACTAAATATCGGCGATTACTCGATAGAATTTTTTATTGGCGCGCCGAGGCCCCGTACCGGAAACACAAATCCGGGACTGAATGTCGCTCCGCCATCTTTTTCAGCGACCACCTCAGTTCCTCCTCCGCCTGCAACGACACAAGAAGCGGCACGGCCTGCGCCTCCCGACAGAAAATCAGTGCCGCCTCCGGTCGTGCCCGGCGCTTTACCGTCCCAGATACCGTCCCAGATACCAACACCGGTACCGCCCCGTCCGTTGAACATGCAGACTCCTGCAAGTGGACCCAGTGCAAGGCAACAGCCTGCGAGTCCGCCGATTGTGCCGGTGCGCCCACCAACGCCAGGTGCACCGCCGGCTCCGCAGGCAGCAGCCCAGACTCTTCCAAAGACCCCTGCCCCATTAAATGTAAAGCCACCTGTACCGAAGCCGCAACAGCCGGCTCAGACAGTGCGCGCGCAGACTTCTTTGACTCCTGCTGCATCGGTCACTCCACATGGAGATCCCGGAACATACCGACCTCCGCAGCCGCAGGCACCTCTTGCTGGACCGCGCGCGACTCGGCCCGGTTCGCGGCGACCCGAGGCCGGCGCGCATCGAAAAAAAGCACCCAGCTTCGCGCCGCCGGGTAAGTACAGCGACGTGCGAGAATTTGTGCGCCCAAGTAAGGGCACGATCGTCGAAGTTCTCGTGGCTTGGGGTGAACGAATTATCTCTTCACACCACTTCTCAACAGCTGGCACTTTTACAATTGGCTCGCATCCTGACAACGACATCGTGGTTCCGCTTCTCTCGTCTCGCGTAAGAAAGCTGCCGCTTTTGCAAATCGACAAACAAGTGGTTGTTCTGGTAACTCCCGAGACGAGAGGCGAATTGATCCGCGGTCAGACGAGTTCAAGTCTGACAGAATTAATGCGGCAAAATCGCCTCGTCAAAGCGGGCGCGGGCCAAGCGATGTCGCTAGAACAAGGTGAAATGATTCGCCTCGAATTTGGCGATAGTGTTTCGGTGCTCATTCGCTTTGTCTCCGATTCGCCAAAGCCACTCGTGGCTCCGCTGCTCGACTTAACGGCGTCTGAAACGACGGGCGTGACCTTAGCGCTCGCACTCGTCGCGACACTTTGGTTGTACATGTATCTCTACCAAGCGGCAAGACCGCTGCCGAATGAAGACGACAATCAGCCAATAAGAACGGCGCTCATCGTTTTGACCCCGCCAACCCCGCCGCCTCTGCCGAAGCCGCCACCGCAGCCTGAACCCACGCCTCCGCCTCAGCCTGTCGTCCAGGCAACACCTCAGCCGCAGAAAGTGAAAGTCGCTGAACGTACTCAGGAGACGGTGAAGACCAAGAAGGCGGTCGAAGTCACGAATTTGACGAAAAAAGTCAACAACGGCAAATCGGCGAGTGCGGCTCCGAACAAGAACAAAACCGGCCCGCGGATTCAAACGAGTGTGAAGCAAGGCGGGGCGATCAAGACGACCTCGCAAGAAGGCGCGCAGATGCAATCGAAGAGTCGAGATATGTCGAAGTCCGGCGTGTTCTCGGTGTTCGGCAACAATGGTGCGCAGAACAAACTCTCTGGCAGCACGACCGGAAGCGGGGAGCTTGCTGGAATGGCGAGCGCCGCCACCGGCAAAGCGGGTTCGGCAGTCGATCGCGCTGGCGAGGGACTGGGTAGCGAATTGAAGGATACGGGCGCAGGGGGTACGGGAAAATCCCTCGAGGGAATCGCTGGCGGTGTTGGCACCCAAGGCCGCGGTTCAGGTAACGAAGGCTATGGAACTGGCGGACTCGGCAATCGTCAAGGCGTGAAAATTGTCACGGGCGGAACTGGCGAAGATATTCAAGGTACGATCGATAAAGAAGCTATTCGCCGGGTGATTCAAGCCAACCTCCGCTCGATTCGTTCCTGTTACGAAAAAGAATTGAATAAACATCCTGAGTTGGTCGGTAAAATTGTTCTGACTTGGGAAATCGGCGAGCAGGGGCGAGTTCTCAGCACGGGAACTAAATCCAATGAGTTGGGTAGCAAAGAAGTGGCCGATTGCGTTCTCTCGAAATTGAAGACGTGGAGATTCCCGGAGCCGCCGGCGAATCAAGTGGCGGAAGTCGCTTATCCATTCTTCTTTTCAAATTGACGTAGTTAGCGGATGACAGCGGATGACAGCGGATGACGAAAGTAAATGTAGCGACTTGTGGCAACGGATGGTCGGATCAACGGGAGGAATTTTTAAGTGGAACCAAATGCAGTGACAGATGCCGCAGGGCAAGCGGCGAATCATACCAACTTCATCGTGAACGCGTTCATCGTCGGCGGTCCGGCAATGTATGTGATCGCGGCGGTTGGCATTCTGACCGTTTTTTTGATCCTCGAGCGCTTCTTTACCTTGCGAATGCTGACGGTCGATAAGGCCGACTTTAACGAACATCTGTTCGGTATGGTATTGCGAGGTGATATTCGCCAAGCGATCACTTATTGCGATTCTAAACCTTCGCCGCTCACCAACACTTTGAAAAGCGGTCTGGTGCAGGTCATGAACCATCGTCCGGACGAAGAAGTTCAAGTTGCGATGGACGCCACTGTTTTGCGTGAGACTCCCCGAGTCGAAGGTTGGGCCTCATTCCTCGCGGTTTTCGGTAACGTTGCCACCCTCATAGGTCTTACCGGTACAATTTCCGGGATGATTAAATCCTTCCAAGGGGTCGCCGCCGCCGGTGCCGCTGAAAAAGCGCAGATGCTCTCGAAAGGTATTTCCGAGGCCCTGCACTGTACAGCGTTCGGTCTGCTCGTTGCGATTCTCGCGATTATCACTTTCGGATATTTTCAAGTTCGCATCGGCCGCATCTTAAATGATGTCGTTGAAAGCAGCATGAGTCTCATGAACCTCGTGGTCGCCAATCGCGACAAGATGAAAGAGTAGTCGAGCATGGCTCAGGTCGACGATAATCGAAGCGGGCGAACATCCAATGTCGATGTGAACTTGGTTCCGTTCATCGACTTGATGAGCGTCTTGATCACATTTCTTCTCATCACGGCCGTGTGGTCGCAAGTTTCGATGATTCAATTGGGCAGTAGCATCTATGGAAAAAAGCAGGAGAATCCGAGCGAGCCTCCTCCCCCCCCACCGCCACACGCTGATATTCCGCTCAGGCTCGACGTAAAGCCCGAAGGTTTTCGGTTGATTGTCGGTGCGCAACGCTACCAAATCCCGAAAGCGTCCGGGGGACTTTACGACACCGATGCGCTTAGCAACTATTTGAAAAAAGTAAAAGGCGATTATCCTGAGAAATCAGATGCCGTCGTGACGGTTGATGACGAGATCGCCTATGAGTTTTTGATACTTGGTATGGATACGCTCAATCAAAATGGCTTTCCTTCAATATCGGTGAGCACAGTGGGGGCCGAGTAATGCCGATTTATGCGCCTGGAATTCGCGACCGGCATCATCGTCCACGGAGGTCGTCAAAGCGCAGTGTCGTTGCTTCGCTTTCTCTAACGGCTATGGTTGACATGTTCACGGTCCTCGCGGTTTTTCTTTTGCAAAACTACCAGACCACCGGCGAAGTGATAGAACTCAGTGACGACGTTAAACTTCCTAAAGCCTCGCAGACCAAAGAGCTGAGACCTGCGCACGTTGTCATGGTTTCACCGAAAGCCGTGCTTCTCGATAAACAGGTCGTGGCCGACATCAATCAGGTCAAAGCCCAGACAGAATGGGAGATTCCCTCGCTCGCTGCCGCCGTCGCCGAAAGCTTTCGTCAGGCAGCCGAGGCCGGAAAAATGCTAGGCCTTGAAAAAATCCGCGCTGCCGTTGACCAAACCAAACCTGAATCGCAGCGTGAAAAGCCTGAAGATTTCCGGCGGATCACGATTCAGGCCGATAAATCGATTGATTTTCTCACCATTAAAAAAGTTATGTTTACACTTTATGAAGCCGGATCCTCTGAGATCAACTTTGCCGTGCTGAAAGACGACAAAGGAACTAAGTAACTGAAATCCACAGATCTTAAGCCGCTCAATCTCAGGAGGCGACCGATTGGTTGTCTTCAATCGTCATATTGAAGCGCTTCACGTAATCAAAAATAAGTGATTGCGTCTCGCTATTGGCAGTGGTGAAGCGAATTCCGGCGTAGCCCGCTTCAGTTACGTAAATTACGGTGCCTCGCACATGAAGGTGGCTAGCAAGTTCAGTGCTCTTGACGAGCATGGCCACTTCATCTCCGCGGCGCAGATCGTGAGCTCCACTGAGACCGAGTCCATTGATGCTGATCGATGCGGCGCGAAGCATAAATGATTTTGGGTCGTCGTTGGAGCGACTCAAGGCGACGCTTCCCATGAGCGGGGCGCGATCCGTTTCACGACGGCTGATTCCGATCAGTTCCATCACGTCGTGCATTTCAAATATACTCATCCACTTTTTCATCCCGACGGCCCAGATGCGAACGCGGGAAAGCTCCTCAAGCGCGCGAAGATTTCCGATCAGTTCGGCTTGCGTGAGTGGGCCCATGGGTGAGGCGCCGACGTCAATATACCAAACTGGCTTTTGAAGTTGGTTCTGAGCGTCAAGAATGGTCGGCAGCTGCGATTTCCAAAGGTTGATCGGCATCCACTCGCGTTGCCCTTTCCACCAGATAAAGCTGCTGCCGGCGATGTCGCCCGTCTGCAATCCCGCTTCGATCTGTTCGGTAGAAAAAGGTCCCTTGACCACCGAGTTTTCACTGCTGCATAAAAACCAAGCTCTCGCCATGCAAGCATTTCGGCAGAAAGTGTCTTGGCCTTGACAGGCCCAGCGATAAATCTGAAACGCTGCAAAAGAGCAAAAAAAGTAGGAAATTGCGCCGCTTGGCGTCTCATTTTTGATTCTCAGACTGAGACGGCCGTTGTAAAGCAAGTTACCAGGACCATGGCGGAGCGACCTATGCTAGACTTGGCCCAATGAGAGTTAGGAATGAATGAGTCGTCGTAACAGCTTTATTTTGGGTCTTCTCTTCGTTATTTTGGTGGTCGAAATCATCATTCTGTCGCCTAAGGAAGTCGGGGTTTCAACCGAGCAAGCCGCGCGCGAAGCTTTGCCGATCGGTAAGAGTGCCGATGCGTTCACAGAAAATTCCGGTCAGATCATGAATAATGTTCAGTCGGTTGAAGCCAAAGGGAATGTCAAAGAGTGGGAGCTTTGGGCAACAAAAGCGTTGCGGATGAAAGCGAATCAAGACTGGACTATTGAACACGTCAAGGTCAAATTCTACGCGAGTAACGGCGTGATTTACACGGTGACTGGCCGGCAGGGTCATGTGGCCCCCAATGATAAAGGAATTCGCGACATCCAGATTAGCGGCGACGTTGTCACGCGATCTTCCAACGGATATGTTTTTAAAAGTGAAACGGCGCTTTATGATTCAATCAGCAAACACCTGAGCAGCCCTTCGGAAGTCAAAATGTCGGCGCCTCCCGATAAAAATGGCGGAGAGCTGACCTTGACGGGAAAAGATCTGCAGGCTGATTTTTCTACCAATGAAATCAAAGTGAACCAAGACGTCAAGACCAGCAAGGTTTTGAAGGACAACAAGGTTGCGCATATTCAAAGCGATCGGGCGGTTTTTAGCGGTCGCACTAAACTTGCTAAGTTCCTCGGGCATGTGGTTTTGAGTCTCGACACGATGACGGTGACCGGCCCGCAAGCCGAGTTCGCCTATGATTCAAACGGCGAGCACCTTGACTCGATTTTAGTGGGCGGCGGCGTCAAGATGTCTGATACGAATCGATTTGCCACAAGCCGCTCGGTTGATGTGAACTTTCGAGATAATCGAGTTGTTTTCCAGGGGGCACCGAAGGTGACTCAGAACGGGGACGAGTTGACCGGAGATCAAATTGTTTTTTTAAATGGTGGACGACAAGTACAAGTGATGAATGTGAAAGCCGAGATTGATCCCGACAAGGTCGAAGCAACAAAAAGCTTGAGACCAACAGCGCCAAATCGGTCGACGTCAGCTCCATCATCGCCTCCAGCATCCTCAACAAAGGAAACCAATTGACGAAGCTAACCGTAAATGGAATTTCCAAATCCTTCAAAAAGCGACGGGTCGTCGATGGTGTCAGCTTCGAAGTGATGGGCGGGCAGGTGATCGGTCTGCTCGGGCCCAACGGGGCCGGCAAAACGACTAGTTTTTATATGGTCGTAGGACTGGTCAATCCGGATGAGGGCGACATTCTTCTCGGCGATACCTCGATACAAGCTCTGCCGATGTTTCAGCGCGCGCGAGTCGGCCTGAGCTATCTTCCCCAAGAAGCCAGTATATTTCGTCGGCTGACAGTCAGGGAAAACGTTCTCGTCGCCTTGGAAGCTCACGGTTTTACAGGGACAGTGAAAAAAGAACGGTTGGAGCAGCTGCTCGAAGAGTTTTCGGTCATGCACATTCGCGACAGCTACGGCTACTCACTCTCGGGTGGCGAACGCCGCCGAGTCGAAATCGCTCGCGCACTTGCAGGTGATCCGAAGTTTATTCTCCTAGACGAGCCCTTCGCCGGGATCGACCCCATTGCCGTGGCCGACATCCAGGAAATCATTCGGGGTTTAAGGGACCGTGGTATTGGAATTCTCATTACCGACCACAACGTGCGTGAGACCTTGGGAATTTGCGATTATGCTTATATAATGAAAGACGGTAAGGTGCAGGTTCAGGGTGATTCAGCCGAGGTGGCGTCATCAGAGTTGGCACGAAAATTTTATCTTGGAGAGAATTTTCGGCTTTGATTTGATACACTGTTCGTAGACCGGAGCATGTGAGCAACGTGCAGTCGCAAAAGGGATTTTCAATGGCAGTAGGCCTAAAGCAGTCACTCAATCTTTCGCAGACTCTGCGCATGACGCCTCAGCTGCAACAAGCCATCAAGCTTTTGCAACTCTCGCGCCTCGAACTCGAGGTCGCCGTGCGCAAAGAAATCGACGAAAATCCGATTCTCGAAGAGCTCGCTGAGAGCCCGGGCGAAGATGCGTCATCTGAATCTTCAGGCACCGATGAAACTCCGCAGACTCAGCAAGATCAGGATCCACAAAAGCAAGATGAGTTCGATTGGGAATCATATCTCGAGCCCACTTATAAGCCGATGCAATCGGCCGGCGGTGGCACCGACGAGATCATGAACTATGAGAATCTGATATCGACGACCGCAACCCTTTATGATCACCTGATGTGGCAGATGCGCAATTCCGGCTTCAATGAGGAAGAGCAGGTTCTGGTCGGAATTTTGGTGAGCTATATCGATGACGACGGATATATCAAAGTTCCGATTGAACAAATCGCCATCGACGAAAATGTAAGTAAAGAAGACATCGAGTCGGTGCTGCCGTTTGTTCAGGAGTTTGATCCTCCTGGAGTTGGCGCGCGCGATTTAAAGGAATGCCTGCTGATTCAGGCCAAGCATATTCAAGAGGACACTCACGACCTCACGGCTCTGATCAATAATCACTTAAAAGATCTTGAAAAGAAAAACTACGAAGGTATCGCCAAGACCATGAATCGGCAGCTGGAAGATATCATCGAGATGACGAAAATCATTTACTCGATGGACCCCAAGCCGGGCCGGCAATTCATGACAAACGAAACTCAGTATGTGACGCCCGACGTGTACGTCTACAAAGTGGGCGATGACTACATGGTGTCGCTCAATGAAGACGGCCTGCCACGTCTGAGAATTTCTAATTTCTACAAGAACGTTTTGCAGGGCAAAGGCGCAAAAGACACGACGCACGAGTACATTCAAGAGAAACTTCGCTCGGCAGTTTGGTTGATCAAATCAATTCACCAGCGTCAGCGCACGATCTACAAGGTGACCGAGTCGATTGTGAAGCACCAACGCGATTTCTTTGATCGCGGCTCGTCGTTCATCAAGCCGATGATTTTGCGCGATATCGCCAACGATATCGGCATGCATGAATCGACGGTCAGTCGCGTGACGACATCGAAGTACGTGCACACGCCGCGGGGTATTTTCGAACTTAAGTACTTCTTCAATTCCGGAATCAACACAGACGATGGCGACTCGCTTGCTTCGGAATCGGTCAAAATGAAAATTAAAGAGCTCGTCTCAGCTGAAGAGCCAAAGAACCCGCTCTCCGACCAAAAGATTGTGGATCTTCTCAAGAAAGATGGAATTCAGATTGCGCGACGGACGGTTGCGAAATATCGCGATGTTCTTAAGATTTTGCCATCGAGTAAGCGTAAGAAATACTTCTGAAATCTGCAGTTTTTCAGGACTCTGCCCGGCAAACGATCATCCTATCGACAACGCGTCGCTCAACAGACTCTGTCACCCTACGTTGTATGTCGAGCCGGTCAGTGGTAAGACAAAGCCATGCCTATGATTTTGCTTACAATTGCTCTCTTTTTAATGGCCGTAGCCTTGGGCTCCGGTGCGGTCGCTTTTTCGCGCCACCTGCGTAAAAGACAACTCGTTAGCCGCGCTGAGATTGAGGCGGCTCGCTTGATTGTTGAGGCGAAAGAAGAAGCCGAACACTTGATGGAAGAAGCTAAGCTCGCGGCCGTCGAAATTGAAGACGAAATTTGGGCGCGCAATGAAGCCGAGCTGGCTGCGCTCGAGAAAAAAGTTAAAGCTCTCGACGAAAGTTACCGCGGAAATCGCAGCCAGGCCGATCGCACCCACGGTCAAGATGCTCGCGAAATCGAAAAGCAATTGGCGACTGTTCAGGAAATTGAAAAACGCATGGCAGAGCGCAATGCATTGTTTGCGAGCCGCAAAGCAACGAATGAAAAAATTCGCGGTCAGTTGATCGAAGAACTCCGCCGCCTCTCTGGTCACGAGCCAGAAGATCTCAAGCACCAGCTGGCAGCCCAGTTCGAAAACGAGCTGCAGATTTCAGCTAAAAAGAAAGCGACCGCATACGAAGATGATGTTCGTCAGCATAGCGAAGAGATCGCAAAGAAAATTCTGACGACTGTCCTCAATCGATTTCCCCGTGCGGCCTGCACTGAGCGTGGGGTGGGCATCGTCGAGATCCCTAACGACGAAGTCAAAATGCGCATGCTTGGACCCGACGGGCGAAACATCAAATTGCTTCAGGATCTTTGCGGCGTCGAGCTGACCATTACCGAAGCCAATACGTTCCAACTGGCTAGCTTTGATCCGTTCCGCCGAGAGGTTACGACCCGGTGCCTCGAAAAACTCCTGCATGAGCGGCAGCCTAGCGATGACACAGTCAAGCGCCTTTATGAAAAGACGAAGAGCGATGTTTTGAGAAAAATCGAAGCTGACGGAAATCGTTTGGCTGCCGAACTCGCCCACCGCGATCTTCACCCCGAAATCAAAAAAATGCTCGGCACTCTTCGCTACCGTTATTCGTTTGCGCAGAACCAACATTTTCATGTCGCAGAGGTTGGCTGGCTGTGCGGTCTACTTGCCAGTGAGCTCGGCGGCGTTGAGCGCAGTTTGGCCAAGCGCGCGGGACTGCTTCACGACGTCGGTAAAGCGATGGATCACGCGATCGAGGGTGGGCACGCTGTGATCGGCGCAGATTTCATTCACGTACACGGTGAAAAGCCTGATGTTGTGCACGCCGTTCGCGCCCATCACTACGAAGAGCAGCCTTCAACGGAGCTTGCATTTTTAGTGATAGCGGCCGATGCCATGTCGGGTGCCCGTCCCGGGGCCCGTCGCTCGACCGTGAGTCTCTACAACCAAAAGATCGAAGCCCTCACGACGATTGCGGAAGGCTTTCGCGGCGTAACGAAAACCTTAATTCTCAATGCGGGACGTGAAGTGCGCGTCCTCGTCGACGGACGCAGGGTCAACGATGAGCAGTCGCTGCGGCTGTCACGCGACATTGCCGATAAAATCGAAGAAGAATGCCAGTATCCTGGCCAAATCAAAGTCGTCATCATTCGTGAAACTCACGCTGAGGCGATGGCTAAGTAAGTTCAAAACTATTGTCGAATCTTTAGACACTCTAGCCATGCCGGCGAAATAAATTGAAGCAGACCCTTTTTTGACGGTTGTTCTTTTTTGACCTGAACTTTGGTCGGGCTTCGTCCGATAAGCAGGGGGGGAGCTCCTGTGCCTTGCATGGGGCTGAAACCACAACGATCAATCACCGTGAAAGGGATTTGTAAATGAAAGTGGAATTTACCTTCAAGCATGTCGACGCATCAGAAGCTCTGATGGAGTATGCCCGCGAAAGATGCGAGAAGATTGAGCGCTTTGAGCTCAACCCGATGGGCATTCATTTTATCGTCTCGATGCTCAAGCATGAGTGTACGGTCGATGTTCATGTTGATGAGGGGAGAAGGAAATTCAAAGCCATTGCGACCTCGGATGATTTCTATCGCTCTGTCGAGATGGTGATGAACAAATTGATTCGTCAGATGTCGAAAGATAAGAGAAGAGTCAAAGCCCACAAAAATCCCGAGCGTTCAAATTACGGAAAGATTGCTCGTTTGACGCCGAGCCTCGAATCTGATTTCGCCAACCGTCCCTACCGCAAAGTCGGTTGAGACGCAAATATGACGCGAAAAGCTTGCTGCTCAGCTCGTTGCTCGGCTCGTTACTTGCCGAAAGCACAAGCTTTCCGTCTCTGATTCCAGCTCTTTATAGAGCCAAAACTTGACCCCACTTCAAGCTTTTGATAGCACCAAGGGCTCTGCGCTGAAATTAAGTTTTTCTCAATAACACAAAGCGCATTGAAGCCGCTCGCAGCTGCTGAGCCGGAGAGGATATCTTCATGAAAAATTATCTCTTTACCAGTGAATCGGTTTCCGAAGGACATCCCGATAAAATCGCCGATCAGATTAGCGATGCAGTCTTGGACGCGATTCTCGAGCAAGATCCGCGTGGCCGCGTGGCTTGTGAAACGTTAATCACGACTGGCGTTGCCGTCGTTGCGGGTGAGGTAACGACTACGGCGCGAATTGATATTCCGGCAATCGTGCGGGGGGTCGTTCGCGATATCGGTTATGACGACACCAAAAAAGGCTTCGATTGCAACACCTGCGCTGTCATGGTGACGCTTGATCGGCAGAGCCCTGACATTGCTATGGGTGTCGATGCCAAAGAACAAGGTGCCGGAGATCAAGGCATTATGTTTGGCTACGCGGTGAACGAAACTCCCGAGCAGATGCCACTCTCAATCAGCCTATCGCACGGTCTCCTTGACGAACTCTCGCGAGCCCGCAAAGCCCATCGCGTCAACTGGCTCAGGCCCGACAGCAAAAGCCAAGTCACGGTCGAGTACGTCGACGGTCAAGCCAAGCGCGTCGATGCCGTGGTGATCTCAACCCAGCACAGTGAGGATGCAACGCCCAAGATGATTCAAGAATTCATCATGGACGAAATTGTTAAAAAGAGTATTCCGACC
>JAYTRM010000113.1:0-11153 GCA_043746165.1 Bdellovibrionales bacterium | reverse complement strand
ACGTTTTGGAGTTACTTGGTTTATTCACGGGTGCTGACCTGGGGGCGGGAGTTTAAAAGAGTTTGTGCCTACATCCTTCGCAATGAGCTTGAGGCCTTGGGAGTGATTGCTTACAAGCCTCGAGAGAAGGCCAAGAGGCGCGGTCGCCGGCAAGGCCCACCGATATAAATTCAAAGATTCAATGCGCCGACCATTTTTTGGGCAAAACTCGGATCAAGAATACCATCCCAATAGCCGATGATGGGTCAGGGAAGAAGCGAACTCCGTTGTGCGACGAAATCGTCTCAATTTGAGACAGGGTGAAGCTTGGCCGGATCGACACGAAAAACTCAGGTCAAAGTTGCGGAAAAGGGCCCGAGCCAGGTCGCTAAGCCTGCGGCGCGGCCAGTGTGGATGCGACCTCAGCCAACGGGGAATTTACCAGAGGCCGTAAAAGTCGAAAGAGATAAGCCTCAGACCGCCCCGTCTGCTTCGATCACGGTTCATTCGGTGGTGCCAACCGTCGCGCCACAGTTGCTGGAGCAGACCTCTCCATCAGCTGGCATAACGAAACCGACGAAGACGGAAAAACCGATGGTAACATCGGCCTCTAAAATTAAGAGCCAACAGCAGCGCCGAAGCGTGGTTGAAATTTCTCAGGACCAAAAATCCGAAAGTCGAAATCAGAAATCCTTGGTTGGGGCCATCTTGCTAATCGGATTTCTCGGATTGATCTGGATTGGACTCAATGAGAGCGGCTTTCTTGGCAGCCGAGCTTTGGTAACGGCGGCTCCCAGTCCGGACGTGATCCGAAAAAAAGACGCCGAAGAGTTACAAAAAATCGTCGATTTTCACCGCAACGAAACGGGACGCAAACTCAACCGAGAACGAATCAATATCGAGTTTGAAAACCAGCGCACCGCCCCTCCGATTCCAGCTGGCGCAAAGATTATTCCGGAAGCAGACGTGATGCGAGGGGTGCCAATCACTTCCGAGCCCTTCCACCGCCAGAGTTCGCGCGACCGGACTTCCTCAGAGACTCGTGATTTTACCGACACCAGAACACAGATGTCTTTGCAAGAAGAACAAGCGGCGCAAGAGGCGGCTCGACTACAGCGCAAGCAGTATATCGACCAATTTATCGCCAATGCCGCGAAAGCCGGCTACAAAGTCCGGGTCGAGCCCAACGGCCAGGTCAAAGTCCTGGGACAGATTCCCGTCAAGGACTCGTCATTTAATGGGACCGCGATTCCCGCTGAGAACAGAAATCCCGCAATGGATGGCGTGGCGCTCCCGCAATGACCATCAGCACTGGAACTTGCTGAAATTTACTGAATTTTACTGAAACGCCGTCAATTCGTACCGCGATTCAAAGTTGCACCAGCCCTCATTTGCAAAGCTCGAATAGCCATTTCGAGTTAAAATTAGGTGGTCGATGAGCGGAATTTGCAAGACGCGCGAGGCTCGCAAGAGTTGCCGCGTGAACATGATGTCTTGCTCGGAGGGCTTGGAGTTGCCGCTCGGATGGTTGTGGGCGATGATCATGGACGAGGCATTTTCCATACAGGCAAAGCGAAAGACATCACGGGGATGTACGAGACAAGCATCGACTGTCCCCCTGAAAATCATTTTGCTCCGCAATAGAGCCTTGTCAGGACCCAGTGCGAGTGCCCAGAGTTCTTCCGTTTCGAATTCCATTTGTCCTTTAAGGATGAAGTTTGCGATTTCTGCCGACGTAACTTCCATGGTTGTCCTTGTGCAAGGTCGTTGTTGCGATGCGTGGCTTGAGCCGCCCCTGGTCACAATCTTCTGCTGAATCATGTACCTGCAAGGTGCGCACCGAAGTCCCCGTCATCGAGACGTAGGTAGAGCAGAAAATGGGCAATGAACCGTCCGTGACTCGGCTCGAAACTTCAATCGGTCGTGTTGCAGGGACCAATCGCATGTGTTTAAGATAATGTTCGGTCCCATTTGCATGGGCACATCGATGTGCCTAAAGTTGATTCAATTGGCAGGAGAACCAAATGAAAAAAATCGTTCTGTCTTTGCTCGCAGTTGGCGCACTCGCCATGACGGGTTGCGGTCCCAAGGAGTTTTCTCACGGTGATTACGACAATGACGTGAACTCAAATAACAACCTCAACGATTCATGGTCGGAATCCGACATGCAGCACGTGGTTCATGATTTGGTTGCCAGTATGGTCCAAAGCCCGATCATCGCCAATGCTCAGAAGCCGCCGATTGTCATGGTGACGAAGTTGCAAAACAAAACTGATGAGCACATCGACACCCAGAGCGTCATGGACATGGTTCGCGTCGAACTTCAACGCGGGGGCCGCGTCGCGTTCGTCGATAAAGAAGCTCGCGAAGACGTCGCCGAAGAATACAACTATCAAAATAGCGGAGCGGTCAGTGCCGAGTCCAAAAAAGGTCCGGGCGGACAAATTGGAGCCGATCTGATCATCAACGGGCGGCTCGACTCGATCGTTCAAGAAGTCGGCAAAGACAAATCAGTCTATTACAAAGTCACGCTCAACTTGACCAATCTAAAACAGAACCTCGTTGTCTGGTCAGATTACAAGCAGCTGCGTAAGAAATTTCGCAAAAGATCAGTCGGCCTTTGATCGAGTTCAATCTGACATTGTGCCGCTCGTTTAGACATGAGCGGCTATAACTTCAAATTCCCACGAATTCATGACGGAAAGAAATGTCGATGCTGCAAGTTCGGCCAATCGCCTCCATAATTTTGGTATTTTGTTTCTTTGCGGTCACCGGCTGCGCAACCTATCAAGGTAAAGTCGGAAAAGCGCGTGACGATATCAAAAATGGCCAGCCTGCTGAGGCCATTAAAATTCTTCAGCCGCTGGCTGAAGAAGACGGCAAAGACCAGCTCGTTTTCATGCTCGACTACGCGACCGCTTTGCAGCTCGCGGGCAATTACAAAGAAAGCGCCAAGGAGTTTCAAGCCTCCGCTAAAATCGCCGACATTCAGGATTATCACAGCATCTCAAAGATCGCGACTTCCATGGTCCTTTCAGAGGAGATGGTTCAGTACAAGGGCGACGACTACGAAAAAGTGCTCATCAACGCGATAAATGCCATCAACTATCTCGAGATGGGCGATCTCGATGAGACATTAGTTGAAGTTAAACGACTCAACGAAATGTTGTACAAATTTAAATATGAAGCCAAGCGCGACTACGATCAAAATCCATTCGCATATTATCTCAGCGCGGTGATATGGGAGGCCGGACAAAAATACGATGATGCCTATATCGCGTACAAGGCGACCTATGACTTGATTCCCAACTACCGGCCGTTGCACGAAGATTTGATCCGCGCCGCGATCAAAGCACAGCGCCCCGAAGAATTAGACAAGTGGGAAAAAGAGTTTCCTGAAGTGAAGGTCAAAGCCGAGTGGAATGATCGAACTCTTGGAGAAATCGTTCTTGTTTACATGCAGGGCTGGGGTCCACGCAAACAGCCTCGCCCGAATGCGCCGCGATTCCCCCACCTTGTACCTGTGCACTCGTTAGATCATCACGCGAGACTTACAGTTGGTAATCAGTCGGTTCAATCCAGTGAAATTTTTGACGTGCAAAAAGTCGCAATTAAGACTCTCGACGATGACTTTGCAAGATTGATGGCGTCGCGTGTGGCGGGTGCCGTGACAAAAGCCGTGATTGCCGATCAGATTGCACAGAAAAACCAGGCTCTCGGACTGATCGCCGGCCTCGCCATGGCTGCGAGCGACCGCGCCGATCTTCGCCAGTGGTCAACGCTGCCAGAGACCTTTCAGATCGCACGCATGACGGTTAAGCCTGGGACCTACCAGGTTCAAGTTTCGGGTGTCGAAGGTGGCGAGCAGATGTCACCACGAACGATCGAAGTGAAGCCAGGGCGAAAGGCTTTCTTGAGCTGGCGCTCAGTTCGCTAGTGCTGGTGAACTTCGTGAGGGAGCTTGCGGGCTTATCAGTGCCGGGCTTTTTTTGAAAAAACCGGTGCGCTAAGAGACTTTAGCGCACGCAACATCAAAGGGCCGGATGGGGTCCGATGTGTTTGCTCGGAACCGACCCTCAAGCATTGAAACCGTGATTACGGATTAAGGCTTTTGTTGGAGTTCGGAAGACTTGGAGTTTGCTCATCCACAAATTTACCGCCAGCTGCGAATTCCGGACTATCAGAAGCAGCTTTAGCAACGCGGTTTTCAAGCGAGTGCTTCAGATCATCAAACGATGATTTTCCGCTTTCAACGTACGGCACAGCCTCGGTCTTTGCGTAGTCTTTCGGGAAGGCTCCGAGTTTTGCAAGGTAACTTGAAATGCTGCCGTTGGCGTTTTGAATGATTTCGCGAAGCGTGAAGAGGGGAGCGTATTGCGACGCTTTTTTCTCAGCTTCGAAAATGATCTGAGTCAAAGTCGCAGCAGTGATATCGTTTTTGGTCTTGTTGTCGATGACCATCACGTCTTCATTGGTGCGAATCATTTTTGCGATATCATCGAGAGTGACGTAGCAGCTCTGTTGCGTGTCATAGAGCTTACGGTTTTGATAACGTTTGATGATCTTGGTTTTTGAATTCGTCGAACCGGCTGTCTTGCCAATTGCCACGATATCTTGCGTTTGGTTGATCAAAGTGCCTCCCATTGAAAATCACCTGTTTTGACATTTCGGTCTGTTTCGCAGCGCTTCTTCCGCGTGCTGGAAAAATGAGCCCCACTCACTCAAAAAACCGATCTGTCCTGGACTTCGCGGGGGACAATAAACAGGGCGCCACATGTTGTCAAGTGGCCAAAATACGAACAGAAGAAATCTGAACCCACCAAGATCACGAGAGAATTGCCGCCCCGCAACACCCACCCCACCGTCTTTGCATGACTCTTCTACAGAGGTTGACGCAACAGCTATGGGTTAAATTTCCACGCCAGTTCTTAAGTTTCTAGACCGTGATGCCGATCTGGACTTTGAGGCCCAAGACTCGACCATTTTCTGGCCAACGTTAGGAACGAAATGTCGACGATACATCAACAAAACCAATCGCTTGGAAGATCCTTTAAGACCATAGACCTGCTCTGGGTGTTTCTTTTGGTAGGCGTCGTCGGAACAATTTCGGGAGCGATTTTGGCCGAGGCCCTCCAAGATGAGAGCCCCCGCCATGCTCGGCAGTCGGCCGAAGTGATTGCCGGTCAGATCCGTTTGATGCGCTTAGCGGAAAATCAAGCCAATCCCAGCCAATCGGTCAGTTCTCACGCTGATCTGGGTGGTCGGAGCCCAGCTTCGGTCGCCACGCCAAGCTCGGACACCGAAATCGCGACCTCTGGAGTGATGGGTCACGACCCTTGGGGACGACCATTTCGTTATCTTGTTGTCCGCATGGGTCAGTCTGGGGCGGGGTTGAGAGCCCGGATTATTGTTTGGTCGGATGGACCCAATGGCCGTACGGAATCTGATCCTGAGACAATCGTCGAGCGCGGTGTCTCGGGCCAATCAGTTTTTCACGGCGACGATATCGGTTATGTCGAGGAATACAGCCTCGATTGAAACCCAACTCAGATTTGGGCTGACGGCTAGTGCCGGCTCCCCCGGCCCCTCTCTTGGGCCAAGTCCTTCCGCGAGAATGGCTTCAAAATGCGAATCTCGAGTCAAGACGGTATAGAATTATGCCGATTGGAGTTCACGGCAGGCGCGAGATTCAGCGCCGGTTGCCGATGAAAGGTACTCCATGCCCCAGCACACGCTCAAGGCAACCGCGCTTCGTTTTCCCTGCCTTCGCTCAATCGCGTTCCTGATTGCCGCCTTCGCGGTCAGTGGCTGCGCGACCTTGAAGTCGACAGGCTCGGGAACTGGCTCTCAAGCTGGCGTTTATCGAGAATCAGCTGCAGATTTGACGAATCAGGCACCGGCTTCAATGTCGGTACCTGGAGATTTCAAATCTCCACAAGAGGGGGCGCGGGCCCAGGCTGACTACCATTTTGCATTAGCTGAGACTTACGGCTTTCAAGGAGAGAGCGAAAAAGCGATCGAGGAATATAAGCTCACTCTCACCTACGATCCCGATTCTGCGCCGGTGCGAATTCGCTTGGCTGCCGAATACGTGAAACGTGGACTCGTCAGCGAAGCAGTCGAGCAAGCCAAACTTGCGGTGGCAAAAGACTCCACACTTCCCGATGGCCACTTGCTTTTGGGAGGTTTGTACTCGGCTTTGAAAATGTACGACGATGCGATCGCCGAGTATCGATTTGTCGAAACGAATTTTCCGGATAATAACGAAGCGCCGCTGTTTGTTGGTGCGATTCTCGCAGAGCAAAAAAAATACGTCGAAGCTGCCAAGCAATTCGAAGTTTTGGCAAAAAATCCCGCCAATCCTTCCGCGAATGTGGCCTGGTACTATTTGGGGCGAATCTGGCTGGAGGGTGAAAACGAAAAAAGTCAGATGAAAAGCGAAAAGGCTTTCCAGCAAAGCATTAAAGCCAAACCAAGCTACGCCGAGGCAACTTTGGCGCTGGGACAGCTTTATGAAAACAGCCATCGCGGTGAGTTAGCGCAAAAGCTTTATCAGTCATTCCAAGAAAAATACGGTCCGAATGCTTCGGTCGCTGAAGAATTGGGTCGTCTTTACATTGAGAAAGAAGATTACACGCGCGCCTATGATCAATTTGCGATCATGGAGGCCGCAGACTCGACTGACATTAACGTCAAAGCGAAGATGGCGTTCATTTTGATTCGTCAGGAGCGTTACAAAGAAGCGATCGAGCGACTCGAGGCTGTTCTTGCGATCGAACCGAATTCAGATAAAATTCGTTTTTATCTCGGCGCGGTTTACGAAGAGACCAAGAGTTTCAAAGCGGCAATCGCGCAGTACGAGAAAGTTCCGGTCGGCAGCAGCTACTACACCGAATCGGTCGTGCATGCGAGCTACCTCTATAAGACGACCGGCAACTTGGCCAAAGCAATTGAGACGATTCGCGCAGGAATAGCGGTGAAGGATGACCACGCGCCGTTCTACGCGCTGTACGCTTCACTTCTTGACGAACAGAAGCAATACGCCGAGGCCGTGAAAATGCTGACCGAAGCCGTGGTCAAAGTTCCGACCGACGCGCAACTGTTTTTCTTCCTCGGTAATATGCAGGACCGGGTCGGCGATAGTAAAAATTCACTCGCTTCTATGAAAAAAGTTTTGGATATCGATAAGGATCATGTGCAGGCATTGAATTTCCTCGCCTACATGTATGCTGAATCAGGTCAGGATCTCGAGAATGCCGAAAAAATGGCGCGCCGGGCCCTCGAGCTCCAGCCAGGGGACGGTTACATCTTGGATACTTTAGGCTGGGTTATTTTTAAACGCGGTCGGGTTCCTGAGGCGGTTCGCACGCTTGAGGCGGCATATAAAATTCAGCCGAACGAAAGTGTGATTGCCGAGCACCTGGGTGATGCGTACTATAAAGGCCACATGCCCGAAAAAGCAAAGAAGCTTTACATGAGGGCTGCGGAGTCTGAACCCAATGCCAATACATTACAAAAAATCCGCACCAAGCTTGTCGCGGTCGATCACCAAATCCAATCTCCCGACAGGCCTTCTGGCTCCGAAGCAAGCGAACGCCAGCCCGCTTCGACCGAGACGCCTTAAGGCAACATCCCCAACGGCGTTTCTGCTCTTGGGGATTTTCGGGCTGTTCGTACTAGCGCTAATACAAACGGGCTGCCAATCAACTCCCAAGAGTGAGCCAACGGTAAAAGGCGATATAGGTTCGGCCGAAGGCCAGTGGCGCGGAAAAGCCCTTGCGCGAAATTTAGTGACCGGTAAAAGCGGTGTTTTGGACATCGAAATAATCGCTCGCGAGCCGAATCAGTTGCGCATGGAAATCACCGGATCGTTCTCGACTCCGATTGCAAGCATCGCGATGAATGGCTCTGAAGTTCGCTACATCCTAAGTCAGGAAAAACGGTTCGTCTCGGCGCCGGCCGGTGCGGATACTTTTTCTCGTCTCGTGCCGGTGCATATTCCTCCAGCGGCATTGCTCGCCGTGCTTTTCGATCGCGATCTGCCGGCAGGCGATTGGACTTGCGATCGCGACGCCGCAACTCATCTGGTGAGTTTTTGCGCGTATAAAACTGAAGACGTCGGCGTGAAGTGGCTGGAGCGAAACGGCCGCAATCGACGCCTAAAAATATTATCGAAGGACGCGGAGATCGAATTGGTTCTCGATGAAGCCAAGTCCAAAGTCGAGCCGGGGCCGAACGTGTTTACGCTTACCCCACCAGACGGGTACAAACGCGAACGTGCGAAGTAGGGAAGCGACATGCCGCACCTTTGTCTCACCGCGATCCACCGAATAGGATGTGTCGGCTTGCGTCGGCACAAGGCTGATAAAGTCTAATCTTGCGAGGACCTAAAACTATTTGCCCCTTTCAACTGGGATTAGGTCATAATTTTAACAGGGGCTGCGACCGTTCCAGTTAAGGACGAGAGGAGGGGTTATGGCGACGAATTTGGCGGCGAACTCGCCGGGTTTAGATATCAGTAGTCTAATCAAGGATTGGCAAGGCAACCAGAAATACCGCGATCTCACATGGTCGGGGTCTTTCAACGACTATCTTTCTCTCGTAAAAGAGAATCCGAAGGTCACGCGAAATGCGTTTCAGCGCATGTACGACATGATCACCGAGCGCGGAAAAAGCGATTACACCGATTTCAAAAAACAAGTCGTTCGCTACAACTTCTTCGATGACGAAGATAATGATGGCAAAGACGCAGTCTTCGGACTCGACGTTCCACTTATGAAGCTCGTCAACGTTCTTAAGTCAGCGGCCCTTGGCTACGGGACTGAAAAGCGGGTGATCTTGCTTCACGGCCCAGTGGGCTCAGCTAAGTCGACGATTTGCCGGATGCTGAAAAAAGGTCTCGAGGAATATGCAAAAAGCGACACCGGTGCGCTCTATACATTTGAATGGGTTGATGAAGCCGGTGAGCTCGACGGCTTGCTCGGCAAGGGCGTTAAATTCTACGCGAGCCCGATGCATGAAGAGCCGTTGCTTTTAATTCCCGAAGATCTTCGTCCGCGCGTGGCCGAAGAGCTTAATCGCGGCAACAAAACTGATTTTAGAGTCAACATCGAAGGCGAACTTTCGCCGCCAAGCCGTTTTGTGTTCCGTGCTTTGATGGAGCGTTATCACGGCGATCTCAACCGGGTGCTCTCACATGTGCGCGTGAAGCGCTTAGTGCTCAGCGAAGCCGATCGCGTCGGCATTGGAACTTTTCAACCGAAAGACGAAAAGAACCAAGACTCGACCGAGCTCACGGGCGATATCAACTACCGTAAGATCGCCGAGTACGGCTCGGATTCGGATCCGCGTGCGTTCAACTTTGACGGTGAATTCAACGTTGCCAATCGCGGCATGATCGAATTTGTCGAGGTTTTGAAGCTCGACGTGGCGTTTTTATACGACCTTCTGGGAGCTTCGCAAGAGCACCGCGTGAAGCCGAAGAAATTCGCGCAGACTTACATCGATGAAGTGATCATTGGCCATACCAACGAGCCGGAATATCGCAGACTTCAAGACAATGAGTTCATGGAAGCCTTACGCGATCGTACTGTGAAGATCGATATTCCCTACATCACTAAGTGGCGCCATGAAGTTGATATCTACAAAAAGGATTTCAACTCGCGCAAGCTTCGCGGCGTGAGCATCGCTCCGCACACGGTCGAGATGGCCGCGATGTGGGCTGTTCTCACTCGGCTTGAGAAGCCTAAGAAAGCAAACCTCACCCGTTTGCAGAAAATGAAACTGTACGACGGCAAATCTCTGCCGAGTTACACGGAAGATAACGTCAAAGAACTCCGCAAAGAAGCCGTTCGCGAAGGTCTTGACGGAATTTCACCCCGTTATATTCAAGATAAGTTGTCGAACGCCCTCGTCAGTGCCCAACAGAACAACAAAGGCTCGGTGAATCCGTTCATGGTTATGAACGAACTCGAATCCGGACTCAAGCATCACAGCCTCATTGGTAACGAAGAGCTCAAAGCCGAGTACCGTGAACTTTTGAGCGTCGTGAAGCAAGAGTACGAAGAGATTATCAAGGCCGAAGTTCAACGCGCGATCAGCGCGGATGATTCAGCACTGGCTCGGCTTTGTGGTAACTACATCGACAACGTAAAGGCCTACACGCAGAAAGAGCGCGTACGCAATCACTTTACCGGTCAAGATGAGGAGCCAGATGAGCGTCTCATGCGCGCGGTCGAGGAAAAGATCGAAATTCCCGAGTCGCGCAAAGATGACTTCCGCCGCGAAATCATGAATTATATCGGAGCACTCTCGCTCGAAGGCAAGAAGTTCGACTACAAGACGAATGAGCGGCTGCATAAGGCTCTTGAGCTTAAGCTTTTTGAAGATCAAAAAGACAGCATCAAGCTGACTTCGTTGGTTTCGAGCGTGGTCGACAAAGATACGCAAGAGAAAATCGAGATCGTGAAGACACGTTTGATCAAAGACTTTGGATACGACGAGATTTCGGCGACCGACGTCCTCCATTACGTGGCGAGTATCTTCGCCCGGGGCGACGTGAAGTCGAAGTAGAAGGTACCTGGTTCCTTTTGCGTACGCGCTGCGGCGGCATGTTTTGTCAGATGATGTTGTCAAGTGGCGATGTGAGGGCTAATGGCGATTCGTGAAGACCACAACCGGTTCCGGGATATCATCCGGGGCCGGATAAAAGAAAATTTTAAAAAATATGTCTCGCACGGCGAGATGGTCGGCAAACGCGAAAACGACTTTGTTAAAATTCCGGTCCCGTACATTGATATCCCTCGTTTTAAGTATGGCCCGAAGCAACGTGGCGGTGTTGGTCAGGGCCAAGGCCAGCCCGGCGATGCCGTCGACGGTGAGCCGCAAGACGGCTCTGGCGAGGCCGGAAATAATTCAGGGCAACATCAACTCGAAGTCGACGTTTCTCTCGATGAGTTAGCCGATATTCTTGGCGAAGAGCTCGAGCTTCCGCGCATCGAACCGAAGGGAAAACCTCGCCAAGATGCAATCAAAAACAAGTACTCGGGAATCGCGCCCGTTGGTCCCGAGGGACTTCGCCACTTCAAATCGACATATCGGCGGGCTTTGAAGCGTCTGATTTCGAGCGGAACCTACAGCCCCGAAGATCCTGTGATCATTCCCATTCGTGGGGA
>JAYTRM010000112.1:0-13050 GCA_043746165.1 Bdellovibrionales bacterium | reverse complement strand
ACTTCTGAGCGCCAGTGCCCGCACGCTTTCAGTCATTCGCGAAGCGGCGAGTTTGGTTCGCCCCGGGATGTTGGAATCCGAGGCCCGTAAGCTTGTGGCCGAAATTCAAGCCCAGCACGGGGCGCCCAAGTCGTGGCATCCTTCACAGATTCGCTTTGGCGAAAACACGCTACTTTCATTCGGAAAAAAAGGTCTGCCTGATCCTGCGCTTGGCGAAAACGATATTTTCTTTTTTGATATTGGCCCGATTTTCGATGGCCATGAAGGCGACGTCGGCCGCACATTTGCCGTCGGTGACGATCGTGAAATGCGGGCGTGCGGGCGCGATGTTGAAATTTTGTGGCATCTGGTGAGAGAGCGATGGATCAGCCACTCTGAAACGGGAGCAGAGCTTTATGCCTTTGCAACCGAGCGCGCCCACGATCTTGGCTGGATCCTGAGCCTTGACCAGGCCAACGGGCACCGCATCTCCGACTTTCCCCACGCGGCAAGAAGTCGTGGATCGATCGAAAAATTTCCCCAAAAGCCCGCTCCCCATCGTTGGATTCTCGAAATACAGATCCGCCACCCGAGGCGAAATTTCGGCGCATTTTTTGAAGATTTGCTGGCTTAGGTAACGAGAGACCGCGCTGGGACGACGTACTTCATCGAATTGAGTTAGTGCTCGGCGGCGAGTCTCCACTGATGAACGTCGACCGCAACTGAGAATCTGGCATCGGCCCCCCGAGAGCGGCTTAATTTTGGCTGATCAGTTTCGCGGATCCATTTTCAACTCGATAGAGATAGACCTCGTTGAGAAGCTGGCGGCGTTTGGGCGAAAACGAAAGCGTGATGCCGCCGATGTCTTTGTTTTTCATATTTTCGAACGCGGTCATAAGAGATTTGCGATTGAGATCTTTGTCGATTGAGCGAAGCGCCGTTGTGAGAACTTTGGCGTCAAGGTATCCTTCAAAAGTGACATAGTTGATCCGATCTGAATGGCCGGCGAGAGTCATGGCGTTAGAGAATTCCCTGGCAATTCTCAGCCCCTGGGTGTGCGGCGACGGCAGAATCTCTGAGATCACGAGATTAAATTTGGCGGTTGGGATATCCGCTAAGGCATCGCTGATGCTTCCTAATGAGTTTGCCAAAATAATAGGAGTGAACTTTTTTGCAGCAGCGGCCTTAAGAAACGCGACACACGCCCTGCGCACGCATTGCAGAAATACGGCTTTGGGTTTGGCTTTGATCAGGCTGTCGAGTGCGAGGCTTACGTCTTCAGAGTTTCGCTGGTATTTTCCGTGGCCGTTGATGTGTTTATTTCTCTTATCGAGAAAAGCCTCGAGCGCCGTCACGCCTGAGTCGCCAAGGGCATCGTTTTGGTAGAAGATACCGATGTCATCCGTGTTCAGATCTTTGACTGTGTATTCGAGCAGGCGCTCAATTTCTTCTGCATATCCCGCGCGGAGGTTGACGCTGGTTTTTGCACTCGGCAGCCGGCTGGATTCTCCGCCCGAGTAGGGAAAGAGAAAAGGCACATCCATTTTCTCAATATAGGGAAGACTTGCTTTGATTGTTGGAGTTCCTAGCGAAGACAAAATCGCAAATACATGCTGATGATCGATGAGATCCGTCACGGCCTCGACTGTTCTCTTTGGATCATAACCGTCGTCGCGGCTTTCAATCCGTATCTTTCGGCCATGAACTCCGCCCTCTGCATTGAGCTTATTGAAGTAGACTGTCAGGCCCAGCGTAAGGTCGAAAGTGTACTCTTTGATTCCAGCCGACCGATCGCCAGTTTGACCAATTACGATTTCAGAAGCAGAGACGCCGACTTCTGCCAAGGCAGGGATTAAAACGAAACTCGTAAAAAAAAAAATCCAATAATTTTGAAATTCACACCATCTTGATTTCAGCAGGAGAGCTATGAAAAGTGAAGTGTTTTGAGAAGCTTAAGACCGCGTAACCAGACCTTAGTCGAGGCCCTCGGATTCGCCTTCCAGGACCAGCTACTCTTTAAACGAGCTGGGCCCTGGAAGACTAGCGGCTGCATTGATCTGTTGCAAGAGAGAATAGGGAGTCTTGCTCATCAATCGCCTTGGCGATTCGATTTGCGGCGGTGAGCGTGCTTTTTCACGACGGCGGCTGAAACGGTTGAGATTGAAGGGCCCCTTGCGCTCGCTTCAAATTTGCTGATCGCACTCGGTGCGGTGCTCGAGAGCGCCAAAAGATTGAGTTCCGAATAGAAGTTGGCAAAGATGGCTTCGCAACAGATCAGGGCAATGAGACTCAGGTTAATAAACAAACGCGTTTTTGGATTCCATACGTCCGTTAGTCTCATCCTTCTCACTGTGACAAATGATTTTAGCTGCTGTGCCAAACCTTCAGATTGTTCCTTTTGAGTCATTTGTGACAACGTCCACCCCCAAGAAATACGGCCATTGATCTTACGTTCCGTGCCTTCATTCATCCTAAACGTTTGCCTAGGAAAGAATTCAAAAAAGATTTCTGGTCGGATCGAAGCTGTGAGCACTTCGCGCACGCGATTAAAAGTTAAACGTGCTCATTCTCAAAAACCGGGCCCCGGCTGAGCGCCGTCGAATTGGGCTGTCGATGTCCTGGGCAAGGCAGGCGAAAATAAATGGGGAGCGGCGGCCCAACCTGCTGAACTTGTAGCAGACTGAAACAAGACCAAGTCAAAATTTTGACTCGGCCTTGAGCCAATTCTGACAATGGCGAGTCGAACCTCGAGGTTTGTTGGCATAAAATAGAAAGATCAAGGGGAGTTTAATTGCCAATGAAGTCGCGCGCGAGCAGGGAATGGCCAGCTGACCTTAGTTGTCTGAGGAGTAGGTTTGCGGGACACCTGCATCAGAGTCGAATCGCGTGGGGCGTCTTTATCGTCGGTTCGCTGTACGGCTATTTTTTTAGCCAAGGGATCCCGCTTTGGGACGACGATTTCGCCAGCATCTTCGATAAAATTCAAAATAAGACAGTCTGGCAGATCTTTTTGGAATGGGTCAGCCCAATTTCGACTCAGCCACAGTTTTGGGGGTTTAATGAACGCCCCGTACAGGCTCTGATCTACAAGATTTTCTACTTTTTTGTCGGTTACGATTCGGGCCTCTATTTTCTCTACAAGAACCTGATATTCGGTGCCCTCGGATGGATGATCTACCGGTGGTCCCGGCGCCTACTCGGCGAAGCTTCGAGCCTTTGGGCGCTGCTGCCCACCGCACTTTTTTTGCTTTGCCCGGGACCGATGGCGGCGCATTTTCTGCATTCCGATTTAGCTACGACTTCTCAGTTTCTGTTTCTTTTTCTGACTTATCATATTTGGGATGCCGTCGAGACCACGCCGACGGTGTGGCAAGGCTTAACTACGTCTCGGGAATGTCGTCAATGGATGCTTCGCTGGGGTGGGCTCACGCTCGCGACTTATCTTGGCTATAAGTCTAAAGCCGATCTTAAGCTGATCCCCGCCATTCTTGGTTTGTACTTGCTTACGATTCCAGAAAGGCGAAAGCAATGGCGCATCTTTATTTTTCCGTTGGCCGGGATGTTTTTGCTCGCCGTTCCCTGGGGACCAGGAATTTTTAAGCAGCTCCCGCCGTTTCTACCTGGTTCACACGGTAGCGAAATTGGCTGGATGTGGCAGCCCGTGACGACAAAGAAATTAACTGATTTTATATGGTCTGATTTTCCTTGGGACGTTGCTTTTATCTTTAAGACGCCGACAATTTCTCTGGCGGCCATTCTCGGACCGTTTGTTTTAATTCCCGCCGTGATCTTTGCCATTTGGTACGCGGTGCGCAGCTATTTGCGAGATCAAAATCTGGCTGAAAGTTCTTGGCCCACAAAGAGAGCCCGAAATTTTGTAGCTCTTTGGTTCGTGGTGATGATCTTTGCGGTCGGCTCGCTGCCGGTGTTAAATTTGACCTTTCGAATTCGCTACGGAATTCTCCCGCTGGTACCTGCGATTCTTTTGCTTGCTTGGCTCTTAGGGCAAGTCGCGCGAAATTTGAAGTTCTTTCCGAGCATGACTGTAGCCGCGATTGTGGCTTGCTTTGCCCTTCAGGGTGCTATTGATTTTTACCGAAGCGTGGAGCAGCGTTCGGATCTCGGCTCGGTTATGAACGCGGTAGACCGGGCCTATGAATTCATAAACGATCAACTTCCCAATGCCAAACTTGTGTCCGTGGAAGGTTACCGAAGTTACTTCTACCACACGGATGCGAGTCCGGTGATTCGCGAGCGTGAGCTTTTGGATCATTTTGAGAGTCTAACGACCGGCAAATATCCCGTTGGCAATACTTATGCATTGTCTTGGGTGCCAACTTTTTGGGACCAAGTCGAGTACGTCGCAAAATTCAGCGGCTGCCGCGGGGGAGTGGCTTTTAATATCATCGCTGACTGTGACAACCAATTGCAAAGTTATCTCTTCCGCTACATCGGTCGCGATCCCGAATTCGCGCTCGGTGAGCAACTCCGCCAAACAGGGAACTTTGCAGAAGCCCTTAAGGCGCACGAGCATTTTCTGCAAAGATATCCGCGGAGCTTTGCCGCGTATTTCTCCATCGGTATCGAGGCGATGTCGGTCGGAAACAACGACAGGGCAGAAGAGGCGTGGAGCTACCTTGAGTACTATTTTCCCCATCACGCAACTGTGCTTTACAACCACGGTTTGACCTTAAAAAAGCGTGGCGATGCCGTGGGTGCAGCGTCCAGATTTTCGCAAGTTTTAAAGATCGATCCAACTCATTTCGGACCTTTGGTTAACAGTTTCTCGCGCGGACTTGCCAATGACTCAAAGAATTGAGGCTCGATGAAGCATAGTTTAATTCGCTTTCTCGATCGGAGAATAGGAACTTTACTCTGCGCAGGCCTGACTTCGGTGCGCCGTCTGCATGAGCTGATTTGGCGAACGCGCAGCGCCAGTGATAAACCAAAGAAAATTCTGTTTATCAAATGGATTGAACAGGGTGCTACTGTTTTAGCTTACGGTGCCCTCATCAGGGCAATCGAATTGGTCGGTAAAGAAAATGTTTACTTTTCAGTTTTCGATGAAAACATGGCGATCCTTGAGTTGCTTGATATTATACCCCGCGAAAATATTTTGCAGCTCAGAAACAAAAAGCTAACTTTATTTCTCTTGGATATGCTGAAATCGCTGTGGAAAATTCGGCGTCTGAAAATTGATGCCACGGTCGATCTTGAGTTCTTTGCCCGCGCCAGCGCGGTTTTTGGATATCTTACCGGCGCACGAATTCGAGTTGGCCTGCACCGATTTGCCAGTGAAGCCCCTTATCGCGGGGATCTCATGACCCACAGGGTTCAATACAACCCTTATTTACATATCACCATGAGTTACCGACTTTTGGTAGACGCCTTGTTAAAGGATCCGGCCGACCAACCCATGCTAAAAGCGACTTTGCCGATCGAACTTCCTCAGGCCAAGTTTCTCGCCTCAGAGGCTGACTTGCGACAAGCGCTCATCATCCTGCAGAAGTTCTCGTCGCAGCCGTTAAATGGGCAGCCCATTATCCTTCTCAATCCAAATGCGAGCGATCTTTTGCCGCTGCGCAAGTGGCCGACTGAACGTTTCGTCGCACTTGGGCTCGAGCTTTTAGCGAGAGAGCCCGACGCTGTTTTGGTGTTGACGGGCGCAAGTTCTGAAGCGGCGGGCGCAGAGCATGTGATGCGCGAACTCAAATCTGATCGCGTCTTTAGCATCGCGGGCAAGACAACCCTTCGCGAATTGATTATGATTTATTCGCTCGCACAGGTTTTAGTAACCAATGACAGCGGTCCTGCGCACTTTGCCTCTCTGACCCCGATCGCGGCCGTGACTCTGTTTGGGCCCGAGACGCCGAAGCTTTTTGGTGCGGTTGCAGGGGATCCCCACATTCTCTGGGCGGGGCTGGCTTGCAGCCCTTGTGTCAGTGCCTTGAATCACCGCAAATCGACATGCATAAATAATTTGTGCATGCAGGCGATAGGAGTGGATGACGTAGCAAGCAAGGTCCGCGAGCTTTTGGCGCGAAATCGCGCCAGCAAGTCTCGACCTAGGTTTGAAGAGGTTCGTCGCCGGTCGGGCTAAAAATTGACGGTTTATCTACCTAAGTGACACGATAGAGAGAGCTAAGAGGTCCAAATGAAAAATTCGATAATTTTGTTTGCGCTTACGTTGTTCACCTTTGGGCCCTCATTTGCTTTAGCGAACTGGTCTGAAGCATACTGCGCGCCAGATCTTGAAGCGATGCGGGGAATGAGGGGTTATCTCAGCGGCACCAAGGGTTGCGCCGATCAAAAGGTTTGCACAGTTTACGCGCGCTGCCTGTACGTCGATCAGGCGTCTCTTTCGAATTATGGCGATCTTGCCAAAGAGGCAACGGAAGTGATCGCCACTCGAATGGATCCTCAAGAGCTGATCCGCAAATCGCAGATCATGCCGGCCATGCAAAACTGCATGGCCGAAGATGGGCATTGTCCAGAATTTGCCAAGTGCTGGGATTCAGATCATGCGCTGACCCGAGAGCTCGACACAACGCAGTCGCAAGGACAGCCCTTTATCCCAGGCGTAACGACGACTAATTATCAACCGCCGTCTGCGAAGACTGCTCCTGGAGTCATCGTGGAGCCAAGTGCGGCGCAGCCCGTTCCTTCAGGTTCTCCGGGCACATCCAAAGCCCCCGTGATTGTGGCTCCCCCAACAGCTAGTGGAACTTCGATATGATGATTTTTAAAACACTTGGCCTATTCGCTGCGCTCGCGATTTTCAACTCTTCCGGCGCCCTGGCCGCCACCCAGTCGCAAGCGGGCGCTACGCCCGATCGGGACTTGCGACTCACCGGAGCCATCACGGCGATCACCGAGCGAGTCGTTGAAGTCAAAACTTCTCGTGCAACTGTTTTGATTCCGAAAGATTTAGTTCCGAAGGATCAAATTAAATCGAGCGGTGTGGTGGACATTCACATGACCAAAGCACAACTCGACCGCGTAAAAGTGAAGTGACTAGACCGACGGCTTTAGCATGTGATGGACAGCTTGGCCATCCACGAAGCTCGACGAACAGTTCCTAGCTGACCGGGCTGCCATTCATTTGTCGAGAGAGAGAAGAGATTAGCTCTTCACGTTTTTGTGTTGACCGAAGAAATAGTTAAACACCCTCATCACGAGTTTTTCAAAGCGGTCGATATACGAATAAGCCGCCGGCACGACGATTAAGGTCAGAAGAGTCGAGGTGATCAATCCGCCGATGATCGCGATCCCCATGCTCGATCGTTGCTTGGCGGTTTCGGTAATTGGGATCGCGACCGGAATCATGCCGGCAATTAACGCAAACGACGTCATCATGATGGGTCGAAGCCTGACTTTTCCTGACTCGACAATAGCCTGGCTTAGCTCCATACCTTTTGCGAGAGACTGTTGAATGTGATCGACGAGAAGAATGGAGTTCTTCGTCGCGACGCCGAGGAGCATGATACATCCGATCATCGAAAAGATGTCGAGACTCGATCTCGTGATTGCGAGGCCGTAGAAAGCTCCGCAGGCGGCGAGAGGCAAAACGAGCATAATCGCCAGTGGAACAAAAAAAGATTCGTACAGACTCGAAAGAACGAGGTAGATGAAAATGATAGCAAGGCCGAGCGCGAGGCCGATTGCTGAGATGAGGTCTTGAAAGTCTTGAGCACTGCCAACAAAAGAATAGCTAACCCCTGGCGGAAGTTTGATCTTACCTTGCGTGAACGTCTCTTTGACGTCATCGATGGCTTTGCCGAGTCCATGGCCCAATGGATTGACGTCGGCCGAGATTTGAATATAGCGCGCCCGATTTTGACGGTAAATCGTCGAAGGCCCTTCGTTTTCAACAAGGTCGGCCACCTGTTGAAGAGGAATAAGCCTTCCGTTGACGTTCGGTACCGAGATTTTTTTGAATGTGCCATGAAGGTCGCGCTCCTCGGGCGCAAGGCGCACGCGGATGTCGTATTCGCTTCCGGCTTCGCGAAATTTTGCGGCGACGGTACCTTCAATCAAAGTTCGCATCTCCGCCCCAACTTGTGAGCTCAGGATTCCGAACTGCTGATCCTTCAATTTATTGGGCACGACTTCGAGCTCTGGTTGCCCGGCGCGATAAGTTGTATCGACGTCTTTTAAATCATTATCCAATTTAAGCTGTGTGAGGAGTTGATCCGAAACGAGGCGTAAGTCGTCAAGGTTTTCACCTTCGATGTTGATTTGAAAGGGCTGCTGTTGGGGCGTGCCGATCGCGAGATCCTGCACCTTCGGGTTGGCCACCTTGTAAGCCTTCATCTCTTGGCGAATCAACTCCTTCATTTGGGTGGTTGATCGGGTGCGCTTTTTTGCGTCGTTCAAAAGTACGATCACGGTAGCCTGGTTAGGCTCGGCGTTGATACCTCCGGTCGTCAACTGAGTGAGCCGAACTTCGGAGTGACTTTTGATTTTCGTGTCAACCTCGCGAGCGACCCGGTCCATGGCTTCGAGACTTGTACCAGCCGGCATATCGAGCGCGACCTGAAACTCACCGGTTTCCTGAGCCGGCAAAAATGTTTTTGAGATGGTCGAAAGCGCAGCAAAGCTCGCAACAAAGACTAAGAGAGCAAAGCCGATCACCATCAGCGGGTGGCGGAGGGTCCATTTCAGAACACGGAGATAGAGATCTTCCTGGGCTTTTTGAAAGCGAGAAAAGACCGCGAGCAAACTTGAATACCATCGCTTTTCGCCCTTGCCGGCGTGGCTCGCTTCAGCGAAATAAGCCGAGAGCATCGGAGCCATAGTCAGCGAATCAAACAGGCTGATGAGCATGGCAAAACAGATCGTCAATCCAAACTGTTTGAAGAACTGTCCAACGATCCCTTGCAAAAAGGCCACTGGGCCGAAAACTGATAGGACAACCATCGTGGTGGCGACAACCGCCAGGGTAACTTCCTTTGCGCCAACGCTCGCCGCAATTTTTGGTTCATCGCCGAGCTCGAGACGGCGAAAGATATTTTCGCGCACGACAATGGCGTCATCAATGAGTAAGCCAACCGCGAGGCTCAGTGCGAGCAGACTCATGACGTTCAGAGTGAATCCTGCGATTGCCATCAAGATGAAGGCGCCGAGTAGCGAGTTGGGAAGCGCGATGCCAGTGATCAGCGTCGAGCGAAAGTTGCCTAAGAAAATGAGCACGACGACCACGGTCAGGGCGATGCCGAGATAAATCGTGAGCGCAACATCGTTGATACTATTGCGTATTGGTTTAGCGCCGTCGCGAATGATCGAGAGGTTAAAACCTTCAATGCGGGAATTGGCTGCGGTAATTTTACTTATTTTCTTCACCACGTTATCAGCTACTTCAACCGTGTTCGAACCCGACTGGCGGTACACCATGAGCGTCAGCGCAGGCCTTCCGTTGACGTAGGTTCTGGTCTTTTCATCTTCGAGACCATCGACGACCGTGGCGATGTCGGAAATACGGGTCGTGATTTCATTGCCTAGAAATTTAACCACGACTTGGTTGATCGATTCAGTTGAATCAAAATCTCCGAGGGTCCGGATAAGGGTTTCGCTATTGGGGTTGTCGATTTTTCCGGCTGGCGTGTTTTTGCCAGCCTGGTTGATGGCCTGGACGACTTGCGTGGCGGAGAGCTCTTTGGTCTTGAGTCGGTCTTCATTCATGAGGACTTGCAGTTCACGTTTACGGCCGCCTTGAATCTGTACGAGTCCCACATGGTTGACTTGCTCGATCTGCGGACGGACGACGTTGTCGGCGAGATCGAAAAGTTTGCTTTCTGGAAGCTTGGCTGTAAGCGCTAACGCGAGAACTGGGGTGTCGGCGGGATCAAATGTTTTGATGATCGGTTCGTCGATGTCGGTCGGTAGCTGCCCGCGAAGTTGGCTGACACGGTCATTGACCTTTTGTTCGGCGTAGCGAATGTCGACGTCGAGATTAAATTCAGCGATGATCGTAGTCACGCCGTCTTCGCTATTTGAACTTAAATTTTTGATGCCAGAAAGCGTGCTCAGTTGATCTTCTATCGGTTTCGCAACGAGCATCTCGAGTTCTTTGGGGCCAGCACCTTTGTAAGCCACGGTGACCGCAACGATCGGAAAATTAATATCCGGAAAAAGGTCGACTCCAAGGCGCCTGAGCGACAGATAACCAAGGCCAAGAATCAAGGAGAAAACGCAAGTGATGAAAATCGGTCGGCGAATCGAGAGATCAGAAAGGTTCACGGTTCGCCCCCGAAAGTTTTCATTTGCGCCATGAGAGTTAAAATTATTGCCTCGGTTTGAATCCGATTGAGCTCAGAAGAGAGATAGTCAATTTCGAATTGAAAAACTTGGTACGTCGTGCTCGCGCCCTGTTTGCGACGCAAACTTTCGTGCTGAAATTTCGACTTCTGCGCGCGCTCGACATCAAAGGCGAGGGTCAGTCGTTGCTTGGCTTCGTTGAATTGAGTGGTGAGGTCTTTCCAATCATTTTCTTGGTCGAAAAGCCGGCGTCGGTAAGTCAGTTCAGCGCCATGAAGTTGCTCGGCATAGGCTTGCTTGACTTGGCGAACACCATGGAAATCAAGGGGGGCTGTGAAATTGACTCCAACCGCGTAGTATGGGTATTGGCCCGTAGTTGTATCCGTGACAGCCTGGTTGAGGTTGGGCTCTAAACCATTTGTCGAAGCGGTGCCGACTAAGTTGAGCGATGGCAATTGCCGTTGAGTGGCGGCCTCACTCGTCGCTGAAACAGCGAGCCTACTTTGCTCTGCGGCTTTGACATCATCACGCATAGCCGCCCGCTGCGGTGGACTCATCTTCTCGAGCTCTTCCATGCTCGGTAGCCTAAGAAATTCGTCGACGCTATCTGAGTCGACACCTCGTGCAGAGTTAAAAGATCGGGCCGCAACTCGTTCCTTATCGAAAGCAGATTTCAGATCAAATTCTTTGGCTTTCGCCTGAGCTTGTGAGGTGAGAAGGTCAGACTCATCGATCAGATGGGCACTCGCTCTTTTAGAATTTATATCGCGAATAACGACTGTGCGGTCATAGCTCTCTTTTTCAATTTTAACCAGCTCGCGGGCGACCGCGAGCGACCAGTAGCGAGACTCGGCCTCTGAGAGCGCAACCTTTGTTTGGTAGGAATTTTGGTAACTTTGCGCCAGGTCTTGGGCGCGAACCGAAATCCGCAAAGCACGATCGGCTTTGCCGAATCCATTTTGCCAAAATGATTGTGTCAACTGGAGTGTCAACGCTCCCGTGATGAGACTGCTTTGTGGAACTATGGTCGGACTGACTCCGAAGACGTTGGTCGAGGTAAGGCCGTAGGAAAGCTGGGTTTGCAAACCGAAGTCAAAGAGCTTCCTGATTCCAGCTTGGCTCTGCTCGATCACCGATCGGTTTCCTTGAAAGATCGGCGCCAGCGTCTGGCGATTGTCATCGGTGTACTGAACGTTGCCGAAGAATTGTGTTGAGAAAGGCAGCTCACTTTCGTAGGAAGCCTGGAAGTATCCGTGGCTCGTCGTTTGCGAGCCCTGCACGCCCGTGTTTGAGTTGCGAACCTGGCCCAAATATTCTTGCAAGCCAATCGGGGAGTTCGAGGCGAGGGCTGCCGATGGAAAAGCGGCAACGCTCGCAAAAATTCCGATCGCTGACGTTAGTGAGGCCAATTGCAAAATCGCATTTCGTTTCATGATTTGGCTCAATTTGCCTCGGGGTGAGCCCCAATTTGACGTCGGAGGAGTGTTCAATGTCAACGATGCCGGGCGCAGACCTGGACGTAGGCATAAGCGGGAGGCGCATTACCAGCTTGTCGAGGAGAGCAACAAGAAGTGAAGAATTACAGAAGAGAGATAACGGTGGTGAAATTCACCGTCGTTGTGTTCCAGGCGAATTGGCCTGGGAATAAACCGATACACGGCGCGAAGTAGATGTCACGATTGTAGGCGTACACGAGACCGACACTTCCCGTTGGAATGTAGCCGAGAAGAATTGTCGAATCGTTTCGTGCGCGCGGGTTCCAACCACTCAAGGTGACACCGGCGTTGAAGTTCAATCGATCAGAATATTGATACTTTATGATCGGCGAAGTCATGATTGACCACGCTTGTACCGAGCCGTCAGCTCCCTGGTAGCCACGATCGAAAATCCAAGCGAAGAAAAAGGTATCGAGTTCGAACGCAAAGCGCGAGGTACCTAGGTTGTGAACCAGGGCGTTGTACCACTCGAAACCGCCGATCTCTCCGACGGCCGTGTAATTTGGAATCGTCGAGTAGAGCAGCTCGGGAGAGTTCCGCATCTGCCAGCCACCAATCCGCGAAGCGAGGTCGTAGCGGATGAAGGGATTGTTGACGTCTGTCCGATCCCAGCCGCTGAAAGGGTGGTTGAACGCGACGCCAGTACCGACTGACAGGGATTGCACCGGGTCGAGGCGATATTTGCCCATAATATTTCCGGTCAATTTCTGGGCATAGGGGCCGATTTTATGATCAGGATTTGGTTGATCGGCGGTTGACAGGCTACCGACTGGTGGGCCGTTGTATCCGAGCGTCGAACTCACGCTGTAATGAGAGAGCGAGCCGTCTTCGACACGAAGCTTAGGATCTGTTAAAGTTTCGCTCTCTTC
Organism: Bdellovibrionales bacterium; assembly: GCA_043746165.1. Classification (GTDB taxonomy): domain Bacteria; phylum Bdellovibrionota; class Bdellovibrionia; order Bdellovibrionales; family JAMPXM01; genus JAYTRM01. Next base: position 449 of record JAYTRM010000112.1, on the reverse strand, counting down.
AAACTTCTTGTTACCAAGAATTTTACCCAAGCTAGATTTCGACGTCGACTCCGAATTTGCTCCATCTGACGTCGCGCTTGCTGCGGAAACCTGAGCCGAACTCGGCGTTGCAAGCCAAAGACTTAGAATGATCGAAAGGCCGATTAAAGATTTTGAAGACTTCATCAGCCTCTCCTTTTGGGACGTCGTTTCGAGGTTGAGTGATACCCGAAGTCCATCGATCGAGCGAGATCCTGACACAAAACTGTTGGACAACCGAGGATCAATGTAAAAAGTGCGAAAATCGACGTGATCGCTCGAGAACTAAGTTCAATTGTCGTGAACAAATTTCTCAGCCGCGGATGCAAGCTTAGGTGTAATGGTTGATTCTTCACACTCTTCTTGAAGCAGCTCGCTAGACCGGCATTTGATGGACCGGATTCCTCGGTGTTGATAACCGTTTGACAATG
>JAYTRM010000111.1:0-5834 GCA_043746165.1 Bdellovibrionales bacterium | reverse complement strand
TGGCGAACTTAAGCAACTGCAGGAGCGTGATCATATCTGATCGTCCCCAAGGGTCGTCGCCAACACCTCTTCGAGCGGAATAAGCCCTGTTTTCATTTTGGTCAGCGCTGCCTGGCGCAGAGTTTTCATGCCTCCACGAATGGCCGCCTTTTTGATTTCAATCGGAGTGCCTTGCTTAAGAACAATCTCTCGGAGCGGCCCCGACATTTGCATGACTTCAAAAAGCGCGACTCGCCCTTTGATGCCCGAACCGTTACAAGTTGTACAACCTTCACCGCGAAAGAGCGACAATCCCGGAAGCTCATCTTTCGTCAGACCGGCCTCAAGCAGTATCTTCTCGTTGACATCCTGAGGAATTGCGCAGTTTTTGCAAACACGACCGGCCAAGCGCTGAGCAACAATCAGGTTGAGCGTCGTGGTGATCAGGTAGCCAGGAATTCCCATGTCGAGTAGCCGTGAAATGGTGGCGGGAGCGTCGTTCGTGTGTAAGGTGCTCAAAACCAAGTGACCCGTGTTAGCCGCCTTAAAAGCGATCTCGGCCGTTTCGAGATCTCGGATCTCTCCTACTAGGATCACGTCGGGATCTTGCCGGAGAAATGATCTTAATGCCTCGGGAAATCCGAAATCGATCTCGTGATTGATCTGAACTTGATTGATGCCGTCGAGGTTAAATTCGACAGGATCTTCGGCGGTCGAAAGATTAACTCCAGGGTCATTTAACGACTGGAGTGCAGAGTAAAGCGTCGTGGTTTTTCCCGATCCGGTCGGGCCTGTGACTAAAACCATTCCTTGCGGTTCGGCGATACGTGATCTGAACAGATCGAGCTCAGCTTGCTCGAACCCGAGTTGGGTCATGTCGACTTTTAAATTTGACTTGTCTAGAATCCTCATGACAATTTTTTCGCCAAACATAGTGGGCAAAATACTGACTCGAAAATCAACCTCGGTATTCTTAGTGAGTCGGATCTTGATCCTTCCGTCCTGCGGCCTGCGCCGCTCGGAAATATCGAGCTTTGACATAATTTTAATGCGGCTTGTGAGGCTAGCTCCAACTCCCGAAGGTGGCTGAATCTTTTCAATCAACATGCCGTCGATGCGGTAGCGGATCCGCAACCGCTTCTCGTAAGGTTCGATGTGAATATCGCTCGCTTTAAGATTTACAGCTTCAACCAACATGCTGTTAACGAACTTGATGATCGGAGACTCACCCTCATTGTCAGAGAGAGCTTGGGCCTGCGTCGCCGTATTTTCTGCGAAGGCTTCCTCTGTTTCCTCCAGCTCATCAACTTGCGCTTTTACGTTTTTTTCTTTTTTGTAGTACTTCCCAATTGCTTTCACGATCATGGTCTCGTGCGCGACAACCACCTCGATCTTACACTTAGAAACAAATCTCAAATCGTCTCGAACCGCTAGATTAGAGGGATCAGCGAAGGCCACGACAAGAGTGTCACCCGCTTTGGAAACCGGGATCACACGGTGTTTCAGGCAAACTTCCATGGTCAGTGCATTGAGCGCATCGGCCGGAATTTCAAACTGATCGAGCTCAAACGGAGGCACACTCTGCCTGCCAGATGATCCAACAGAGACGTCTTTTTCTTTCATGTAGCCAAGTTTTATGAGTGCAGAATTGAGATCTCCGCCGACTTGTTTTTGAAGTCTGCGGGCATTTTCTAGCTGCTCATGCGTCACTGAACTTTCGACGACAAGGTCAGTATTTTTCTTAACAGCTGGCATGCCAATTCCTATCGTAAGAGCGGAGCTATCTCTCTCTCACAATAGTCTAATGGTTTTACGTACATGATCGTAACTGTTCGAACGTCCGGCTTATTTCCAGCCGAATTTTTCTCTATAAACCTGACCAAGCTCAATTGGGTCAAGATCTACGCCAAAGGTCTGCTTGACCCACTCGGCATCGGTCCAAGCGGCGACGACGATGCCGTTCTGGACCTGGGCTCCGACCGCTCTCGCTTCGGCCTCAACCTGTAAGACCTGAAGATGTGGTGTCATCGAGAGGTCGAGCCAGCGCCCGCCCGGTTTGAGAAAATTAAAAAAGAACAATTCGTTGAGATCACCTGGCGGCAGCCCAGATGATGTGGCCACTCCAGACGCTTCCGAAGTTTCTTCCGCGCTCACGGCGATCGAATAAACGCTCGGGAGTTGGGCAATAAGGTTTTTCGGGACAAACTGGAATTCAGAGCGAAAGTAACAAGCTGCAAAATCACTGACCATCGTTCGCCCAAGAGTCTCGTCGCTACCACTGATCGCAAACTTTCGAAAACCAATTCTTGCCAAAGAGCCAACGACTGCGCGCGTCGACGGCGTGCAGCCCATGATAAACGCTGAGCCATTAAGATCGAGATCACCATCGCCCACAAGGGCACGAGTCAAACCCTCTATCATGTAGCAACGGGGCCACCAAGGAATCGCCGAATGGCGCATCGAAGACGCCGAATGTGGGTTTTTTTGCGACGATCCTGGCGAGGTGGGGGCGACACTTTGCACAAGGGCATCGGCCATTCTGAGTGACAATAAAACCGCCGGAATATTTTCGTTGAGACTCAAAACTGCGTCTCGAAGAAGCCCGCCGACGCGAATTTGGGCAAACTCGTTCATGGCGGCCCGAGCCACCTGCGGAAATTGCTCGAGGTCCGTCTGAATAAATTCGAGCTCATTGACTAAACCTTTTTGATTCATCTGTTCGCTGAGCGCCAAGTAGCGAATTTTTTCAGACTGATTTGAAATTTCAACCCATTTCATCTCGGGACTTTCCGATTGCGATTCGGCACTCCTGAATGTCTCGGTGAATTTGCTCGATTAACTTCTCTTTTGACGAAAACTTCTGTTCGCTTCGCAATCGGGCGACGAAGTCCAAACGCAAATTTTCACCATAAAGATCGGTGCTCTCGGCGGCGCTCTCTGCGGCGCTCTCTGCGGCGCTCTTTGGGGGCAGCGGAAAATCCAGCACGTGCGCCTCGATCGTGGGCGGTAGGTGTCCTACCTCGTTGAATGTCGGGTTTTTGCCGATGTTTACGGCTGCCATTCGTCTTTTTCCCCTCACGCTTGCCCACGCCGCGTAAACACCGAGGGCCGGTGCGGTCTCGAAATCACCGTGAAGTTTAAGATTTGCGGTTGGAAGTCCCAATTGCCGGCCCCGTCCGGCGCCTTTGACGACAAGTCCTTCAACGTAAAAGAAACGTCCGAGTAAACTTGCCGCGAGTTCAACCTCGCCCGCGAGCAAAGCTTTGCGAATTCGACTCGACGAAACAAGGGTGTCTGCCACCTTTACCGGTCCCACGACTTCGAGTCGAAATCCAAGAGCGGCCGACTGACTCTTTAAAAAATCGATTGAGCCCCCCCGATTGGCGCCAAAACTAAAATCGTGCCCCACCACCAACGTTTCGGGCGAAAATGGTCGCAAAATCCACTCTTGAAGATAGCGTTCGGGCGGAAGCTGCGAAAACTCGCGTGAAAAAGGCTCCACAACTAAGACTTCGACGCCCAATTTTTCAAACTGCTGAACCTGATCTTCAAGGGGGAAAATTCGGCTGAGATGGCGATCAGGATAAAGAACCTTCACGGGATGGGGATCAAAAATCATCACCACAGAGGGAATTTTTTGCAATTTGGCCCTCTCCACAATTTGCTTGATGAGAGCTTGATGTCCGAGGTGGACGCCGTCAAAATTGCCGATCGTCAGCACGGTGGATGTATAAGGAGCCTGAAGACTTCCGATCGAATCGAGAATGCGCATGGCCCAAATTAGCATCTGCTAGCATTCGTCACCAATTCCTTTGTTAAGGTTGCGAAATGCGAGACATATTGCTACCCTGCGTCAGATGCTCATCAGTCCCGACTCAGTAGGAAAATTCGTTCATTACAACGCCCTCGTCGCGTGGCGAACTCGCGATTTTTGGGTGCGTGCGGCGCTTTGCTGGGTCGTCGGCGCGGTCCTGCTTTTTAGCGACGAGTCGACAAATTTTGATATGCGGCTCAGGATTCGTGGACCGCGTCCAAGTACGGCTCCGATCGTCTTGATCGATTTAAGTGAGCAAGACTGGAGCAATCTTGACCCCGAAAGCCGCAATGTTTTGCGTCCACTCAAGGAGCTGGTGAGTTTCACCGACAGCTACTTTTGGAGTCCGCGAATTTGGTCAAAGCTCCTCACCCGTGTGCTTGCAGACAATCCGAGCGCAGTCGGAGTTACTTTTTATTTTGGCGAAGGACTTCGCTCGCCCCGCATTTCAGACGCCGGTGAATCTGCGAGCGGTCCCCGGGCCGACGTCGCTCGCACGGATGTCTTTCGGGATCCCCGTGTCATTTGGAGCGGCGACATCGACAATGCGGGGCGCCTCCTGCTCCCGCTCTTTGCAGCAGCCGACAATACGAATATCGCCACTCGCGGATTACGCAGTGACAATGACGGTACGATTCGGCGATTCACTCTGACCTCGGCCAGGGTCATGCCACTGCCACTAAAACTCGCCCAAATGGCTCGGGGTTCAACCTTTTCCCGTGCGGACCTTGAAGGTCTATCTGCGGCTTTGATCAATTACGTCGGTGATTCCAGTTCGTTTCGCGTGATCAGCGCCAAGGACATCATCGACGGCCGTGTACCGGCAGGAATCCTCAAAAATCAAATTGTTCTGATTGGTAATCTCAGCGGGGTTAGTGACGAATTCCAAACGCCCCTCGGCCGCATGAGCCGCACCGAAATCATGGCCAATATGACTGAGGACGTTATTGAAGGAACAATCGTACATCGCCTGCCCAACGCAGTCTATTTGATCTTGCTCGCAATGATGATCGCCGGCTCGATCTGGCTTTTGCTCAACTACCCGCAGTCGGTAACTTTGGTTATCTTAGTTCTTACCGGCATGGTTTGGACAGCACTCAGCGTTTTTGCCTTCGACGTCGGTTATATCTGGCTTCCGGTTTTCTCACCGCTGGCGCAGTTGACCATAACCTGTATTGTTTATTTAAGTTATCAACTTGCTGTCAACGAACGACGCACTTGGCGGCTCGAAGAAGAGCAACGCTACTTGACCGAAATTGAACAGCTCAAGACTAACTTTGTAAGCATGATGAGTCACGATCTCAAGACACCTATTGCGAAGATTCAAGCCATCTGCGACCGGTTGATTTCAAGCCCGGATTCCGACCTTCGGCTCATTGGCGACCTCAAATCACTTCGTCGTTCGAGCGATGAACTTCACCGCTATATCCAGAGCATCCTGCAAATTTCAAAAGTCGAAGCCAAGGATTTCAGAATTCAAATGGAAGTCACCGATCTCAACGAAAACATCGAGCGCGTGGTGCAGCGTCTCAGGCCTCTCGCGGCAGAAAAAGGCATCGGAATCGAAACGGTTCTCGAGCCACTGTTTTCGATCGAAGTCGATTCGGCCCTGATCCAGGAAGTGATTCATAACCTCATCGAGAACGCCATCAAGTACATGCCCGGCCCGGGAAATAAAACACCGCAGCAAAGTGAACCGTCAAGGGTTCGCGTGAGCTCTCAAGAAAAAGATGACAAGATCATCGTGGTCGTCGAAGATACTGGGCCTGGGATCGACCTTGAAGATCAGAAGGTGATTTGGCTTAAGTTCACTCGCGGACGCAACCAAGTTTCCGGAAAATCAGAAGTCAGAGGAACGGGACTCGGTCTCTATTTGGTGAAATATTTTGTTGAGCTCCACGGTGGCACGGTGTTTCTTGAGAGTGAACCCGGTCGCGGGACGCGAATTGGTTTTTCGATTCCTGTTCAAAGCGTCGCCACTTAACCAACCGCAAAACGAATTGACGAATGAGGGAAGTAAATATGAATCAGAGTAATTCCC
>JAYTRM010000110.1:0-2146 GCA_043746165.1 Bdellovibrionales bacterium | reverse complement strand
ACCGACTGAACGGGCTTTCACTCTGTAAGACCTGGTGGTCCACGATTTATTGGGGCGCGGCCCGCCCGGAAGGCAGGCCACAGAGATTTGAAAGAGCTTCTTCACAAGGAACTCCTTTCCGTGGGATTCGTCGGAAAGAGTTTCGAGTAGAGCGGAGGCGTTCCAGCGGACGCGATGGCTTCGGTCATGTAACGGTCGTCAAAGGAGAGATATTTGCTCTGCCGACAGACGAGTGGGCCAGTGCGATCTTCTGGGCCGAAGGGGTCAGTGTTGACCTCAATCCAGCCTTCGAAGATGGCGAAGGGCTTTTTGCCGTAGAACTGCATCCCGCGAAGATTGCGAGCGCCTTTGCGCTTGTAGATGAGTTCGATGCAATTGTCGTATTGAGCGTATCGTCCGACTCGAATGTCCTGGAGCGCGATCTGAGTAGCTACCACTCCGAGGCCCATTTCGCTGTCGACGATGACGGTGTAGCGTTTTCCGATCTGAAGTTTCAGGAGATCGCGATCTTCGCTAGTTTTAGCAAAAACTGATTTGAGATTCTCCTGCCAAAGCGCCCTGACTTTGGAGATGGAGTCTTTCTCGGTGACATTCACCTCGAATTTTTCTCCGCTCTCGAAGGTCGCGCGAACGCAGAGGGTTCCGGATTGGCGATCAAGCCAGGTCTCCGAAGGACTTTGGACGAGAGCCTGAGATTGAAGGTGCGAGATAAGCTGCGTGATCTGTTCTTGAGTTTCCATAAAAATGCCCTTTCATGATGTTTTTGGTTGATGAGTGGCTCCTCCCTGGAGGGAGGAGCCGGTCTCGGTTAGGCCGGGAGCGCCGCCTCAGTGCCCAATGTTTCTTGAGAAACTTCGGAGCTCAGGATGCGCTTGTAGTAGTTGACGTGCTTCGAGACTCGAATCCCGAGGACGCTGTGGATGAGGTAATTTCCATCTTTGCTGAGGAAAATTGCGGGGCGAGCGACGAGGCCGTAGACGTTGCGGCGAACTCCCGCTTCTTCCGACATTTGCATCGGAGCCTTTTTCTCGAACGGAAGACCAAGGATCTTCTTGTAGAGATTGATCGGCATTTCGATCCGGAGTTCGGCACCGAGGCGATGCGTGATGGTTCCTCGCTCGGCGTTCATATACACCTGCGGATTTGCGATAAAGCCTTGGATTTTCTGAGTGCCGCTGGCTTCTTTGGTTTGAGTTACCGTTTGCATGACTTTCTCCTTTGAAAGTTTTTTGTTTTTTGCGCCTTGACCTCTCTTTCGAGGGGCCTTTCAAACGCAGTGAAGGCCCGAAGAAAGAGACGAGGGAGTGAAGACGGCCTGCCCCCGACCGCCACGCGAATGCGGCAGGGAGCGTGACACCAAGCGAAGCGACTGGCGCGCTCCCTGCAAAGGGAGGGATTAGGCTGGCTGGCGTAGCGACCGACCCAGCAAAAAATAATTCATCAAAGGAGATTGGTCCTAAACGGAGCCAAACCATGAACCAAGGCACGAGACCTAAGCTTTGCAATCGAGGTTGAAGATGAACGGCGAAGCGATCCGAAACGGTTCTCTTGGTGCCTGTTGATCTAATGCTGACGAACCAAAGGAGATTGGAATTTGTGAGAGATGGCGATGCGACTGTTCAAAGGAAACGGGAATTCGCGAACCTATGGCCGTGCAACTCGATTGCTAGATTCTAAGCGCAGAGAATTTACCTCGACGGTCTCGGAAAAGTCTCAGTGACAACTACGCAACGAATTCGAGTTTGAAGAACGAATCGAGATCCAAAGCGAAAGGTGCATCCCATCCAAACAGATGAGGGCCGACTGAGGATGGCCGCGAATCTTTCAATCTGAAATGAAGATTTTTTTAATAAACGAAAGAAGTGAGAATAGCATCGATGGCCGACTTCGCAGGATTTTGAACGATCGGAAGGTGGCTTGAGTCGCAAGCCCAGAAATTTACTCGCCAATCGACGACCATTGAGCGGAGATGAATTTTGCCCAGTGAGCCGACTCCTTCTCCTGCCTGCCGGCGTGGGTAAAAGGAGATCGTTCATGGATCAAAATTCAAATTACATCACTCTTGAGGTCAATGTCCGCTTGAGCATGAAAGATTATAGGCTCGTGCTTGGAATGAAGCGCACCTGGATCGTCGCGCTCGTGGTTG
>JAYTRM010000109.1:0-1340 GCA_043746165.1 Bdellovibrionales bacterium | reverse complement strand
TTTTTTGTGCGTCGCTTTGGCGACAAGCCCTGGTCAATTTTCACGCCCGAGATTTCAGCGCATTGGAACCTCGAAGAACTGCTCTTTAGCGAAGGTCTCGAACAACATGAGTTCAGTCACCGTGACGAATTCGACGACGTCTGGAAAACTTACTACCGGGCGATCTTCAATCCTGCCCGGATCAAAATCAAAGCAATGACGGCTGAGATGCCTGTGAAGTTTTGGTCGTCGATGCCCGAGGCCGAGGTGATTCGCGATTTGCTTCGCGAAGCGCCGAATCGACTTCAGACCATGGCTGCGGCGCCTCAGTTTTTAGCTCATCCACCGGTGCACGCAAATTGGGATGAGCTGGCAAGCGCCGCGCAAAATTGCGATGCTTGTCCGCTCGCAGGTCACGCGACACAAACCGTTTTTGGCGAAGGTTCCAAAACTGCGGAAATCATGATCGTGGGCGAACAACCCGGAGACGAAGAAGATCTTCAGGGAAGAGTTTTCGTCGGTCCAGCGGGCCAAGTTTTAAACCAAGCGCTCAACCGTGCAGGCTTAGACCGCGAGCAGCTTTACCTGACCAATGCCGTCAAACATTTTAAGTATGAGTACTATGGAAAAGCGCGCCTTCACAAACGCGCGTCGGGCGCCGAACAACATGCCTGTCGCCCTTGGCTTGAAGCCGAACTCGCGCAAGTCCGGCCCAAATTGATTATAGCTTTGGGCGTCACTGCCGCAACGATGCTTTATGGAAAAGTCGTAAAAGTCCAAGCCGAGCGAGGACGAATTCAGCACCACAAAGGCAGCGGCGCGAAACTGCTGAGCTAACGCGACTTCTTAGCGGAGATCAGAAACCCGTTCAGACCGCCCCCGCAATTTAAGTGACTTCCCACTCTGCCCTCTCCTAGAATCTACGAGGAGGCAGATTTATGAAAATTATCATCACTGGCGCAAGTGGAATGGTTGGCGAGGGCGTTCTTTTGCAGTGCCTACGAACCGACAAGGTTACGGAAGTTTTGGTCGTGGGTCGCCGTTCCTGCGGACACCAGCACCCGAAACTACGTGAGGTTCTTCACGACGACTTTATGAACCTGGCTCCACTTGAAAAAGAACTCACGGGCTATGATGCTTGCTTTTTCTGCCTTGGAGTATCGTCGGTCTTGATGAAACCCGAAGATTACAAACGATTGACCTTTGATTTAACGCTCGAGATGGGGCGCCACCTTGCTCGCGTTTCACCCGATCTGACATTTTGTTATGTCACTGGAATGCACACTGATTCGAGCGAGAAAGGATCCTTGCGCTGGGCTCGCGTCAAGGGTGCTACGGAAAATGAGCTGCTTCGCCTTTTT
>JAYTRM010000108.1:0-6274 GCA_043746165.1 Bdellovibrionales bacterium | reverse complement strand
CTTAACGGGCTCGGAGGCCGCTTCTCGGTGCTGAAGCCACGGCTGCGGCAGACGAAGAGGTCGCGGTTTTCTCTTTTCCATCTCGACCGTGAGAAGGCGGGTCACATCGTAGCTCGCTTCGGGAATTCGCGCATCATTGATTTCGAGATTTTGCAATCGATCGAGCCATTTTCGATCGTCAGCCAAGCGAGTTGACTGCGATTGTGAAGTCTTTGCGACCCGCTCTGGATCGCGCAGGTAACATCGCGCAATTTCAGCCGGTTCACGATCTTGCGAGACGACTCGCGGACAGTCATCACGCACGACATTTTGGTAAATCAAAAGCAAACCCGTCGCAACTGCCAATCCACAACCCAAAGAAACCGCCAGCTTAATGCGGCTCCCTCTGAGTCCATTTCTTGAATAGATCAATTCAGTGAACCTTTGTAAGCGCTTTGACGGAGTTTGATAAGATCTTCGACCAACACTTGATAATGCCTGCCGCAAAATTCACATGCGACATCGGTCGGTTTTTTTTCGGCGATCATGTCGTCGAGATCTTCGGCGCCGAGTAAGACCATCGATCGGAGTACTCGATCATAAGAACAGCGGCAGTGATACTCAATCGGATAGTCGTGATCTAGCTCCATCAGTTCAAAGTCGCCAAGATAATCGCGAATCAAATCTTCAGGGGTTGCTCCCTCGAGAATGCGCTTGGAAATCGGCGGGGCCTTGGCCACGCGCGCTTCAATTTGCTTTATCGTCTCGTCGCCGTGCCCCGGCATGAGCTCAATGAGGATTCCGCCGGCCGCTTCAACTAAACCGTACGGACTTAAATGCACGCCGAGTGCGACGACCGATGGAATCTGGTGCGATTGTTCAAGGTAATAAGCGATGTCATCGCCAACCTCGCCCGAGCGGATAATCACGGTTCCACGATGTGGCTCGGAGGAGCCATGCATATGATGCGTGACGGTCAGTAAGCCGATACCAATTGCCGCACCAATTTGGATTTGCTCTCCCTCGATCGGTGCCTGAAATTGCGGATGAATGCAGTAGCCGCGAACCTTTCCCTCGTAATTGCTTTCCGCAAAAACGCGACCGAGGGGTCCATTGCCTTGAAAGTAAAGAGACAACTCCTGAGACTGTTTAAGGTGAGATGCCATCAAAAGCGCGCCGACCATACTGCGACCAACCGCGACGGTCGCCAAGGGATAGCTATTTTGAATGGAGCGCATTTCGTCGACCACGCGAGTCGCGATGACACTCGAGGCGCGCACGGTCAGATCCGTCGTCAAATACTTGTGGACGCGGGCTTGATTTGCTTTGGGGTTGTCCACTGGCTGAGACATGGTTTATATTTAGTCATGCTCAGGGAGTGAGGCAAGTCCTTGCTGGAGAAACCGTGAAAATTGTTTTGCTTCGTCATGCAGCGCGAATGCCCCACGACACGGACGATCCGACGCTCACGGAATATGGGCACTGGCAAACTCAGCAGCTCTCTTTGCTGCTCAGACCTCAAGGCCCGCTTCCGGTTCCGACCGAACTGCTCGCCTCTCCGCGCACGCGAGCTCGCGACACGCTCAAGGCCCTAGGCGAAAAACTTTCTCTTGAAGTTGAAATTGAAGCCAAGCTGGATGAGCGGGCCGCGAGCGAAAGCTCGAGAGGCTTCGCGACGCGTGTGAGCCACTTTCTTGAGCATTTGAAAACTCGTGACAGCAACTCGGATCAAGCTGTGATCTGGATATGCTCGCACATGGATTGGCTGGAAGCAGCCCTCAATTGCCTCTGCCCGACCCTTCCGCCCAGTGACGCGGGAGGCTGGCCCAATTGCCAAGCGCGGGTCTTCCGATTGGACTTAACGGGCGAATGGGAGCTCGTCGGCAAAGCTCGAGTAGAACCCAAGTCTGCTCGCCCACAGCGCGAGGATGGCGGCGCCTGAGTCCGTTAATTAACCCGCCGCAACAGAGGTGTGACATGGATGAGCAGATTCGAAATATTTGGGCGGTCGGCCGCAACTACGCAGATCATGCGCGCGAACTAGGTAATGCTGTTCCTGCTAAGACCCAGGAGCCGATTATTTTTCTGAAGGCCGGTAGCTCTTTGCTGCCTCGGTCGGAGAGCCCGGGCATCTTTCACCTGCCCAGTTTTTCAGCGCAGCCGGCTTATGAAGTTGAGATTGTCTTTCAATTTGGGCCGCGCTCAGACAACGTTGGCGCCCGAGGGGACATTGAAAAGCTAAAATTGACCGGTTTGACCATTGGCATCGATCTCACCTTAAGGGATGTGCAAAATAAACTCAAGGCGCAGGCCCATCCCTGGACCTTAGCGAAGTCGTTCCGCGAGGCTGCACTCATCGGCCGCATCGTCGACATTCCGACTTCGCTCAATTTCAATCTTCAAAACATAGACTTTCAACTGAAAGTAAACGGCGAGGTTCGGCAAAAAGGCAACACCGGCGACATGATCAATGGCGTTGTCGAGCTGGAAAATTATGTTCTTGAGCGCTTTCCGGTCGTGCCCGGAGATCTCCTCTTTACCGGAACACCCGCGGGAGTGGGCGAGATTCATCCTGGCGATTTATTAGAGGCCGAAATCTCCGGCTTGCTGAAGGCAAGCTGGCGCGCCGCCGGCTAACTGCCGCCGGCTGGTTGCTTTGCGGGCCTCGCCAGCTCGACTCAGGCGCAGTTCCTCTACGCCGCAGGGAGAGCTGGCGAGGCCCAACGAAGTCAGATGGGCCTTTTTCAACAGCCTGCTAGTTGATTGGCGGATTGCTCAGGTAAAGGTTGATTGCTCAGGTAAAGTCTGCTTGAAATGCGTGCCATGGATGCGACACAATCGGCGATAAAAGCTAAGGGCGAAGCGATCTTCAACATGATGGAGTCCGAGGGACAATCGATCTTTAATAAAGATTGGTGGTACGGACGGATCATGGAATGGAGCATGAAAAATGACCAATTCAAGACTCAGATGTTCCGTTTCGTCGACGTTCTTCCCTACCTAAAATCCGGCTCGGAAGTCGCGAGGCACTTAAAAGAGTATTTCGCAGAAAGCGGCGGTGACCTACCGTCGGTTTTCAATTTCGGTCTCGGCCTCGGTTCGCTAGCGCCAGGACTCATGGCAGGCGCGGTGAAAAAAAACGTCACGCAAATGGCGCGGATGTTCATCACCGGCGAAACGCCTGACGAAGCTCTGGTGGTGCTTAAAAAAGCCCGTAAAAATAAAATTGGTTTTACGGTCGACCTTCTTGGAGAAGCCTGCCTTTCTGAACCCGAGGCTCTGAGTTACCAAAAAAAATACCTTGATCTTGTCCACTGGCTCGCCAAAGACGCCGCCAACTGGGAGCCGGTGCCGGCGATCGATGAAGACAATCGCGGTCCGATTCCTCGGGTGAACGTTTCGGTTAAGCTTTCGTCGCTTTATTCGCAGATTGATCTGAAGGCATGGGATAAATCGAAAGAAAAGGTCAAAGAGCGCCTGCGGCCGATTTACCGGCTGGCGATGGAGCGCGGGGTTTTTATTAACCTCGATATGGAGCAATACGAGCTCAAAGATTTCACCATCGAGATTTTCAAAGATATTTTGCTCGAGCCAGAGTTTAAGGCTTACCCCCATTGGGGCTGCGTGATCCAAGCTTACCTCCGCGATTCGGCCGCTGACATTCGCGATTTGATCGAATTCGCCAAGCGGCGCGCCGTCCCGTTTACCGTCCGCCTTGTTAAGGGCGCCTACTGGGATTTCGAAACTGTCTTTGCTCAACAGACTGGTTGGCCAGTTCCGGTGTACACCAACAAAAAAGAATCCGATGCCAACTACGAAGATTGCGCCGAGCTGCTGCTCAATGCCCATCAAGTAATTCGCCTGGCACTCGGCTCGCACAACGTGCGCTCGATCGCCGCGGTTGCGGTCAAGGCCGAGAGGCTCGGTCTCGACCCGCGCGCCTTCGAAATTCAAATGCTCTTTGGCATGGCCGATCCAATAAAAAAGTCGCTCGTGAAAATGGGTTACCGGGTGCGCGAATACGCTCCGGTTGGTGAACTGATCCCTGGTATGGCTTACCTGGTTCGAAGACTTCTCGAGAATACGTCAAACGAGTCATTCCTTCGTTCAAAATTTTCTGACGGAATGTCGAGCGAGCAGCTTTTAAAAGATCCTAAAGAGGGTTTAAATCCCACCTCGAGTGATCCGTACGCGCTCGATCCGAAAAATCTAATTCAATTTAAAAATGAACCGCTCACAGATTTTGCGATCAAGACCCATCGCGAGGCTATGTTCAAAGCACTTCAGACTTTCAGAGCCCGTGATATGGGTGCAGAGCATCCGCTGCACATCAACGGCAAGGATGTCAAAACCGGCAAATTTATCGAGAGCCGCAATCCTTCAAAGCCCTCAGAGATCGTCGGCCGAGTTCACCTCGCATCCCAAGCTGAAGCCGAGCAAGCGATGGTTACGGCCCAAGGCGCACTCGCGGCCTGGCGTAACACGCCCTTTGAAAAACGCGCCGACCTGGTCGACAAGCTTGCCGGCATTTTAAGCCGCGATCGGACGATGCTAAATGCGCTCGAGGTCTTCGAAGCAGGAAAAGCCTGGGAAGAAGCCGATGGCGACATCGCCGAAGCGATTGATTTCTGCCGCTACTACGCCCGCGACATGCGCAAAATGGGTAAACCCAACCGCATCGGTGGTATTCCTGGAGAGACCAGCTTCTATCATTACCAAGCTCGCGGCGTCAGCGTTGTGATCGCACCCTGGAACTTCCCACTCGCTATCTTGTGCGGCATGGTCGCGGCATCACTCGTCACTGGCAACACCGTGGTGTTTAAACCGGCCGAGCAAACACCAGTCATCGGAAGTTATCTGATGCGGGCAATTCGCGAGGCAGGCTTTCCACCCGGCGTCTGTAATTTCATCAATGGCTACGGCGAAGACGTTGGTGAATACTTGACCAGTCACCGCGACACAGCTTTGATCTGCTTTACGGGTTCAAAAGCGGTTGGACTGCACATCTTGCAAAAAGCGGCGATCGTTCAGCCAGGACAAAATCACGTAAAGCGTGTCATCTGCGAAATGGGCGGCAAGAATGCCGTCATCATCGACTCCGATGCAGATCTCGACGAGGCGGTCACAGGAGTCGTGTACTCGGCATTTGGCTATTCGGGGCAAAAGTGTTCGGCGGCCAGTCGTCTCATCGTGCTCGATGAGATTTACGATCGATTCGTCGAAAGGTTGGTGGCAACCACCGAATCGATATCGATCTCGGCCGCCGATGAGCCGCAATGCTTTGTCGGCCCAGTCATTGATCAGGAAGCGCAGACGCGGATTTTTAAAATGATCGAAACCGGCAAAGAGCAAGCACGCCTCGCCTACCAGGGAAAAGTTCCGAGCGAAGGCTACTTCGTTCCGCCGACGATTTTTGTCGATGTGAAGCCCGACGGTTACCTCGCGCAAAATGAAATCTTTGGCCCGGTCCTCGCTGTGATTCGCGCTCACGACATCAACGACGCGCTTAAGATAGCCAATAATTCTGAATACGCACTCACTGGCGGTCTGTACTCGCGAAGCCCGGCGAATATCGAAAAGATCAAGCACGGCTTTGAAGTCGGAAACCTGTATATCAATCGCGGAATCACCGGGGCGATGGTCGATCGCCACCCGTTTGGTGGGTTTAAAATGTCGGGCTCCGGTTCAAAAACAGGCGGGCAAGGTTACCTGCTCAACTTTGTTGAACCCCGAGTTGTCACCGAAAACACACTTCGCCGCGGCTTTGCGCCGAACGACGAAGTCTGAGGAGATCTTTGTGAAAAAAGCTTTTCTAGCACTCGCATTATTTGCTTTACTTGTTGCCCCCAAGGTCGTGGCCGCAGAGCCTCTGCCAATCCATCAATGCACCGAAGCACCGTGCACGAGCGAGCAACAGCGAATCTGGAATCAATTCGAGGCCGGCGGATCACTCGATCACTCCGTTGTCGGCAGAGTTTACAGCGGCAGCT
Source organism: Bdellovibrionales bacterium (assembly GCA_043746165.1). Classification (GTDB taxonomy): domain Bacteria; phylum Bdellovibrionota; class Bdellovibrionia; order Bdellovibrionales; family JAMPXM01; genus JAYTRM01. The sequence continues at coordinate 305 of JAYTRM010000108.1, read as the reverse complement.
GCTACCACCGCTCATCGAACATGGACCCCAATCACGAGCATTACGGCGTGGTTTTTTTGGATTCGGTTGGCACCGATGTTTTCATGAACGGACAATTCGGCTTCTTCTTCAACGCGAATCCCTACGCTTCATGGACGCCCCAAGACGCCATGAAGGAACTTTCGCCGGCTCATAAGCCCTACGAGCGCGTGATGACAGAAAATGGCTATGTTTGCATGCTTATCGGAAAAGCGTACCCGATTTAGTCGGATTGGCGACGACACAGGCAAACAAGGCGCGGGAAAAGAGCGAGTCCGGGTCGTGAC
>JAYTRM010000107.1:0-2274 GCA_043746165.1 Bdellovibrionales bacterium | reverse complement strand
TAAACGTTTGCGCCAAACTGACTGGTGAGATTGCCGATGGGAATCCCCTGTTCAAGCGGCCGGTCAAACCAACTTTTCCCTTTGGTAATCAAATAAAAGCTCGCGGGATCACCCGATTTTTTAGCGCCCACACGGGCATCATGGCCATAGACCGCCTTAATAAGCTCTCGCTGTTTTTCGTGATGGCAGTGCTTGAGCAGAAGGTCACAGAGGATCGCGCGGTCGATGGTGACGAAGAATTTCTCGATGTCCAGTTGCAAAACCCACACGGGTTTCAGGCCACCTTGGCTTATTTCGCGGACCCTGCGCTGGAGATGCCGAATCGCCCCGTGCGGCCCCTTACCTTTGCGGCAGGCGAAACTCGAAAAGATGAATTTTTGTTCCCACACGGGTTCAAGCTGCGTCACCAACACGTGGTGCACGATGCGGTCCCTAAAGTCGGCGGCGAAAATTTCTCTTGGGCGCGGGCGGGAGACAACGAAACAGGTGGCGGGCTTTGGGCGATACCGGCCAGAGTGGATTTCGTCGAGAAGAGCCCCGATGTTTTTTGCCAGCTTGGTTTCGAATTCAGTCTGGGAATTACTCGCCGGCTTATGGAGGCGGCACGCTCTATATGCCAACACGAGATCATGAAATGTGGGCCACAATTGATTCAATGGATCTTCTCCGGCGCTGGCCAAATTTATCCAGTGATATCTTTGGGCGCAAGCCAATAGTCACAGGCAATTGGGCGCCCATAACCATTCGTTCGCAGTAGCGAAAATTGGGGCGTGAGTTTGCGCGGGTTCGCTTTGCGATACTGAATTGTTTTGCACCAGAAGACGCGGCGATTGACCGGGGAAATTATTTTTCAGAGCTGATTTTCAGTTTTCCAATGCGCCAGATACCCGTAAATTCTTTGTGAAATTTCAAATTCGGATCATGGCTGCGTTATTAAAATCACTCGGTATCGATACGCCTTAGATTCGACTACGCGCGCTCGAATTGATCGCCTGTGCAATCGAATCTTGAGTCAACGCCGATCGGTCTTCGGTCGGTAACATGAGCGATTTATTCACCCGGAACAAAAAAATGCCGACCAACCCCGACGCGGGTATTGATCGGCTACTGGGCCCTCAATCGCTATTGCGAAAAAGTGCACGGACACTTATTTGGACGTTTGCTCGGCAACGGACTGGCTATTGCCTGCAAGCTCCTTCGCATCAGCTGCTTCAAGCCTTGCGAGAATTTCCGGCGCAATGTGAATGCACGGCACCGCTTGCTCTTTCGGTGCGCTCGCAATGGGTGCCTCGATTGGTTTTTGCTTTTGCTCTTCAGCGGCTTTTTTTGCGAGCCATTCTTTTTTCTGGGCGCTCACACTCCCGTGCGAGCATCCCGCCAGCGCCGCAATGGTGCGAAACGAAAATCCAGCTTCAAGTAGACGCTCGATCAAAAATGAGTTACGCTTGCGTTCTCTTCCGATTTTTGCCCCTCTGGCTTTGGCTGCGAGAAGGCCGTTGCGAACCCTTTCGACGATCAAATCGCGCTCTAACTGTGCGATTGCACTAATGATTATGAAAACAACATTTCCAAGACTGGTGTTTAGGTCGAGACGCTCACTGAGGGACACAAAATTTGTTTTTGCCTTCCTCATTATCTCGAGTCCCTTGAGCATGTGGGTTACAGAGCGGGCATACCTTGAAAAACTAAACACGATTACATTATCGATCTCTCCTGCTTCAACAGCAGCCATCATTCGATTGAGACTTGGTCGCGATTCTTTTGTACCCGAGATAGCTTCGTCGGCAAAGAGCTCCCAGTTGTTGATCTGATTTTGTTCACAGTAGATCCGAAGTGCTCTAATCTGCGAATCAAGCCCTTTTTGTTGATCCTGGGTTGAAACTCTTGCGTAGCAGGCCGAACGTCGAGGTTTAACGATTAGCTCACTCATCGGCAACGCTCGTTTCCCGAATCGCTAAGGATTTTGAGGGATTTGCGGCGCTGCGATTTTTTACTGAAGTGAGGAGATGTTCGGATTTAGATTCCTCCACTTTTGGCTGTTTCCGTTTCGACCTCTTTGTAAAACTTCAAAAGAATGTCCTGCGATGACACCTTGCCGGTGTTTAAGACTTCCTTCAGAGACATGAGAGTTGCTTTGTGGGTTTTCAGAAATCCAAGTACTTTTGATAAAACGATGTGTAACAGCCCGCGATTGTTGTCGTGGTCCACTCGATTTATTTGACGGTGATTGACGCAAAAATAGCCGTGGTGGTTGGCCGCGGCTCGCTGTTAGTG
>JAYTRM010000106.1:0-1985 GCA_043746165.1 Bdellovibrionales bacterium | reverse complement strand
GGCGCCCATTGTGGGAACGAAACCGATACTGAGGCCGCGTTTTTTAATTTCACGTCTCTTCTCAAGCCAGATATTAAGGTCCTTCGTCAATACGGCCATATCAGTAACTTTCGTTTGCATTTGGAAATACGCCTGACTTCACGTCTTGGTCGTAGCGATCAAAAGCGGCTTTCATCGTTTCAAAACCATTGAGATACTGGCGAACAAATTTTGGCCGAAACTGCGTATTGAGACCGAGCATATCTTGCATCACAAGCACTTGCCCCGAGCAACCAGAACCCGCGCCGATTCCGATCGTGGGAATGGTCAGTTTAGAAGTGACAGCTTGGGCGACCGCCGTAGGAACGCACTCGAGAACCAGAGCAAAGGCACCCGCGTCTTGCGTTGCAAGTGCCTGGTCAATTAAAATTTCGGCTGCGCGGGCCTCGGTGGCTTGCACTTTGTAGCCACCCATTTGATGTACCGACTGCGGAGTGAGGCCGAGATGACTCATGACCGGTACACCAGACTGCACGATGTGACGAATTACTTCCACCGAGCCATCAATCCCTTCAATCTTAACAGCCTGGGCACCTGCGCGGACGATTTGTGCGACCGCATCGAGCGTGCGATCGAGACTTCCACGGTGGGCGAGAAAAGGCATATCGCCAACGACGAATTTACCGGGCGCTCCCCTGCGAACCGATGAGACGTGAAGGGCCATGATTTCGGGCGTGGCCGGCAGAGTGTCGGCATGACCAAGCATCGTCATCGCCAAACTATCGCCGACCAGGATGCAATCGATACTTGAAGCATTGACCACGGTGGCGCTGGTGTAGTCGTAGCAGGTGATCATCGATATTGCGCGACCATCGTGTTTCATCTTTTGAAATTCAAGTATGGATTTCATTCGTCTCCCCTGGGCTTCTTTCTTGGTTGTCTTGGCTTGATTGATAGCAATCGACGAAAGCCTCATAAACTTTTTGGAAAGGATCGTTTTCCAGCGCGCTCAAGTGGCGCTGAATAGTGACTTGATCGCCGCGCTTGAGCGGACCCGTCAGTACGGAGCCATCAGCGGCTCGCAAATTCGACGAAACTCTTTCAAGGTAGGGAAAGAGCACGGATCTTGGTAAACCCAGCCGAGTTTCGAAGTCCGCGAAAGCTTTTTCCCAAAGAAGAATCGAAAAATTGCCTGAGAGCACGCACAGAGCGTGATAACGCGTTTTATCCTCGCGAGCGATTTCAAAGTGAGGATTTTTTAGCCCAGGAAGCGCATGCTGAAATTCTGTGCCCTTTTCGATTATAAATGGAATTTTCCGATAGGTCTCGAGATCGTAAAGGTCATACGAAAAAGTCATAAGTGGGTGGGCGCCGATGGCCTTATCTGTGAGTAACGAACCTGAAAAATGAAGGCAAACCAAGCTCGCAAGAAACGGATTCTCAGTGAGAAACGGTTCGATTGCGGGATCTGACAACAGAATCAGGGCGTGCGTTGAAATCTTGGCCCGTTTGCGGAGCTCCTGCGGAGAATCGCTTCTGGACCAGGTTTCGCAGGGAATGTATTCGCGATTAAAATAATGCATGAAGTGGCGCGCGGTGCGGCCATTGCCAATGATCAGATAGCGTTGTGGAGCAGGTACCTGTCCCATGGATCAAGTCCTTATGTTGCTCCCAACTTAATGCAAGAGTGTCGTGAGCGCAATGGAAAACGCCGCCCGCGGATGTTCGACAGTCGCTGACAGCGGCGAACTTGACCCACCCCACTCCTGGGTGGGAATGTGCGCATGAATTTGGGCGTGATGTTGGGCGTGATGTTGGACGCAATTTTGGGCGCGACTTTGCGCGAATCAAGACGAGGGTGAATCTGTGAAAATCTGGCTCTATGCTCTAGGTGTTTTGACGCTGATGACGGTCGGAATTTTCTGCATCTTGAAGTTCGGCTATGAACCTGTTCCCGAGATGGTTTTAAAACCTTCAAAGTTCGCAAGCGCTGAAGAAATTGGAGC
>JAYTRM010000105.1:0-5498 GCA_043746165.1 Bdellovibrionales bacterium | reverse complement strand
CGGTCGCCGAGCTTGACGTGAACTTCGACTCCCGCGGTGGGATCGATCGTATCTGAGGATTTGGCTCGACCGGCGCCGATGATTAAAGCAGCTAGTCCCACGCCCTCGGTGTCGAAGGCTGAGACATAGCCTTCGCGATCACTCACAATATCGATTCGATTTTCGGCTTGTGGTAGGGCCAGAATGCGTCCGCCCTGAGCTTCGCACATCCGCTCAAACTGAGTCCAAGCCTGGCCAGACTCCAATATTTTGCGGGCCATCGCAATTCCCGATTGCGGATCAACGCTCGCGCCGCCGAGCCAGATCATTTCTCCGGCCAGTTGCAGGCTGAGCTCACGGCAGTCGGCAAATGTATTTCGCCCCAAAAAGCTTTCGCCCTTCATGATGGCGATGCACTCTCCGACTTCCAAAGCGTTACCGACGAAATGCCCGAGCGGCTGGTCCATTCGAGTGAGGAGCGCCACAACTTTTTTTCCATGACGGTGGCCTATCTCCATCAATTTGTCAGCGAGGTCTTCGGCCGTTTCTAATGTTTTCATAAAAGCGCCGCTGCCATATTTGACATCGAGAACAAGGCCGCCGATTCCTTCCGCGAGCTTCTTGCTCATGATGCTCGCGCAAATCAGGGGAATCGACTCTACTGTCGCGGTGACATCGCGGAGCGCATACATTTTTTTATCGGCAGGGCAGATCTCGGCGCTTTGTCCGACCATGGCAAAACCCAAAGTTCCCATCTGTTGGCGTAGACCTTCGAGTCCGATGTCGACACGAAATCCAGGAATGGATTCGAGTTTATCGAGCGTTCCGCCCGTGTGGCCTAGACCTCGTCCCGAAATCATCGGCACTGGCACGCCGGCCGCCGCGACGATGGGGGCGATAATTAAACTCGTTTTATCGCCGACGCCGCCGGTGCTGTGTTTATCGACGGCGATTTTTCCTAAACTTGAAAAGTCCAGAACTTCACCCGATCTTAGCATGGCCTCGGTCAGAGCGGCCGTTTCCGCGCCATTCATGCCTTGAAAAAAAATGGCCATGAGCAGAGCCGACATCTGGTAATCCGGTATGCTGCCGTCAACGTATCCGGCCACTAGACCTCGAATCTCCTCAGCTGTTAAAGCGCAGCCGCCGCGCTTTTTCTTGATGATTTCTGGCGCAAAGATTTTCAAAGTGGCCTTTCTCTTGCGGTTTTTGAGCAGCCGTTGCCAACGCTGTTAAAATTAACGATACTCATGGACATTGTCAAAAAGAGGGGACAGCCGTGAAAACGATCATAAAACTTGGCCTGATCGCTACGATGATTTTGGCAACTTTCGCAGTTCCTCAGACGGCGGGAGCGCAGACGTCAGCACAGCCCCCTGCAGGAGCGATAGGGGAACAAAAGCCCCATGGCGGTGGCCCACGCAAGCAACTGGCGACCATTATCTTTGCTGGACTTGGCGGTGCGATTCTTGGCCTCAGCACCTTAAGTTTTTACGGTCGTCCTCAGGATTACTTGGCCAATATTCCCATCGGTTTTGCGATTGGGATTATTGGTGGCACTTGCGTGGTCACTTACCGAGCCGCGACCAATCCTCAAGAACTTTACGGCAGTCGTCCGGAGCTCGAAAGGGAGTTTGATTCTCCCCGCACTCAGCTTGCAAGATTTGCAGGTCCCAAGCCGACCGGCTTCAATTTTAGCTTTGAATTCTAGCAAGCCCGCAGCAGCTTGTGCAGCGCCATCTCAGCGGGCCTTCTTGAGGCGATCGGTTAAGTTGCTCAATGCGCCGCCTACGGCTCCGCCAACGCCGGTAGCTTTCGGCGACAGTGGGGGCATATTAGGAATATGTGGCTGTGCTCCCATCGGTGTACCTGTTCCATGACTCGAACTTGCGGCCTCGGCCTCGGCCTTTTTTTCTTCAGTGACCAAACCGAGCACTTCGTTGGCTTGCTGGCGAGTGATTAGGTTTTTAGTAACCAGGCCCGCGATCGAGCTTTCGAAGGTGATGTTTCCGGTTCCGCGTGTGATCTGCATGGTTGAAGGAATTTGGAAGGTTTTACCTTCGCGGATCAGATTGGCGATCGCCTTGGTGTTAAACAAGCATTCAAAGGCAGCGACTCGGCCCTGGCCGTCAGCTTTCGGTAAAAGTGTCTGCGCGATCACGCCGCGCAGGCTTTCTGCCAGCATGACACGAACTTGCTCCTGGCGGTCTTCAGGAAACACGTCGATGATCCGGTCGATGGTTTTGTGTGCGCTCGAAGTGTGCAGGGTTCCGAAAACTAAGTGCCCAGTTTCTGCAGCAGTCAAAGCCAATTGGATGGTTTCGATGTCGCGCATCTCGCCGACGAGGATGATGTCTGGATCTTCGCGTAGAGTGGCTTTTAAGGCATTGGCGAACGATTTGGTATGGCTTGTGACTTCGCGTTGGTTGACCAGAGATTTCTGGTTTTGGTGAACAAACTCGATCGGATCTTCAATCGTGATAATGTGAGATTGCTCGTTGGCGTTTATGTGATTGATGAGAGCTGCTAAGGTCGTCGATTTTCCTGATCCTGTCGGTCCCGTCACACAAATCAAGCCGCGGTGGACGTCAATCAGATTAAGAAATTCGGGTGGCAGGTTCAGTTCTTCGACTGTTTTAATTTTATCCGGAATGACTCGAAACACGCAGGCCATCCCGCGCCTTTGCATGAAAACGTTAACCCGAAAACGGGCCAATCCTTCGACTGTGTAAGCGCAATCGAGCTCCCAGTTTTCAACAAAGTTTCGCTTTTGCTTTTCCGAGAGGATTTCAAAAACCAACACTTGAATTTCTTCATTGGTCATCACCGGGTGACCCTCGAGCACGACCATCTCGCCGTGCAATCGCAAAAATGGTGGAGCTGCGGAACTCAAGTGAAGATCAGAGGCTTTCTTTTCAACCATGGTGCGGAACAGTTCATCGATTTTTGCCATGATCCACCCTTAAGCCTTTGTTCCACGTCTGACGGTTGTCGCAACTCGTTCTCTCTGGTTATCGGCTAAATTCGCAGCTATATTGAGCGTTTCGAAGACGCGGTCAGTTTTCATGGCATTTTCGAAGAGCCTAGTGGCTGCAAACATAAATGTTTGAAAAGAGACCTTTAACCCAGAGCGCCATGGGCTTTGAGCCAGCTCTCGCGCTTTGAGGAGAATCAGTTTATGCCCTCAGAAATTCTCATCAACGTCAGACCTAACGAGACCCGAGTCGCCTATGTCGAAAATCAAACCTTGGTTGATCTCAAAATCGAACGCAAAACATCCCCGACCATCGTCGGGTCGGTGCATCGCGGCAAGGTGATTCGAGTTCTTCCGGGAATGCAGGCCGCGTTCGTCGACATCGGTCTTGATCGCGCTGCCTTTCTCTACGTCGGAGACGTGCGCGGCGACGTCAGCGGTGGCTCGCTCACCACGGCGTTCAGTGTTCAGGATGAGGGCGAAGATCTTTTTGAGGCGGAGACCGATGGTGAGGAGCGAGTTGCCAAAGAGAAAGACATCGATTCTTCCGTCGGGTCGTCGCAAGAGTTATCGCAACCCCGTCCGCGAATTCAGGAGTTACTCAACGAGGGGCAATGGATTCTCGTGCAAGTGGCAAAGGATCCCTTGGGTTCAAAAGGCGCCCGTATTACGACCCATATTTCGCTGCCTGGCCGTAACGTCGTTTTCATGCCGACACTTAATCATCGCGGCGTCTCGCGCCGAATTGAAGATCAAACCGAACGTGATCGCCTGCGGGCTATTATCGCTTCGATCGAAACGCTGGGCGGTGTCATTGTGCGAACAGCGGGCGAGGGCGCCAGCGAAACAAGCTTGCGCTTTGACATCGAGTATCTGCAGCGTCTCTGGCAAGAGATTCAGCGTAACTACGATAAGCGCACCAAGCCCGGCGTTATTCACAGCGAACTCGACGTGGAATTGCGTGCGCTTCGCGACCTGCTCAACGAAGACGTCGACCGCGTGATCACCGACGACGAAGAGTCTTACAAGCGCGTGACTGCGTTCATCTCGCAATTTATGCCGAAGTTTAAAAACAAAGTGTCGCTCTACCGCGACGTAAGGCCGCTATTTGATCAATACGAACTCGAAACTGAAATCGAGCGTTCGCTGGAACGAAAAATCTGGCTCAAGTCGGGTGGCTACATCGTCATCGACGAAGCCGAAGCTCTCGTTGTCGTTGACGTCAACACCGGTAAATACGTCGGCAAAAAAGATTTCGAAGACACGATTTTGAAAACCAATCTCGAGGCCGTACGCGAGATCGCCCACCAGATCAGCATTCGCAACTGCGGTGGCATCATCATCATCGACTTCATCGACATGGAACGCGAAGCGCATCGAGAAAAAGTGCTCACCGCACTCCGCGAAGAAGTTACCCACGACCGAGCCCGCACCACGGTCGTATCGATGTCGAACTTGGGTCTTGTCGAAATGACCCGCAAAAGAATTCGCCCAAGTCTCGTCAAAACCCTGTGTGAGCCGTGCAACTACTGCGACGGCAGCGGCTACATCAAGAAAAAAGCGACGATCGCTCACGAAATCTTCCGCGACCTCGAGCGCGAAGGAAAAAACCAAAACCCGCGCGCCTCAACGGTCGTTCATTGCCACGCCGATGTGGGCGATCATATCTATGAGGAAGAAACCGAGCGTCTCGAAGACGTCGAGCGCCGCATCGGCCGCAACGTCGTGCTCAAACTCGAACCTGATTTTCACCGTGAGCAATACGAGATCTATACGACTTGAAGTGGCCGTTAAATGAGAAACTTAATAACTGGGCTACGCTGTTGTATTAAATCCGGAAACCGGATCGCAATGAGCTGGCACTTCAGATTATTCAATACCAAAAAAAATAATCTAGGCATTCTTCTTCTCGATTGCTTTGAAAGCAACCTTTGCGGCTTCAATCTCAACGAGTTGATCAGTCACATACTGATGAATAATTGAGCCCAGAAGGGTTTGATACCCAAGTCCCTTCTGCTCAGCCTTTCGCTTTAAGAGTTGCAGGTCTTCATCCGTTAATCGAATCGTCGCTCGTGCGCTTTTCAATTCATCTCGGACAACCTTAACTGCTGCCTTAATTTTTGCTAACTCCTTGGCACTCACCGATACGGTCTCGGCATTTTCGTAGGCCTGCTCTTCGGCGTTCAGCTTATCTGGATTTGGCTTTTTCTTTTTCATAAATAGTCCTTCCTAAATTTCCGGCTTGGATAAGTTGTCAGGCATTGACCATCTGACTTGCGCTGCACAATCACCCAAATGTCATGGTGAAAACGAAAGATCAAAAATCGAATGTCAGTATTTTTCGTAGCGTCCTCGGCACCGACTAATTCCCCTTCTAAGGTGATTTGTTCGAACGTAACGTTGCGCTCGAGCAGTAATTTTGCAGCTTTAATAGCTCCCCAACTCTTCATCGAGTAAACCTACTCCTTCATTTCTGAAGGAGCAAGCTCCTCACAGAACCCGCCGTGCGGATTTCCCGCAACGGGCTCTTCAAAATTTGCTTCGA
>JAYTRM010000104.1:0-1894 GCA_043746165.1 Bdellovibrionales bacterium | reverse complement strand
CGCCTCAGACGGTCGAGGCAAGCCTCGGGGAATTTGACCCGCAGCGATTAAAGTCTAATACTCAGTTTGTTGCAGATACTCCTCTAACAAATTTTCTGCCTGAGCCGCCGGTAACGGATGCTTGACCAGTTTTCCATAGCCGCGGCTCAAGATGAATGTAATGTCCGCGCTCGTATTTTTTTTATCGGATTTCATGATCTTCACGAGTTCAGGGGCCTTGAACTTTTTCAACTGCGCACGCTCAACTGAAATGAGCGGCTTCATCGTCGCTTGAACGTCGCGGTAATGATCATCTGAGGTCATTCCGAGACGGAGCGAAAAGAACTCCGCCGCTTCGATTCCGATCCCGACCGCGACACCGTGGGGAATCGCGTACTGAGTGATGCTCTCAAAGGCATGTCCGAAAGTGTGTCCGTAATTGAGAATGTTGCGCACACCTCGATCGAACTCGTCTTCCTCGATATAACGCTTTTTAATCGATAAGGCCCGATGCAAGAAATCTTCGAGACCGTGAAGTTCTAGAGCCTGTGGCAGGCGCTCGCGCATCCATGCTACGGTTTCACCGCTCTCAACCATTCCGAGTTTCACGGCCTCGCAAAGGCCGGAGCGGATGTCGCCTGGCGAAAGTGTTTTTAAGACTCTAGGTGTGAGAAAAACCGATTGCGGCGCGCTGAAAGTTCCGATCAAGTTTTTAGCCCGGGTGAGATTCACGGAGGTCTTGGCGCCGATGCAACTGTCGGCCTGCGCGAGAAGTGTGGTGGGAATCAAATCCCAAGGCACCCCCCGGTACAAGGTTGATGCGACAAAGCCGCCGGCATCTTGCAGAATTCCGCCACCGACCACGACGAGACGCGAGTTTTTTTTAAATCCGACTTCGCTGAGCAGGTTGTAGGCCTCTTCGAGAGCGGCGAAAGTCTTTTTCTCCTCTCGGGCCATCCACAGAATAGGTTTAATTTCGCATTGATCAAAATCGGCGCGGTAGAGCTGATAGACTTTTTCGTCGACGAAGAAAAACGCGCCGGCAACCATGGCTCGAGTCAGGCAGTCTTTAAGCGAGTCGAGAAAATGCACGCGGTAGCCACCGAAGCTGCTTTTGATTTCAAGGGGTTGCATAGTCACTCCTGATGTCGCTCACTTGATCGTGAAGCCGCCGTCGACGACGACGCATTGGCCGGTCATGTAGGTATTCATATCCGAGCTGAGAAAAACCACCATTTTAGCGATCTCGTCTGCGTCGGCCAAACGCCGAAGGGGAATTTGATCGCAAATCTTAACGAGGTCCGCCTCACTGTTGTTTTGCCGAGTGAGGGCCGTGTCAATGTAACCAGGGCAAATGGCGTTGACCAAAACTCCCTGGGAGCCCCACTCGACAGCGCTCGTGCGAGTGAGCCCGTTGAGCGCGGATTTTGCGGCCGAATAAACGGCACGGCCTTCTTTGGTCACAAGTGAAAAAATCGAGCTGAGATTGACAATTCGTCCCCAGCCGCGCTCACACATTCCTTTTGAAAAATGTTGGCTGAGAAGAAACGGGGCCGTGGCGTTGACTTGCAAGGCCTGAGACCAGCGTTCGGTATCCATACTTTCGATGCGTGCTGGAAAATTGATGCCGGCATTGTTGATCAGAATATCGATTTTGAAATCGCGAGACCGCTTAAGGAAAGCAGAGATCGAGGTAGGATCTAGGAGATCGAGCTCTTGCCGCGAAGGTCCCACGATTTCAACACCGTGGGCTGCGAATTCTTTCTGGATGGCGAGACCGATGCCTCGTGAGGCACCGGTGATCAAAGCTGTGCGCTTTTCTTTGAACATCATTTCAATTTACCCGCCTGGAGTGAGCGCCCGGACAAACGAAACCTAATCCGAGGCTCTACAAAACAAACAAAGAGGTAATAGC
>JAYTRM010000103.1:0-11880 GCA_043746165.1 Bdellovibrionales bacterium | reverse complement strand
ATGAATTTAAACCGGACAGCAGTGTCTCGATCAACAGATCGGTGATCGATCATTCATCGTCGGAAATCGATTTACCGCCGCGGATATCGCATTGACTTACACGTTACGATGGGCGCATAGCCAGGATCTTCTCACTGGATTTGCAAATTGCAGTCGGTACATGAACACTCACTCGGCTCGACCCGCATTTCCAGCTCATCTTTACTCTCAACCGCCCGCGCCCTGAGATCTTCAATTTCTTCAACTTCTTTGCAAACATAACTCAGAAGCTCATATCCATCGCGACTGACAACAACGTCATCCTCGATCTTCCCGTGTCTCAAATTGAGACGTGAAACAGGCCCCCACTAAAAGTCTCAAGGCTAAAGGCGGAAATGACGATGAGCTAGGTAACTTTCCAAGTGGAGGAAATCATCATGTCAACAAAACTCAAACACCAAGCCCCTGGACCCGCTGAGGCCGGTGGAAATGTTGTCGTTCTCACGAAGTGCTCGGCCGAAGGATGCAGCAAGAAAACCGATCTCCTGAACTTTTGCAACGAACACTACGACTGGTTCAAGTACGGCCTTTTGACCAAAGAAGGACATCATCCTTCTGATTTCGACAAAAAATATCAGGCTTACATGAAACGCAAGGCTGCCTAACGAGCCCTGCCAGCTCGATGCTCATTGGAGCCTTACAGCTCCTCTGAGCCAGGCCTGGACTCTATCTAGCTTACCAATAAGCCGATAGATTTTCATGTCGGCAGCACTGAATCCGCTTTCATCATCGACGCCACTTCATCAAACGTTAGAAAAGCTGCGCGTCGAAGCTTCGCGCGTGATTTTAGATAAAAATCGTGAAATCGATCTTGCTCTTTGCTGCTTGATTGCCGGCGGCCATCTCCTCATTGAAGACGTGCCGGGTGTGGGCAAAACCACTCTGGTAAAGGCACTCGCGAAGTTGATCAATCTGGGGTCATCGCGGGTTCAGTTCACCAACGACTTGCTTCCCGCTGACATTCTCGGAAGTTCAATTTATGACTTGGATAAAAAAGTATTTGTATTTCATCGCGGCCCTATTTTCGCTCAGTTGGTTTTAGCAGACGAGTTAAACCGTGCGACACCGAAAACGCAGAGCGCTTGTCTGCAGGCGATGGAAGAACACCGCGTGACCGTGGACGGGATCACACACGATCTACCCGAACCTTTCTTTCTGGTCGGCACGCAAAATCCGAGACAGCAGATTGGCACATTTTCACTGCCCGAATCGCAGCTCGATCGCTTTCTGATGCGGATTACGATTGGCTATCCCAGCCGAGAGGCCGAAAAGAAACTTTTGCTTGGTACGAGTCGCCTCGATTTAGTTGATGATTTAAAAGCCTGCGCTGAACCGACTGATCTTTTGCAAATGCGAAAGGCCGCGGCTTCCGTTCACGTCAGCGACAGCCTCATAGGCTACATCCAAGACCTCATCGCCTATACGAGATCACAGGAAGCCACGAAGAACTCTTCAAGCGCAGGTAGAGGCCGAGGTCTCAGTCCGCGCGGTGCTTTGAGCCTCATTCATGGCGCGAAAGCTTGGGCGTTCATGCAAAGGCGCCAGATGGTTTTACCCGAGGATGTCCAGGCTGTTGCGGTGCCGGTGATGAGTCATCGACTCAATCCCGTTGACGATCTCACCGGTGACACGGGAACTCGCTGGGCTGAAGACGTGATCGCCGCCGTTCGCGTCGATTAGTTTGGAGTGAGAAAGTGAAATTCTTCCAAAAGAATCGCTCCTCGCGACCGAGAATCTTCATTCTCCCCACACGCTACGGCACGGTTTTTTTACTTGGAGCCTTAGTGATGATCCTGATCGGCTCAGCTTATCAAAATAACCTTGTCAATATGCTGGCTTTTTTCATGCTGGGTCTAATTTTTATCGCCATGATTCAGACCCACAATAACTTAAAAGACCTTCACGTCAAAACCCTCGAGGCCGAGGGTGGCTTCAACGGCAGTCAATTTTTGGTAACGACGGTACTTTCCAATCAGTCGACCGAGCCGCGCTTTAACGTCGAAGCTCGCCTCAAAGACTTAAAACCTCTTTCATTTTACGAAAGCTCGAGGTCGGCGCCAGAAAAGGGAACTCTTCTCGTCCGCGTGGCCTATCCCGCAAAGGGCCGTGGTCGCCACGAATTGAAGCGAGTTCGTCTCTCCACCGTCTATCCTCTCGGACTTTTTCAAGCATGGGTCTGGCATCCGAAGTCCGCGCACTACTACGTTTACCCGGAAAAGCGGGGCGATCGCCCTTTGCCCATCGGCTCGAGTAACAATCACGATGGTAAACTCTCTCACCCACTAGGCGGCGAAGATTTTCACGGCCATCGCAAGTTTGCACTGGGTGACTCCCATCACCACATCGACTGGAAAGCGGCCGCTCGAGGACGCCCCGGACTCGTCAAACAATTTACCGAAGGCACGCCAGGCACAAGAGTTCTCGCCTGGAACATGCTGCCTGACCTCGACATTGAAGACCGACTCTGCCAGCTGTCGCGCTGGATCGACGAAGCGAGGGAACTCAAAGTTGTCTTTTCACTCATACTCCCGGGCGAGCAGATCCCCTTTGGCCAAGGTCTCGACCACGCTATTCGCTGTTGGGAGGCCTTGAGCGAATGCACCGGCCAAGCGAACAAGCACAGCGAGGCGGATCATGCTTCCACAAAATAGGCCATGGGATAAAAATCTTCAGTTTTTCCTCATTTTCACCTTGGCGTTTAATCTTATTCCTCAACTGCGGTCGATGCCGATCTGGCTCATCGGTTTTTCTAGCGTCTGCATTTTTTGGAAAATTCTCTACCTCAACTACGGCTTTCAACTGCCGAAACGCTGGATGGTCACGGTCGGTGGCCTACTTGGAACGGCTGCGGTTTACATCAACTACGCAACACTTGCCGGTCGCGAGGCATCAGGCGCATTACTCGTGGTCATGGGTGTCTTGAAACTTCTCGAGACTAATCGCTACCGCGACGCCATGTTTACGCTTTTTACCTGCTACTTCCTGTTGATGAGCGATCTTCTCGATTCGCAAAGTCTGGCTACAGCCGTGTTCATGGTTACCGACATGTTTGTCTTAACTGTTCTTATGCTGCAAGTTCACCGCCGTGAAAGCGGCTCTCCACTGAATTCACGATTCAGCGCTTGGACGCGAACCTATCGGCCCGCACTTCGGCTCCTCGCTATCACGGTTCCGTTATGGATTTTCTTATTCTTAGTTTTCCCGCGCTTTTCTATGAGTCTTTCGAATTCACAAATTCAACAATCTAAAACTGGGTTTTCCGATGATCTCGATCCCGGTTCAATAGATAGTCTTGTCGACAACAATGAAACCGCATTTCGAGTTCGATTTACCCACAACGAAGCTTTTTCACCCGAATCTCTTTATTGGCGGGGTACAGTTCTTAGCAAAGGCTACGGCCTGCATTGGAGCAAAGATCGTGACTATAGGCAACCCGATGTCCACGAGCCGATCGCAAGCAACGTAGGCCTCATTCAGTATGACGTGTGGATCGAGCCTGGCCTTTCAAGATGGCTTTTTGGGCTTGAGACGCCGATGCGAATTTCTTCTGCCGATAGCTCTTTTGTGGCGAAGGTTAAACGTCAGCCCGGTTTTATATTCCAAACATCAAGTCCGTTAAATTCAATCGCCGTTTACCAAATGGTTTCAATCAACACTCCTCCCTACCAAGATATTCCGAAGCAGGAGCTGGAACGATTTTTGGAGACCCCTCGTGGGCTTGATCCCAAAATCGTGGATCTTGGAAAGGAAATTAAAGAGAAATTTACAGACAGTAAGAGTCACAAGTCGATCGATCGAGAAAGGCTGGCTCATGCAGCGATGACGTGGTTTAGCGATCACGGCTTTCGATATTCAAAGGCGCCGGGTCAACTTGCGGGCAAAGATTCGGTAGAGAAACTTTCCGATTTTTTCTTTCATCACCGTATCGGCTTCTGCGAACATTTTGCAGCCGCATTTGCAACACTGATGCGGTCTATGAACGTCCCTGCCCGGGTTGTCATCGGCTTTCAAGGAGGAGAACCAAACGAATTCGGCGATTATCTGCTGGTACAGAAACGGGATGCTCATGCCTGGGCCGAGATTTGGGCGCCCAGCCCGCGGCCGTTGCACCCCGACCGCGGCCAGTGGATCAGGACAGATCCGACCGCACTGATTGCGCCGCTTCGGCTGCAACTCGGGGGAGACTTTTACAAAATCGACCCGAATGTTTTGGCGTCGGGTCAATCAGACGTTGAGATTCACCAGCGCTTAAACGAAGGTTTTGCGGGCGTGATTCGGATGGGGCGGGCTGTTTGGGATAACCTGCAGATGCAGTGGAATGGCTTTCTGTTTTCTTACGATCTCAGCTACCAACTGCAACTTCTCGCACAATTAGGAATCACTCACGGAGCTCCTTTTGTTTTGACGGCGTTACTCGTAGTCGGCGCGCTTTTTTTCGCATGGATTCTGATTTGGTTCATGCGCAAGAAGGCTGGTCGCACCGATCGCACGCTTCAGTCTTGGAGAAGATTCTGTCTGCTAATCGAAAAACACGGCGTGCGACGCAGTCCCCACGAGGGCCCACTTAACTTTTGCGAACGCGCCGGTGTACAGCTGCCAAAAGCTCGCGCCCAAATTCAAAATATCACCGAGCTTTACGTTAACCTTCGCTATGGCCCTGGCAATGGCTCTGGCAATGGCCCGTCAAACAGCCCGTCAGATGGTTTGTCCGTGAGTCCGTCGGTTGCTTCAGTTGGAGCACAGCGATCTCTCGACCGAAAACTAGAGTCTGCGATTCGCGAACTTTCGCGACAACTTAAGTTAGAGCAGTTTTAGCGCTGTCGAGTCGAGCCAGTTCAGCGCCCACCTCCTGATGCCTCTCTAAACATTGCAGGTACCGATTTTCAGAAATATCGATCGTGGCCTGGAGTTCTGCGATTTTTTTTGCGGCCGTAATCGCGGCAGCCCCGCTCAGCTCCATGAGTTCATGATTCACGTTAAGCATTAGCTGTTTAGAGCGCTCGATCGTCGCCTCGAGGGTCGAATATTCTTTTTCGAGGGCGCGAATTTCTTTTTCGAGCGATTTCTTCGCTTCCTTAAAATTGACTTTTGACGGTGGCTCGCTTCGTTCGACCCAGTTTTCGTTGACTTCAGCCAGATCAGCTTGTGACCGCTGCGCCAAGACTCCCTTTTGCACGGACCATACGTATTCGTCGTAGGTACCAGGGTAGAATTCGGCGCGGCCCGCGCGGATTTCGAGGATTTTATTTGAGGTGCGGCCGACAAACCCGCGGTCGTGACTGACGATTACGACCGTACCCGAGTAATCAGCCAAGGCCTGAGTTAAAGCTTCAACCGTGTGGAAGTCGAGGTGGTTAGTCGGCTCGTCAAGAAGCAGAGCGCTGCTTCGTTTCAAAAGAATTTGCCCGAGCGCCACCCGACTTTTTTCTCCGCCGGATAAGATTTTAATTTTCTTTTTGACGTCGTCGCCGCTGAAAAGAAGAGATCCTGCGAGATCTTTAATTTCTTGTGGTTTGACGTCGGGGTGAGCCCCGTCGCCCATCGCCTCAAGCACGGTCTGCTCAGGCTTTAAACGCTCGGCCACGTGCTGGGCGAAGTAACTGACCTCGACCCGATCTCCGAACGTAATTTCGCCTTTAAGCGGAGCCAAATCGCCGGCGAGCGCTTTAAGCAAAGTCGATTTACCTGCTCCGTTAACGCCCACTACCCCGAGATGGTCTCCGCGACCGAGCTCCATTTGCAGGTTGCGAAGAATCGTCTTTGTGCCGTAGCCCAGTTCAACTTGTGATACTGAAATCGAAATTTTGCCAGTGCGCGCGGGTTCAGGCAGCCGGATCTTCGCGAGCAGCGGAAGCCTTGCGACTTCGATCTTATCCATTTTCTCAAGTTGCTTAAGACGCGACTGCACTTGCCGAGCCTTCGTGGCTTTGGCGCCAAAGCGCGCGGCAAAGTCGAGAACTTCTTTGCGTTTGGCTTGCTGACTGAGCGCAGTCTTTAGTAACTGCTCTCTCAACAGCTCTTTTTGCTCGAAGTAGTCGTCGATCGTGCCGGAATATTTGGTCATCTGGCCAGCTTCGACCTCAAGAATGTGGTCGGTCGTGCGGCGCAAAAACTCGCGATCATGCGAAATAAGAAGAAAGGCGCCTTCAGAATCTTGCAGGAAACGCTCGAGCACGACTAAAGTTTCAAGATCGAGGTAATTTGTCGGCTCATCTAAGAGCATCAAGTCGGGCTTTGAGGCGAGTAAGCGGAGCAGCTTCACGCGCATGCGGTACCCGCCACTAAGGCTGATCAGTGGCCGCGGAAAATGTTCAAGCGAAAGACCAAAGCGCGGCGCAAGCTGCTGAAGCTCCCAGAGGGGTGTCTCGGTTTGTGAACAGAGAAATTGTTCAACGGTTTGGGTCGGCTGATCATGGTCTTCCTGAGCCAGATAACCCACCCGCAGTCGGCTCGCCCGCGTGATATCGCCTGACGCCAATGATTCTTCGCCGACCAGAATTCGAAAGAGCGTCGACTTGCCGGCACCGTTGGGTCCGATGACCCCGACTTTTTCACCTGAATCGATTGAAAACGAGGCGTCGTCAAAGAGCACGCGCGCGCCGAAACTTTTTTTACCATTTTTGAGCTGAAGGAGATTCACCTCCCAAACCTAGCGCTTGGCCTAGCTGGCGGTCAATCGCGATCGCTCCCAGCCACCAGACTTTAAACCGTGGAATCAATCTTGCTCTCTCTCAAACTGACAAGACCGAGAGTCCTAATGGAGGAAGTCAATGAACGCTGGCCACGACAACAAAGCTGAGTCTATAGATCTCTCTAACCTGCAGTTGCAATTTATCTCTGAGCAACTAACCTGCGCCATGTGCGAGACCGAGCTCGAAATTCACCACCAGGTCGATCTGGCTGCTCTTAAGGTTCGCGAGGAAGCTCACTGCCCAAGCTGCGGCATCCGCGTTCGCAGTTGCCATCACTTATTGAATTGATTGTGAACTTAAGTTTTTCCCTAACGTCCATGTCAAATTTTCGGCACCGTCAAAAGGCCTTCGCCCGGTCGGCACTCCTTTGACAGTTTCAGATCGACAAAATTTTTCGGAGATCATCGGGCTGGCTGGCTCCCGTGAACTGAGCCAGCGGCAACCTGCAAAACTGTTGGCTGACGAGCCGCATTCGTTCGCGACGTAGGCCATCTCCACCCGGTTGACTTGCCAGTTCCAGCAGAAGTGAAGCCGCGTACGTCCTTGCCAGCGCAAATGCGAAATCCCGCGCTTGGGCTTCTTGCTGGTCGGCACTCGTTTGAGACTGCTTGCCGAGCTCAGAAATCGCTTGCCTTACCTGCGTGACTTCGCCGGAAAGCCGAGCATCACTGACTTTGGCTAGTCTTGACTCGACCAGTTTAAAATAAGGCTCAAGGGCTTGGTCTTTAGCAAGAGCACGAAGGACATCGAGACTGAGAACATTGGTCGTCCCCTCCCAAATTGAAAACACCTGCGCATCTCGCAAAAGACGCGGAATACCGGTGTCTTCAATGTAGCCCGAGCCTCCGAAGCACTCGATCACTTCACTGACTGTGAGTAAGCACTGCTTGGCGGTCCATAGCTTGATTACGGGCGTGAGCAGTCGCAAGATGGCGCTCTCTTCTTCTCTCGCCTCGCCGCTCGCCCGCCCGGTTTCTTCTCGCCCCAAAAGATGGAGGAGGTGAAAGCCGAGAACAAAACATCCTTCGTATTCGACTTGTAACCGAGCCAGAGTTGTCACGTGGAGGGGGTGCTCCATGAGCTTTCGTCCGAAGGCCGTGCGCCGGCCTGAATAATCTTTTGCAAGCTGCAGAGCGTGCGCCATAGCAGCAAGCGCAGTCACCGAATTGTAAAGACGGGTAATGTTGAGAATCGACGAAACTCGCTTTACGCCCTCACCGACTCCGCCGATCATTTCTGCCGGAACACCTTCGAGCGTAAGCTCGGCCGTCGGCAACGCTTTCGTTCCCAATTTATCCTTGAGCCGGTTGACACGGATGTGATCAAGGTTACCTGCGGCATCGCGAAGCTCAAGCGCAAACAGACTTAAACCCTCGCGAGAATCGGTCGCGCCTTCGACTTTAGCTAGCGCCATCGTCAAACGCGAGGTCGTCGCCGAAGTGAACCACTTGTCTCCGAAAAGACGGAATCCCCCGCCATCTTTTTGTGCGATTGTCGAAGTGCCCGAAACGTCTGAGCCTCCAGTCTTTTCGGTCATCCACTGACCCGAGGTCCAAAACTTCTTGGGATCGCGCGAAGTGAGATGAACAAACGCGCCGGCTTTCAGCCGCGCGGACCCAAAAAGCTCAATCACCCGCGCAGCACCGTCTGTCATCGCAAGAGGGCAGGAGTAAAACGCAGATGACGGATGAAAAAGAAAAAGTTTGGCAAATTGATAGAGTCTTGAATACTCGCCTTCACGCCGCTCGTAGCCGATGGCCACAAGGCCCTCTTCAGCTGAAATTTCGTGCAGACACTCCCAAGCTGGGCACACCTTGATGTGATCGATGCGGCGCCCCCATGCATCGTACGGAACGTGCTGGGGAGGCTGTGATTCCGCCTGAAGGCCCAGAGCCGCAATTTCACCTGCGCAGCGCTCTCCAAACCTGCTCAACTGAGGTGCAACCGCAGTCCAAATTTCCCTCGGCATGACATGTTGAAAATAACTCTTCAGGATCAGGTCGCACTCAAAGAGATTGCTGGTTTGTGGTGCATCCTGAATGAAGTTGGGGTGAATTCCTGGCATCGATTCTCCGTCGGTAAGGACTCATTTGAGAGTTCATCCTCCGGAGGTGGGAGTCAATCGGTAGGGCCAACACCACTCAACAACCGACGCCGCAGCAAATCACGATCAAGGTGAGCTTGCGTTCTCGGCCAAACGTTATAAAACTGCCGACTCGAAGTGGAATAACTGAAGGAGTCCGAAACATGATGGCACGCGTGAGTGGTCTATTGTCTGCAGTACTGATCGCCAGCCTCTTGGTTGGGAACGCCCAAGCAAAACAAGGAGATAAAGTGACTGAAACCAAAAATCCGACCGTGATCATTGAAACTTCTCTCGGCACGATCGAAGTCGAACTTTTTGCCGATAAAGCCCCGATTTCGACCGCTAACTTTCTCAAATATGCCGACGATGGATTTTACAATGGAACAGTTTTCCACCGGGTCATTAGCAACTTCATGATTCAGGGTGGTGGCTTCACTGAGGCGATGGTGCAAAAACCAACTCAGGCGCAGATTAAAAACGAAGCCACTAATGGCCTCAAAAACGTCCGCGGAACCTTGGCGATGGCGCGAACCAACGTTGTCGATAGCGCGACTTCGCAGTTCTTTATCAATGTTAAAGACAATCCGTTTCTCGACAATAGCGGAACCGACGCAGCCCACTACGGCTACGCAGTCTTTGGCAAAGTCGCGAGTGGCATGGACGTGGTCGAAAAGATCAAAGCCGTTCCGACCAAGAGCAAGCCACCATACGATGACGTTCCGGTGACCGCCGTCGTGATCAAGTCGGTTAAAAGAAAGTAAGCCAAGAGCTGAAGTCTGGATTTCGGTCTTGGCGCAGAAACGGATGCCAGCTAGCGGCTGCTAGCTACGGCTGATTGAAGGTCGATGCGCAACCAGACTAGTGGGGTCGGGCTCAGACCGAGTATAATGAGCTAAGATGAGTCACCTAATTTCTTCATTTTTCTCGCAGTACGCGCATCAACCGCTCCTCGTTTACGGAGCGGTTTGCCTTTTCATGGTGCTCAGCGCATTTGGTCTTCCCTTGCCTGAAGAAATTATTCTCGTAAGCTCGGGTCTGATTGCCTACATGTCGCGAGATCCGTTGCATTTTCCACCGCCATTGCCTGACTCGCCTCAAGTGGACGTAAGCATTCTTGCCACCGTCGCTTTTTTTGCGGTGATTGGCTCCGATTACCTGATTTTTAGTATTGGCCAATTTCTTGGCCCCAGACTTTTCCGTCTCGGTTGGTTTTCGCGGCATGTGAGACCTGAAAGATTCAAGTCCGTGCAAAGATGGATGTGGAAATACGGTTACTGGGCGGTATTTGTTTTTCGCTTTACGCCAGGCGTGCGTTTCCCGGGGCACTTGACGTGCGGAGCGATGAAACTCTCGCGCTGGAAGTTTTTGCTAGTCGACGCAATTGCGGCTGGAATTTCGGTGCCGACGCAGATTTTCTTGGTTGCTTACTACGGCCAGCCGATCTTGCATTATTTCGGACGATTTCGTTTGATCTGCCTTGGTCTTGCCGCAGCGGCTTTACTGATCGTCTTGTTAAATAAATTTTCTCAAGCGAAGCGTTCAGTCGCTCAGCAAAGTAACAACACTCCGCTCAATCCGACCGGGTGACGTAGCAGTGGGCCACCACCGGAATTCCACCGTTGGAAAACTTCAATTGCTCGCAGAGCAGCCAATTTTCGGGATGACGAAGGCTGCTCGGACCGATGGATTCTGGAAAAATAAAACAACTGACACTTGGCCGTGCTACTTTTTCGGAAGCCGCCATGAGCGATTCATAAAACTGCTTCAGTGGTCGATCGACTGCGATTCTCTCACCGTACGGAGGATTGGCGATCAGCCAACGGTCACAACCGGCGAGTAAAGGCTCAGCCTTGAGAAAATCCTCAGCCCGCAATTCGACCTGCGGACTTCCTTTCACTTGAGTCTTAATCTTCGCGAGATTTTCTCTGGCAGCCTCGAGGATGCGACTGTTGCTGTCGAAACCGACAAACTTCGCAAACAGATCCTGAGGGCGGTCAGGGAACTGGTGCGGCGCTATCACTTTCGTCAATCGCGTAAAGGCAAACTCCCGATCCGTCAGCTGTCGATTCAAAAGTGCTGCTTCAATGAGAAACGTACCTGAACCCGTCATCGGATCGACCAACTCGTGCGGCGGGTTGTGCCGCGAATGACGAATCATGAGACGCAAAAGTGCGGCAGCAGTTGATTCCCGAAGGGGAGCTAGGGAAGAAAGCGGGCGGCTTCCGCGCTTATGCAAAATCTCTCCAGACGTATCCAAGCTCACCGTGCACACGTCGTCGACAAAACGAATCTGCACCTCGATCGGCACCTGATCAGTCGGCGACTGGCTTAGCGACTGGGCGAGCGGCTTTGAGCCGATTGACTTCAGCCGAGCCTTTAGACCTTCGCTGCAAGTTTCCTCGATGCGTTTTTTTATTTTGAGCCAGGAGTTTGAGGAACTCGCCGAAAACATCAATTTTTGATTGGCTGGTAGCCAATTTTCCCAGGGGAAAGCCGCCATTTTTTTATAGAGTTTCGGAAAGTCTCGACAGCCAAAATCGGCGAGGCGAAGTAAGATGCGATTGGGAATACGCAAAATTTGGTTGAGAGCAAATCCATAGCTCAGCGTCGCAGTCACGGTTACGCCGCCACGTTCTATTTGCGGATTCAGTTGCGGCCCCAAGTTCCATGCTCCGAGCTCTGCCAGCAGCAGATCTTCAAAGCCTGGCTGGCAGATCAGAAAAAACTCGTAACTCGCAGTCTCGCTCATTTCGGTGCGGGAGGTGCTCGGGGGCCGGGGGCCCTCAGACCGGATTTTTTGAGGAGGCGCTTTATGACGCGCATGGCTATTTTCAAAGCTTGGTTTTTTGTTCATCGACCTGGAGATACCCCAAGCCCACTTTGATGGCCAAGGAATCTAATGCTATGGAAAACAAGTTAATTTCACTTGAGCTCCGTCATGACACTTGATATCACACACGCAAATTTGGTCCGACTCTTTAAAGGGGGTTATTATGCGTCAGCTATTATCGTTGGCAACTTTACTGGTACTCGGCTCCAGTGCAGCAGTCGCCGCTCCGTCCG
>JAYTRM010000102.1:0-4850 GCA_043746165.1 Bdellovibrionales bacterium | reverse complement strand
CACGAATCGAGCGAGAAGCTCGATTCTTATGGACGGCTGCTTCAGTATCGCTTCAGTGACGGCTTGATTCTTCCAGGAAACCAGATTCTCTATCATCTCTACTCGAAAATGGTGCCGCGGCATTTATTGCCGCTGACCGTGAACATCACATCTGATCTTCGCGAACGAATTCGTCCACCGCGCGTACCGCACTGGCAAATTGAAGCCGATCAGGCCATGGTCAGCGTTCTTGTAGCGGCCGCCCGCACTGGCCGCCTGGCTCGGCAAAATTCTGAGGTTGAAGCCGTTGAAATTTACTTTGCTCACGACGTCAGTGTCGATCACGAGCGTCGAGTAGCCTTGATCGAAACAGTCGATCTCGGGAGCCAAGCATGGGGCCCGTGGCGTATTTCAACGGAGCTCCCCGAGCCGGTGTCGGGTGTCCACTATGGCAGAGCGCGAGTTGAACTCGATCCGCAACGCCTCGGAGATTTGCACGGCTTAGCGCAGTCGCTGTTTGTCGACGTCGCAGGACGCAGGCTTATTTTTCATGGCTTTGCTGATCAATTGCAGAGAATCAAAACCCGACTGCCACTTAATCCCCACGAATCCGGGCTCTCGCTGCATCTCTCAGGTCACAGCAATATTCAATCTTCGATTTCGGAGATCAAGGATCTTTGGGACGACCCGGACGCGCAGCTCCCCGTCCATCCTAGAACTTTCCACATTGCGAGCGAAAATATTAAGCCTCGCCTCGGTATCACGGGTGACGGAAGTTTTCACTTATCCTTCGATATCGCGACAGACTTTGGAGTGCTTGAGATGCACGGCTTACCGGCCAGCTCAAGTTACTTGCTTTTCAACATGCAGCTCGGTCTCGGGGCTACGACCGGATATTCGAACACGCAAATCGCGCACGCAAGGCGCGGGCTCAAGCGAGAACGTGATCTTAAGATCCTCAAAAGCGTCGGCTACTCGACGCTCATCTTTTTTGAGGCCGCAAATTTCGCCCTGGGGCGCCCCCTATCCGACGGCACTGTGTGCGAGTCTGAACAAGACGTTTGTGAGTCGCTTTTCATCAGACTCGGTGCCCTGATTCTCAAATCGGAGGGTTGGCCTCTGCAGAGCGGAAGCCTCGGCGAGCTCTGCTCAAAAAACGTCCTTACGCTCATCGAAGGTTTCGTTCGCCAAGTTGTGGCCGATTTCAAAGGACGCGATTTGTCGATTTACCTTCCGCAAGGCGAATTCTCTTTGAGCGGAGTGTCGCGCACGGTGGTGCAGTTGTTCTTTGCGATGGTCTCTGACCTGGCTCAACTGACCCAAGGCAGCTGCTTTACCAAGGCACGCGCGAAGTCATTTGAAAACTTTCTCAGCGGGCGACAGAATCCTGAAAGAGAGGACGTCGCAGTTCGCGGCAAGGTTTCATCTGAAATCAACGCACGCCTGATTTATCAGCCGGGCATTAATGAACGCTATATTTTTCCAGATCAAGTGCGCCCGCCCCACGGCACTGAAGTTTTAAATCTGTTGCGCGAAGGTTTCACGATTTCGATCGATGGCAAGGAAGTCGAGGAATTCAGCGCGAGCGAGTTCCGTCCAGAATTTACCTTGCACGAAGGGAGCGATCCCGAAGCTTCGGTTCCGACTGCCGGCCACAAGATTGATTGGTTTGAACTTCATCCCAAATTCTTTTTCAAAGGTGACGAGATCACTGGTGAACAGGCCATTCGTCTGTCGCGCGAAGGCCTTCTAGAATTTCGAGGTCGCCTTTATCGCGTGAAACGTGAAGAGCTGCCAAGTCTGCAACGGCTCACGCAATTTTGGTCAGGCATCCAGGCCCATAACGCCGGGCTCACGCGCTCAAAAAGGCGAAAAACCGAAGACACTTATTATCATTTGCCGCGCAGTCAAACTCTCGAACTGCTAGCACTCCGCGCAAGCGGCGTGAAGATTCGCGGCGGTAGCCGTTGGGACGAGATTTGCCAGTTTTACGATTCGCTAGATCAAGTTCGTCCACCCATGGAAATCCCAGCGAGCTTCATGACCGAGCTTCAGCCTTATCAGAAGACCGGCGTGCAGTGGATTCGCGATCTTCATCGCCTGGGCCTCGGCGGTATTCTTGCCGACGACATGGGGCTGGGAAAAACCGTGACAAGCCTGGCCTTTCTCGAAAGCCTGCGTGTCGAAAACCGCATGGGGGCATGCCTTGTTTTAGTGCCAACTTCGCTCACCTACAATTGGTTATCGGAGGCGACACGTTTTGCGCCGCAGATGCCAGTGAAGATTTTCTCCAGCCGCGAGGCCGAATCGACGTTGGATTTTCTTAAAAATAATTCTGACGGAATGGTCATTTGCACTTACGGGTTACTGCAAGAAAACGCCGAGTTTTTTCAGCAAGTCAGCTGGTCGATGCTGATTCTTGACGAAGCTCAGAATTTGAAAAATATCACGACCAAACGCACGACCGCCGCCCGCAAACTGGCGGCCTCGTTTAAGCTTTGCCTCACTGGCACACCAATCGAGAATCACTACGGTGAATTGTATTCGCTCTTTGACCTTATCGTCACCGGCGCCCTTGGAGATCTTCCGTCATTCCGTGAAAAATACGTCAATCCTGTTCGTGTCTTGCGTGAAGACATTGATTTTCTGCGAATGAAGACAAAACCGCTCATTCTGCGCCGAACAAAGTCGCAAGTGATGCACGAGCTACCGCCGAAGATCGAAGCCACCGTCAAACTTCCGTTCGAAGAAGAGCAAAAGCAAATCTATCGCGACATCGCGACCGCCTATAATGATCAAGTGCGCACCGCCATCTCCAAGCAGGGTGAAGCCAAGAGCCAGCTGCAGATGCTCACGGCACTTTTGCGTCTGAGACAAGTGTGCTCGGACCCTTCATCGATCCCAGGCGTGAAATACAGCGGCGAGCCGCCAAAGATTTCGACTCTGATTGAGGCTCTCAAAGAACTCACGGCGGCGGGCGCAAGCGCGCTGGTCTTTACCCAATTCTTGGCGACGTTTGAAAGAATCCGCACTGGACTTGCGGCTGCAAAGGTGCCGATCTTTGACATTTGTGGATCCGACACCCGGCTTGCGCGCGAGCGCAAAATTCGCCAGTTTCAAGAATTCGATGGTGGCGCCGTGATGCTGATGACGCTAAAAACTGGCGGCGTCGGCCTCAACTTAGTTAAAGCCAGCTACATCTTTCACATCGAGCCGTGGTGGAATCCGGCCGTCGAAAATCAAGCGACCGATCGCGCCCACCGCATCGGCCAGACGAAGACTGTGCAAGTTTACCGTTACATCATCAAGGATTCGGTTGAGGAAAAAATCGAAGTGCTCAAAGACATTAAGTCGAAACGCTTTGATGCTATGTTTTCAAATACCGAACGAGATTCGGACCTGGGCCAACTGACGGCAACAGCGCTCACCCAACGCGACTTTGAATTCCTGCTCGAATGAGGGCTCTCAATGAAGCCGACGTGTAGTCTAGACCTCAGCCGATTTTACAGTGACTCGTACGCGACTGCCCGTGCTCGGTTTCGCGAAGCCTCGGGTCTATTACAGACTAGGATCCCAAGGGCCAAAACGCGCACTTTTGAAGTTCCATCGGGAACCGAGCGCGATCTCTCCGTCGAATACCTCGTCATTCCGGCTGCTCGCAAAAAGAAAAATCTAATCGTTGTCATGTCGGGCATACATGGAGTCGAAGGTTACACTGGCAGCGCGATTCAGCTGATGCTCCTCAACAAATTTGCGCTGCAGCTTGATTGCGACGAAAACGGTTACATGCTCGCTCACAGCATGAATCCGTACGGTTTCAAAAACGTCCGCAGATCCACTGAAGGCAACGTCAATCTCAATCGCAACTTCGCGCCTTCGCCAGACATGTTTAAAACAGAAAACCCGAATTACCAAAGGCTGGCCTCGGCCCTCGCGCCGAGCGTGCCCGTTGTAGATCCCATCATTGACTGGCTCAAACCCCTTGCGCGGATTGCCAGGCTCAGGGCTTTCAGTAAAATGTCGGCACCCGAACTCGTTCAGGCGATTGCGTTCGGGCAATTTGAATTTCCCGAGGGTCTCGAGTATGGCGGACAAGGACTAGAACCTCAGATCGCCGACCTCATCAAACATCTCAAAGAAGAGCTTCTCGATTACGAAAATTTGATCTGCTTTGATCTGCACACGGGTATCGGTGATCGCTACCAAATGCATTTAATTCCCGGCAACTTCAGCCACCCGCAGGATTTGCAATTGAGTTCGCATATTTTTCGCGAAGACGAACTCAGGTCCTTTGCCGCCTGGACGCCCTCGACTACCGAAGGCTTCTACGATACCGTTGGAGACTCTAACGATTTCATGCTGAATCTAGCCGCAAGCACGGGAAAGACCGCAATCTCCGTCACGGTCGAATTCGGCACCATTGGCAATAGCGGCTGGGATAAACTTCGCACCCTCGGGCGCCTGGTGACCGAAAATCAGGGTTACCACCACGGCTATCTTACCGCGGGCGCAAAACGTCGCGCTCTCGCGTCTTACATGGATTTGTTTGCTCCCGATGAGCCGCTGTGGCGGGCGAATACGATCGACCGCGCTGAACGGTTATTTGCAACAGCTTTGAGAAGGATCAAAGAGCTTTGAAACGGCCACCCGCCTAGCCTAAAAGCGACAAAAACGCGCGGCCTGAAAGGACGCTAGTTTTTGTCGCGTTTAGCCTAACCGCTGCTCAAGCTCTTAGGAGTGGCAGAAGACCAGGAAATCGCCTGGCATAAATCGCGGAAATCCGACACGTTGAAAACTGGACGCCGTTTGCGTTACGCGGCATGTTGACCATCAATGTGGACATTGCGAGCGACAAAAATACACCAATCGCC
>JAYTRM010000101.1:0-2879 GCA_043746165.1 Bdellovibrionales bacterium | reverse complement strand
ACTCACCCGGACTTAGTCTGACGTACGCCATTTCTCACCCTTGAGATAGCGTATATCACATTTGGCTGACTGGGTACGCTTTTCCGATAAGCATGCAATAAAGCCTCTCCGGACTTGGGAGCTTCACGCTTTACAAGAGATTTTAGCAAGCGGTCACGAGCTTGAGAAAAATTGGAGTTCCAAGGCTCCTGCCTGCCTCGAAATCCTGCAAAAATTGGTCGGTCAAATTGCATTGCTCGAGACTTCCGATTCCTTACGCCTCAGGCGCCTTTCTCCTTACGCGCAAAAGCTTTCAGCAGAGATGACTCCGCAGCACCTAGAGGGCATCCTCGTGCCGTTTGAACGCCTCAGTCGAAGCGAACTTCGAGATGACCAAATGCCTGAGCAAATAACCACCACTGGGATCGAGATCGAAACAGGCGATGCGGGGCCACTCGAAATTCGCCAGACCTTAAATCTTGCCGTCATCGCAGAAAACATTCGCTCTGCTTTTAACGTCGGCGGAATCATCCGTACAGCCGAGGCCCTAGGCCTCGAGCGCGCCTACCTGTGCGGCTACACGTCAACTCCTGACGATGCCAAGACCGCACAGACGTGCATGGGCGCGCAAAACCATATTGCATGGAGCAAACTACAAAACGTCGACGAGGCAATCACTGCCGCCCGCGCGGAGGGCTATAGCATCGTAGGGCTTGAAACTGCCAAGGGCGCTGAATCTATTGGCAGCTTTCGTTGGCCCGAACGGGCCGCGATTCTCGTTGGCAATGAGCGCTTTGGACTCGATCCGCAGACTCTCAAAAATGTCGACCACATCGCTCGCATTCCGCTGCGTGGTCGCAAAAATTCCGTCAATGTCGCAATCGCTTTCGCCCTAGCCGCTCAAGATTATATTTCTTCCCGCCACGATCCACTCCAGGGCTCGCGCCTGCTCCCGATCGGCACCTTCCACTGCAAAGCGATTCACCGCTATGAAGCAAGAAGGCAAGGCAATCTCAATTCCTCACCTTCTGAAGGTGTTATTCGCCTCCGTCCAGGACAGGGTTTTGAGCAGAGCCTGCGCGGCCTCAGCGAATTTTCGCGGATCTGGATTCTGTTTGGGTTTCATCACAACGCCAGCTGGAAACCGATGGTGATGCCACCACGCGGCCCCCGGGTTAAACAAGGTGTATTTGCAACGAGGTCGCCTCATCGACCCAACCCGCTCGGTCTCAGCTCAGTCGAACTTGTCTCGATCGAAAGACTTGACGTCACGGTACGCGGTTTCGATCTCCTCGACGGCTCGCCCGTATATGATCTTAAGCCTTATCTGCCTTACGCCGACGCATTTCCAGAAGCAAAAGCCGGCTGGGCCCAGGATCTTGCGGACCAGGCCTACCACGTAGTCTTAACTGAGCAGGCACTTCGCCAGCTGACTTGGCTTGAAGGCGAAGGAGGCCTTAGCCAAATTCGTGGATTTTTGTTTGCCAGTCTTGAATTTGACCCGACCGACGATGAGCGAAAGCGAGTCATCGTGAGCTCGACGCCAGATATTCCTCATCGCCTCTGTTACCGCACCTGGCGAATCGAATACCGCTTGGTCAATGAGCCCGTCGATCGAGCCGTTGAAGTTTGCGGTTTTTCATCGGGGTACTCGGAGGCCGATCTCGCTGATAGCGTCGACACTTACGGCGATAAAAACCTTCACCGCCGCTATCTCAGTCGCTTTACCAACTCCTCGATGAGTGGCTGATCAGCCGCCGCAAAGTCAAAAAGAGAAAACTCTTCGCTCGTGATCCATTTCACCTCGGCGACTCCTATGGCTTTGGCTGCTGTTTTGCTGCGAAGTCTGCAAAAGTAAGCGATGAGAACGACGTGCGTCTGTGCTTCCTGAGAGGCTTCCTGATAGACGTGTGAAACGACATCAAAGAGCTCGCCAACTTCGATTTCTAGCCCGAGTTCCTCAGAAATTTCACGCTCGACCGTTTGCCGCGGGTCTTCTCCGGGCTCAACTTTGCCTCCCGGGAATTCCCACTTGCCAGCCCCGATTTTCGCGTGTGCTAGCCTCTGCGAGATGAGGCAGCGACCACCATCGATAATGACAGCTGCGCCGACGAGCAGCGGGCCAGAAATCTTAATAGTCGCGGATTCGTCTCTTGAAAGTGATGGTATCGACATCAAATACAAACTACCATGAGTCATGCGTCCCACTCAATTTCAAACCGACTTTCCAAATCCGGACGAAGTCATCCTTGCGATCGACTACGGCACTTCAAATAGCCTGGTCGCGGCAGCGGGCCCAAATAAGGTCACGGCACCGCTGAGCATAGACCCCTCAGCTCCAGATGCGACCGTGTTCCGCAGTGTTCTGTTTTTTCCGAGCAGCGATCAATGCTTTTATGGACATCAAGCGATTGCTGAGTACACGGCCCAGCAGGGTGAAGGCCGACTGGTGCGCTCTGTAAAAAAATACCTGCCGTCTGAAAGCTTCCTCGGCTCCTGGATTGATAATCGGCTCGTTAGGCTGGAAGACCTTATCGGTTTTTTCCTTCTCGAAATGCGCAAGCGTGCGTCCAGTGCACTCGGCTTTGAGGTGACCCGACTTCTCCTAGGACGACCGGCCAAGTTTTCCGAAGATCCAGTCAAAGATGCCCTCGCCGTCCATCGCCTCCAGAAAGCAGCTGAAATCGCCGGCTTTCGTGAAGTCTCGTTTTTACCAGAGCCCCTCGCTGCAGCTTTTGATTTGAGGCGCAGACTGACCACGACTCAGAAAGTGTTGGTTGTCGACCTCGGCGGTGGAACTTCAGATTTTACGGTGATTCGCATTGGCCCCCATGTGTTTAAAAACGATGATGTCCTCGCCATGGGCGGCATCAGCGTCGCGGGCGACGCCATCGATGGAC